>CAZDEW010000028.1:0-31076 GCA_964504585.1 uncultured Pseudomonadales bacterium | reverse complement strand
CTCTGACTTCTATATGGCCGCGACTATGCGCTCACGAGCGTAAAATCGATGCGTTCAAACCTGACCCTGAAGCAGACGGGTCGTCGTCTCGGTGATATCCCCCATCGCCTGCATCATTTTTATATTCATTTCGAATTGCCGAGCCGAGCTGGTGATGCTCGTAAGCTCATGTACGGGGTTAACATTGCTGGTCTCGACAAATCCGCTTCTTAAACGCACCAGCGGATCCGCAGCTGCAGGTGCGTCACCTTCTAAGTAGAACAAACCGTCGGGTCCGCGACTAATCGTGTTAATCGGTGGATTGACGAGGCGCAATACATCGACCTGCTGGAGCTGCGAGGCCGCCTGGCCTAGCCCACGAACCGAGATAGTGCCATCGTTGGCGATCTCGACCTTTTCGGATTCAGGGATAACAATGGGGCCACCGCCACCAAGAATCTGATTACCTCGCTCATTCCTAAGAAAGCCCAGCTCGTCGATCATCAGTCGACCGCCACGGGTATAAGCTTCCTGGCCATCGTCTGTTAGCACAGACATCCACCCCTGCCCATCAATAGCGATGTCGAAGTCGTCGCCAGTCTCCTGCATAGAACCAAAGCTAAAATCAATCGAAGTCGCCAGTGCTAGCGGCAGCTCGCCATGCTCGAGCCCATCGTCGCCAACAACCCGAGCACTCAGCGCATTCACAAGCTCAGCCTTAAAGCCTGAAGTCGATGCGTTTGCCAGATTATTCGCATGCACTGATTGGGCGAACATATTGTAGTTCGCACCATTCATAGCAATATATAAACCGGCATTCATCAGAAATATCCATGCTCCGAGGAGCTATCGACTAGTTATCGAAGGTTGATAATGGTTTGCGTCACTTCGTTCGCGGTCTCGATGGTTCGAGCGTTAGCTTGATAGTTTCGCTGGGCAATAATCAGCGATACCAGTTCTTCAGCCAGCTCGACATTGGAGTCTTCCAGCGCGCCACTTTGGATACTACCTAGCGCTGCAGAGAGTGGAGATCCCACGACTGCCGGCCCTGACTGAAAGGACTCCGCCCAGGCGGAATCGCCAACCGGCGTCAAACCCTGCTCGTTGCCAAAGTCTGCCAAGGCGACCTGGCCGAGAATCAAAGCCTCACCGTTGCTATAGCGCGCAAAAATAATGCCCGAGTCATCGATATCCAGGCCCGATAACTGGCCGGTCGCATAACCGGTTTGATCCAGTGAGTTCACTGCGAATACTGACTGGAACTGAGTGGCTTCAGAAACGTCAATTGCGAAATTTGAACTGGTTGCCGGTACAGGAATAGGCAAAGGCGCTCCTGGTGATGGTGGTAGCGCACCGTTCGGTGTACCTGATGGATCGAGCGGAGTCCAATTAGAAATCACGATACTTTCTGACAAGGTCGGGTTGTAGGTCCCGTCACTGTTGAAAGCCAGATTAAACGAAGCAACGGTAGCAGCAAAAGGATCCGCCGCATTGGGATCTGGATCACCGACATCGGCGCCATCCACCTGAACGTAAACCGTCCATTGGTTTGGCGCTGCACCCTTAACGAAGTAACTGGTTAAGACATGGGGTGCACCCAGGCTGTCGTAAATCGTTGCCGACGTCACGTTATTGAAGGTGTTCTCATCGGCAGGGTCAAATGTATTGGTGGTCTCTGCAACAACTGCCGGTGCATTCGCGCCAACACCAAAAATATTGTTGTTGCCGCTAGCGAAATCAATCGTAAGCCCCTCGTCAACGTTTACATTAACGGTTCCACCCACGGTTCCACTACCACCTGGCGCAACAGTGACTGTCGTGGCGCCGGCTCCGTTTGTCACATCAATCGATGATCCAGCGAGCACGTCGACAACAATGTTGTCACCACCGGTATTTTGAATGTCGATGGTTGCACCATTAAGAGAAGCTGTCGTATTGGGAAGCGCATTGATGGCTTGCTGCAGATCGGTGAGCGTCGCTCCAGTCACTTCAATACCGTTGATTCGGAGCTCATTTGCGCCTACAGATGTCGCACCACCAACAATCGCAATACTCGCATTAGTTGTCGCACTCGCGTTTACGCCAACAATAGAATTCAGTCCATTCGCAATTTCCCGCGCGCTGGCATCAGTCGAACCGTCGCTCGGAATCTGGTAGTCAACGCCCTCGATGGTTACCGTATCAGCGGTATAGCCATTAGTACCCGTCGTGCTGACGGTATCAATCAGAATACCATTGGTAGTAAAGTCGGATACCGTGATCACCGGATTGAGAGCATCGGCATCGAGATTAAACCCAATATCGACCTGTGAAGTCTGGCGCGGACTAATATTTGAAGTATCAATCTCGAGGTTATCAAGCACACCCGATACAACCCCTGATTCGTTGGCCGGAAAGCCCTGTAGTAGCGCACCGTCGGCAGACACGATCTGGCCTGTGGTATTTACCCCAAACTGGCCGGAGCGCGTATAAATCTGGGTGCCCTGGGCATCCAGAATAAAGAAGCCACCGCCGTTAATCGCCATATCGAGCGAATTGTTGGTGAAACCTATACTCCCTTGCGAAAACTGCTGCGCCACGTTCGCTACGCGCACACCGTTGCCGACCGCATTACTACCGCCACCAATATTGGTGCTGGCGTAGACATCGGCAAACTCAACGCGCGACTCTTTAAAACCGATGGTACTGGCATTGGCGATGTTATTGCCCGAGACCTCAAGATCCGTATTGGCTGCTCGTAAACCTGTTAGCGCTGCGTTAAAAGTCATCGTTATCTCCTCAAACTGTCGGCCAGGCAATCAGCCTAGGCGCTCGACCCTGTTATGACTAAGAAATTAGTGAACTTAAAATACTATCCATGGAAACCAGCTGGCCATTCGCCAGGGTTACCGAGGGCGCTCCATTGCGATTAATCTCGGCAGACTCGACACTCGACGTAGAGGTTAGCGGTATTTGCGTCCCATCAGCCCCAATAAAAGAGACAGTGTAGGTGCCCGCCGGTACGTCGTTGTTATCGCTGTCACGTCCATTCCATTCAAATTCCTGTGAACCAACCCGACCGGTCGCCTGACTGTAAACCACTTCGCCTGAAGCATCACTCACTGCGAAGACGCCGCCTTTACTTGCGGTGGGGACGTCGACGCTCGCCCGGAAGTTATCGTCTCCCTGCTTACGCTCAATATTGCTAACCTCATACGTCACCGTCTGCCCGATCAATGCGGTCGCGGCCATAATGTCGTAACTCGACATCGACGAACTAGCTGCAGGTGCGGGTGCGGCAGAAGATAAGCTCGCGGCCTCTGATGGATCCGAGAGACGACGCACCTCATCCACAGGCACCGATCGGCCCGATGCAAGGTTCAATACAACGCTGCCGGAGGGATCAAGGAAAACACTTTGCACCGCATCCGCAGTTCTGACCGGCAATTCCGCAGACTCACCGTCGACCAGAGCCGTGACGCTCACGCGGTATGTACCCTGTTCAGCGATATCACCGGAAAGGGTCGAACCATTCCAGGCAAATTGCTGTTCACCAGCGGGAAGCGTACCCAAATCTTCTTGATATATGGTCTGATTAAACGAGTCCCGGACTGTCAGGGTGACCGAAGGAGAGCTTGCTCCAAGGGCAAATGAACCGGATACCACATCTCCAGGACTAAACACTGCATTGCTGCCGTCAATCTCGACAGACTTACCGACCAGATTGGCAGCATCGAGCGTGCGACTTGAGCGGAACTCATCGACCATCAAGCCGATGGAGTCATTGATATTAGTAATCCCCTCAACCGTGCTGAACTCGGCCAGCTGCGAAATAAATTCGCCATTTTCCTGAGGGTTCAACGGGTCCTGATTCTCTAGCTGCGCGATCATCAGCTGCAAAAACGCATCCTGACCCAACTCATTACTGGCCTCAGCTTCCTGCGCTGCACGCTCCTGCTGGGTCTGTACGATACCCTGCAGCAGCGGATTGGATGTCACATCTATTTCATTCATCGATCTGACCTTAGCCTCAACTATCTACCCAGCGTTATCAGACGCTGCATCATGGATTTAGCGGTATTGGCGACTTCTGCATTCATTTCGAATGAGCGCTGCGCAGAGATCATGTCGGCCATCTGCTCAACAATATTCACACCACTCAGATAAACAAAACCCTCTTCGTCAGCCAGCGGGTGTGCAGGCTGATAGCGTCGCTGCGCCTCATCCTGGCTCTGAATGATCTCTGCAACCTCAACACCACCTTTGGCGACCGGCTGGCGACCATCGAGTTTGTTGAGCTGGGCGAAGCTATCGTTAAAAACGTCATCTACCACTGCTTTAAAAACCGGGTAGCGCGCGCGATAGGCATCTTCCGCTCGCGTACTAATGGTCTCGGCGTTTGCCATATTGCTGGCAACCGTATTCAGGCGCAGCGTCTGCGCGCTCATACCGGAACCTGCGATGTCGAGAATGTTACCGATAGACACGAGTCTTAATCTCCTTTGATAGCCTTCGTCAATCCACTAAAGCGGCTGTTCAGCAGGCGGAATGAAACGCTGAAATCCAGCGCGTTCTGAGCGAACTCGACGCTCTCTCGCTGCACGTCAACTGAATTTCCATCAAGGCCGGGCTGCTGCGTCGGCGTCCGATAGACCTTGTCAAACAATTCGCTCGCTCTCGACTGGTCGCTCGCCAAAGCAATATGGTCTGCGTGAGTCAGCGACCCGAGTTGATCAGTCGATGAATCCAGACGCTCTCCCGAAAAATTTGCCTGACGGTGTGAGGGATGGGTCTGCGAGAGCGCAAGCTGTAGTGAGTCGGCAAATGAGCGAGCCTTGGCGTCGCTTCTAAGAACCAAGTCTTGCGCCTTGTACCCGGGTGTATCAGCGTTGGCGATATTACTGGCCAGCACCTCAGCGCGCGCTGCTCGAAACTCGAGAAACTGCGGATGAGCGCCAAGCGCGTTGTCTAGATTTATTGCCGTCATACCAGTGAATTAGCATCCGACATGCCAATCTGCTTATTTTTTTATATAAAACAATAACATACGTATTTTTAGCGCCGGGAAAGGCTATCTGATATTGCTCGATGACCGCAAAGCGGCAAGCAGCTGCCGCTGAAACGGCAACAAATTTCTACACGCAGGCTCGCCGCCTACGACGCCAAACTCCAATGAGGCTGCAATTGGCCTAACAGCCTCGCTAAGGCACTGAGAACAGAGGAAATACCTGCCAAATTCATCGTCGCTGGCGCAAAAAATCATGACTCTTAAAAGTAGGCCTGCATTTTGCAAACTTAAATCTGCAAAAGGCTTTTCAATAGCTAAAACCGATTCGTTCTAACGATCAGTGCGGAATCCAGTCGGTGCGAAATCCAATCAGTGTGATATTAAAGCCGCGAGAGAACTCAACATGCGACTTCCAGCTAACAACCCAGCAATGCAGCGATGGAAACGGGCGCTTAAAGCGCATTGCACGCCTCTGCTTACACTACTTTTTTGTGGGCATCTGTTTGCTCAGGCTGAGATACAATCATCGACTCTGGCAGCGGCAGCTACGTTGCAGGACCCGCAAGCAAACTCGAGCGCTGATGAGCTTATCGAGGCAGAGAATCTGGATTCCATTCAGAGGGATGCGCTTATTCAGAGACTGCTTACTGAATCCCGCGGGTTTTATCAAGCCGCCTATCCCAGCGCTGAGGTCGATGTGCAGATCGCGCAAATGCCCAAGGCCATAGAAAACAGGCAGTGCAACGAAGATCCCCGCGTTGTTTTCCCCAGACAGCTCAATCGCTCCGGCAGGCTTCTGGTAAGCATTCAATGTGCGGCACCGCGCTCATGGAAAGTTCTGGTTCCCATGAATGTCGATGTGAGCCAGCAAGTGCTGGTTGCAACAGGACCGATCGCTCGAGGCACCGAGATTCGACCCTCGCATGTGATAACACGTAAAATTAATCTTGACTCATTTAGAGATCAGTACGTCACGAGCTTTGATCAGATCAGTGGCATGATCGTAAAGCGAACCTTTCGTGACGGCCAGGTTATAAGAACCGATCAGCTCACCGAACCCACACTGGTTGAGCGTGGAGAGAAAATCGTAATCACAGCGAAGGCAGGTCAGACCTACGTGAAAATGTTTGGCACTGCACTGTCCTCTGGCAAACTTGGCGATCAAATCCGGGTAAAAAACATCAGCTCTTCACGAATCCTCGTCGCAAAGGTGACGGAAAAGGGCCAGGTCTCAGTGCCAATGTAGATAGTTTTCAATGACTTATATAGTTTTTCTCATCGCTTAGTGATGTATAATCCGCAAAAGTAAAAACGCGTAGCACATTTCAGCTAACTCTCAAGATTTTCGGCTCAAAGCCGTTAACCAATCCCGGAGACGGCTTGTGGCCCACCCTGTTCTGAACATGTTGAGCGGGGATCACCGCAGAACTGAAGAGAGGCCAGGCTAAACTGAGAAGTTGAGGCGTACTGAGGTACGAAAGCGGAAACTACGCAAACTTGAGGCAGCGAGGCCGGCAGAAAGCATGCGGCAGCGATCTGAATTGAGAACATACGATTATGGTTAATGAAGTGAACCCAATTGGTAATAAACTAGTAAGCAACACCACGACTGGCTCGAGCAAAAGCTCCGCCACTCAGGGCAAGACAGCGGCGAATTCAAGTTCTGCTGACAGCGCCTCGACCGCGAGTGCGGGTGCGCAGGACACTGTTAATCTCAGTGAGCAAGGTCAGGAAATTGCGCGCCTTCAGCGGGCTTTGGCACAGCTGCCCGATATCGACTCGGCACGCGTTTCGGAAATTCGTGAACAGATTGCGAACGGAAGCTACAGTATCGATGTTGAAGCGCTGGCCGAAAAGATTTTGGCAAGCGATTTGCTTCTTGATAGTTAGGCCACAGCGATGCAGTTAGACAATAGCGATTAAACCCAAACTAGCGCTGTCCATCATAGGTTATTTAAGTCGAGGCAACGGGTAATGAGAGATCAACAGGCACAGGCTCTGGGCGAGTACCTTAAGACGTCATTGGAACTCGACCTTGGCGACCTTGTGCAACTAAACGATCTGCTCTCCAAAGAAAGAGGCTCGCTAGAGAAAAACGCTTTCGATCAACTGCCTGAGATCAACGAAGACAAAGCCAGACTGTCGCTCTCACTCGAGAAGCGCGCCAGCCAGAGAGATGCAGAACTCAACGCGAACGCACTTGAGGGTAAAGACTCGCAAAGCTGGCTACACATTATTGAACTGATTGAATCCAGAAGCGGTCTGCGCCTCTGGTCTCTGTGGCGCAAGGTCGAGCAGGAACTCAAAGCTTGCGACAGAATGCTGAAGATTAACGAGAAGATTGTTGCCGGCATGCAGCAATCGGCCAATCAGTTTATTCAAGCGATTAAACAGCAAGAATCTGGCTCAAGCCCCTCCCAAACATACGGCGCTAAGGGCAATGCTGCGGTTGATGTTGCGCAAAGCGGGCCACTTTCGATCGCCTGATAGTTTTAAACCCGCGAACTGCCTTTAGACTCTCAGCCATCACACCCCACGCTAGCCACAATCGCCTCCCTGGTGTACATGCCCGTGGTCTATTTCGCTGCTTGACGCACTTCTGATTTCGACAACTTCAACCTCAAAAAACAGATCTTCGCCCGCTAAAGGATGGTTGCCATCGACGGTAATCTGATCGCCACTGACCTCGGTTACTATCACGGAGAGCGGCCCCTGCTCAGTGTTAGCCTGAAACTGTGCACCCACCTCTATAGAATCAACACCGTCAAATAACTCTTTTGCGACCGTTTGTCTAAGCTCAGGTACGTAGTCGCCGTAGCCCTCCGCTGCCTCCACGGTCACCTCGAATTTATCGCCTACCGACCTGCCCAAGAGTGCTTTCTCAAGCCCAGGGACAATATTGCTCGCTCCATGCAAATACGCCAGAGGCTCCATACCCTGCGAGCTGTCGATAGCAGAACCTTCATTGTCTTTGAGTGTGTAGTGGATAGAGACAACTTTATCATCTTCGATAATCATACCGGCAACCAGAGTGATCTATTGGAGTGAGATAGAAAAAAATAGTACAAAACGGCGTTATTGAAAGGGCTTAAACAGCAGGTCTCGTGCTCTGAGGTTCAGGCTCATAAAAATTCTCGTCGCAAACGCCTGACAGTCTGCATCTACTTACTGCAATGTTATTCGTATTTTAAAACGTTGTGCGTTTAGTCTCTGGATGAGCAATGCCTTGACGAGCTGTAGGGCAGCGAGATCGCCTCGTCAGCGCGCAAGCAATCTAACACCAATTTCACGGAGCGCGTTTAGTAACCCGAGGATAGAAAGCCCGCGCCAAGCGATAAACGAAAAACGAGCCCGCTTTACTTATCGCCGCTAGCTTCGTAGAACAGCTTTCCTGTACTGGTCTGATCACTGTTTTTGGCGGCATTTTCTTTTTCACATTTTTGCGCATCGCCGCCACAGATATCGCATTCTGTTCCCATACCGATAGCCTGAATGCCGCCGCAGGAACCCTTAATCGGCTTATTGGCAAAGATAACGCCAACCGCCATTCCTGCGATGATGAGAGCGACTATTAACACTGTGAGAAGAACGGTGACCATTTGCTTGCTACCTTGGTAATCGATGTCTCTATGATACGAAATTGCTCGTGCAAAAGCACACTACTCAGACCGTAAATGTGCGGCTTCTGGATCTATGACGTGACGCAAGCCCCACGCGCTAGCGAAACTATCGAGCCAATGCCGCTGAACTCTCGACCGTAGCAAAGATCTGTAAGCTCTCTGCTAATGAGTTCGTATGCCAGATCGTATACGCATCACTCGCCTCAACGAGCCGCCCCGTCTGATAGTAAGCCTGTTGCAGAACTTGCTGAGTCTCCCAAAGGCTGCCGGAAACAAGCAGGACAGCCTGTAACTGGTTTTCCATAATAAGTCGCCGCGCACCATCAAAGGTCGATGCCATCAAGGCAGTTGCCCAGGCGTCTGCGCTAGCCGCTGAAGGATGCAACACCGTCGCCGAAAGGACCCTCGTACTCGTGGGAGTACCCGTTTGTGGGTCTAGCGTATGACCGTACCTGATCTCATTCTCATAAAAATAGTTGCGATAATTACCCGATGTCGCGATCGCCATATCCTTGAGCTCCAGAACAAGCGCGACTCCTTCTTCAATGGCGATGTTGTCGGCCGGTTTCTCCACCGCGACCTGCCAGGCCCGGTCTTCCGCATTGCGTCCAGCACCACGAAGCTCGCCGCCAATATCGACAAGAAAATTGGTATAGCCCCGGGCGGCGAGAATCTCGCTTAGACGATCCACCGCATAGCCCTTGGCAATCGCCGAGAAGTCCAGACGCACCACGTCACGCTTGCAAAGCAGATTATCACTGTCAGCATCTTTCAGCTTAACCCGGGAAAAATCTACCAGCGCAAGTGCCTCAGCGATTGAGGACGGCCCCGGAACCTTCGCACTGCGCTCGGCGCCAAACCCCCACAGGTCGACTAAGGGCGCTATCGCCGGATTGAATCGACCATTCGAGCGCTCATTGATTAGCTGGCTGTGCAGAAAAACGGCTTTAAACGCCTCGCTAGACGCAAGGCATTCGCCTGCGGGTAAGCGATTTAGTTTGGAGATTTCGGAGTCGGGTTCGTACGTGGAAAAACTCGCGACTACTGCGTCTAGCTCGGCGCCTATCACCGTGCGCAAACTTTGCTGATCGAGCGCCTGCTCTTGACCACGATCGATGACGGTTATCCGATAGTAGGTTCCCATCGTGTCGCCCTGCAGAAGGACTTTCTCTGCTACCGAGCTAGAGTCGCAGCCAGCAAGCGAGCTGGCGACGAGCAAACTTAGAAAAGAAAAGAAGCCAGGGGACGTTTGCATAAGTATTAACTAACCATCTATAACTAACCGTTAAGCTATCGCGCCAACCCTATAGATCGCGACAAAACCCGGCTACCAAATGTAGCTGCTAGACAATAGAGTTGCTAAACGTAGCCGATAAAAATGACAAAGCCGCAGGCCAGAGACCTGCGGCTTTGAGAAGCGCTACTAAAGAAAAACACTACCCGCCAAAATCATCCAAAAGAATGTTGTCGGGTTCAACCCCAAGGTCAAGCAGCATATTGATCACCGCCGAGTTCATCATTGGAGGCCCACACATATAGAACTCGCAGTCTTCGGGCGCCGGATGATCCTTGAGGTAGTTGTCATACAACACCTGGTGAATAAATCCGGTATACCCTTCCCAATTGTCTTCAGGAAGAGGATCAGACAGCGCAAGATGCCACTCAAAATTGTCGTTCTCGGCGGCCAGCATATCGTATTCGTCCTGATAAAAAGCTTCACGCATTGAACGTGCGCCGTACCAGAACGAGACCTTACGATCAGTTTTAATTCGCTTCAGCTGATCGAAAATATGTGAACGCATCGGAGCCATACCGGCACCGCCGCCAACAAACACCATTTCCGCTTTAGTTTCTTTGGCAAAGAACTCACCGAATGGACCGTATACTTTAACCTTATCGCCCGGTTTGAGATTAAATACCCAGGAGGACATCTCACCCGGCTTTAATGCCAGGTTGTTCGGCGGGGGCGTTGCACAGCGAATATTGAACTTAACGATGCCCTTTTCTTCGGGATAGTTTGCCATCGAGTAAGCGCGAATGACGGTGTCATCGACCTTTGATTCGAGATTAAGAAATCCAAAACGCTCCCAATCCGAGAGGTACTCGTCTTCGATATCAAAATCTGCGTACTTGACCAGATGAGGTGGGCATTCTAGTTGCACGTAACCGCCTGCGCGAAAATCAACGTTCTCACCCTCCGGTAGTCGTAGCGTCAACTCTTTAATAAAGGTCGCCACGTTCGGGTTAGACTCAACCGTACACTCCCACTGTTTAACCCCGAAAACCTCTTCCGGGATCTCAATTTTCATATCCTGCTTGACCGCTACCTGGCAGGACAGGCGGTAGCCATCATTGGCCTCACGACGGGTAAAATGCGGCTCTTCCGTGGGTAGTAGGGAACCACCGCCTTCACTGACGACGCACTTACATTGCGCACAGGAACCACCGCCACCGCAGGCTGAGGCCAGAAACAGATTGTTTGATGCGAGCGTCTGCAGCAGTTTGTCGCCGGCAGGCACCGATATCGTTTTCTCGCCATTGATTTCAATATTGACGTTACCCGAGCTCACAAGGCGGGAACGAGCAAAGAGAATAATCAACACTAGCGCCATCACCAGCGCAGTGAACATCCCTACTCCGAGGGTAATCTCATTCATGATGCAATCACTCCAAAAACATCAAAATCAATCGTCTATCGATATACGAAAGACAGGAAAAAATAGCTTTTTATATATCAATACCGCCAAAGGACATAAAACCAAGCGACATCAAACCGACGGTAATAAAAGTGATACCCAAACCTCTTAGCCCCTCGGGCACATCGCTGTACTTAAGTTTCTCCCGAATGCCCGCCAGCGCAACAATGGCCAACGCCCAACCAACGCCAGCGCCTGCGCCGAACACGATTGACTCGCTGAAGTTGTAAGCGCGCTCAACCATAAACAGCGACGCGCCCAGAATCGCGCAGTTCACCGTGATCAGAGGGAGGAAAACGCCCAGCGCGTTATAGAGTGCCGGAACATACTTATCGAGAAACATTTCCAGAATCTGCACGCTCGCGGCGATAACGCCGATGTAGGTTAGAAAGCCGAGGAAACTCAAGTTAACGTCGGGCAGCCCGGCCCAGGCCAGCGCGCCGTCGGCAAGCAGGTTGTGGTAAATCAGATTATTTAGCGGGGTCGTTAAGGTCAGCACCACGATCACCGCAATACCAAGCCCGAAAGCCGCTTCAACTTTCTTCGATACCGCGAGGAAGGTACACATCCCGAGGAAGAAAGCCAGCGCCATGTTTTCAATAAAGACGGCCCTGATAAACAGGCTAAGATAATGTTCCATTACAGAGCCTCCCGCAGCGTTGAATTCTTGGCAATCTTGAACTCCTCCTCTTCGACCTGCTCAGTTTTGCGCGCCCGCAGCACCCAGATGAAGAAGCCAATCAGGAAAAATGCGCTCGGCGGCAACAGCATCATACCGTTAGCGATATAAAAACCGCCTTCGGTAGACAGCGGAAGAATCTCGATACCAAACAACTTTCCAGCACCGAACAGTTCTCTAAAGAATCCGACCACCAGCAGAACTACGCTGTAACCGAGGCCGTTACCCACGCCATCCAAAAAGCTGGGCATGGGACCATTTTTCATGGCAAAAGCTTCCGCTCGCCCCATTACAATACAGTTAGTGATAATCAAACCAACGAATACGGAGAGCTGCTTGGAGATATCGTATGCCACCGCCTTGAGGATCTGATCAACCAGAATAACCAGCGAGGCTATGATGATCATCTGCACGATAATACGAATACTGTTTGGTACGTGGTTGCGAACCAGCGAGACAAACACATTGGAAAATGCGCATACCGTCGTCAAGGCGATACACATGACAACCGTTGTCGCCATATTGCTGGTTACCGCAAGCGCCGAGCAAATTCCCAGAATCTGTAGTGCGATCGGGTTATTGTCGAATACCGGTCCAAACAGTGTCTTCTTGGTGTCTGACATACAGACTGTCTCCCCTTTTTTTAGGCTTCGCCCTGAGAAATATTGTCTAAAAACGGTTTAAAACCCTTACTACCCAGCCAGAATGCGACCAGATTGCTAACACCTCTTCCGGTTAGCGTAGCTCCCGATAAGCCGTCTATCTGGTAAATCGCTTCGGGCTTGGAGGTATCGACAGCGCCTTTGAGCAGGGCAAGCTTCACTGCACCGTCATCGCCGTAGACCTTCTTGCCGGGCCATTGGGCTTTCCAACGTGGATTATCAACTTCACCACCGAGCCCAGGCGTTTCGGCATGGTCGTAAAAGCCAAGACCCGCTACGGTATTCAGGTCGCTTTCCAGTGCAACGAAGCCATAGAGCGTGGACCACAGACCGTAACCGTGTATGGGCAAGATCACTTTCTCGAAATCGTCCTCGTTGCCAACCAGGTAAACCAGAGCCTGATTCTCGCGACGAGAGATTTTGGCGATGTCGTCAGCACCCAGTGCAATTGACGACGCCGGATCTCTGGCTGCCTTTCGCTGGTCGAAAGTCGCAACGTCTACATCGACAAACTTTCCGCTGTCGAGGTCGACAATCTTGGTCACGATTTTTTGAAACTGCTCGTCAACCGACACCCCGTCTTCATAGAGACCAGCGGCGAGAAGAATGTTGCGCTTGCGATCGAGATCCTTGTTAAGGACCTGCTGCGGCCTTAGGCTGACCGCGGCGGCTGAAACCACGACCGAACAGACAATGCAAAGGATGAAAGCAACCCCAAGGGTTCTTCCGAAACTGTCTTTACTAGCCACGGGCTAATCTCCTCTTAACATTGGCTCTCACAACGACATGGTCAAACAGCGGCGCAAACAAATTCGCAAAAAGGATTGCCAGCATAATGCCTTCGGGGAAAGCCGGGTTTACCACCCTAATGAGCACTGTCATCACACCGATGAGCACGCCATACCAGAATCTACCGGTATTCGTCATTGCCGCCGAAACCGGGTCTGTGGTCATGAATACAAGCCCGAACATGAAGCCACCGATCACCAAATGCCAGTACCAGGGCATGGCAAACATCAGGTTGCCGTCGCTGCCAACGAGATTGAACAAGCCCGAAAGAGCAAACATGCCTACAAAGGTGCCCAGCATGATCCGCCAGGAGGCCACGCCCGTTGCGAGCAAAATAAGCATACCGATGCCTATCGCAATGACTGAGGTCTCCCCCACAGAGCCATGGATATTACCGACGAAAGCATTCATCCAGCCAATCTGTGACTCGAGGCCTTCGACACCCTGAGAAGCAGCAACCGACAGCGCTGTTGCACCCGAGTAGCCGTCGACAGCGGTCCATACCTCATCACCAGACATGAACGCCGGGTAGGCAAAGTAGAGAAATGCCCGACCGGTTAGCGCCGGATTGAGGAAGTTCTTGCCGGTACCACCGAATACTTCCTTGCCCACAACGATGCCGAAGCTGATACCTATACCGACCATCCACAGCGGCAAGCTCGGCGGACAGGTCAGTGCGAAGAGAATGGACGTTACAAAGAAGCCTTCGTTAATTTCATGCCCACGCTTGACCGCGAATAACACTTCCCAAAAACCACCGACGACAAAGGTGACGAAGTAAATTGGCACGAAGTACATGGCACCGTGAATGAAACAGTCCCATATGCTGTCTGGATTGAACCCCGCCAGAGCGCCAACCAGTGTTAGGCGCCAGCCTTCGCTTGCAGCAAGATTTCCCGCCGCGAGAATCTCATTGGCCTGATGCCCCACGTTATACATACCGTAAAACATAGCCGGGAAAGCCGCCAGCCAAACGGTAATCATAATGCGCTTCAGATCGATACCATCGCGCACGTGGGAGGCGCCCTTGGTTACCGAGGAGGGACGATAAAAAATCGTATCGACCGCCTCGTAGAGCGCATAAAAATTTTCGTACTTGCCGCCTTTGTGAAACTGCGGCTCAAGATCATCGAGTATTTTTCGCAGTGCCATACTTAACCTTCTTTCTCAATGCGGGTGAGGTTGTCACGCAAAATTGGACCGTATTCGTATTTGCCAGAGCAGGCATAGGTACAGAGCGCAAGGTCTTCTTCGTCCAGCTCCAGACAACCCAGCTCCTGTGCCGTCGCAGTATCGCCAACCAAGAGCGCACGAAGCAGTTGCGTCGGAAGAATATCCAGCGGCATCACACGCTCAAAGCTACCGATGGGCACCATGGCTCTGTCACTGCCGTTGGTCGTAGTCGTGAACGGAAACAATCTGCCTTTGCTCAAGGCCGATATAAATGTGCGCGTCACCGAGTGCTTGGTCGCACCCGCACGCAGATAGGACATAAATTCTCGCTCACGCCCTTCGAGCAAGGCTGAAAGCTGCAGGTGATAGCGACCGAGAAACGCGTACGGACCAGACGCTTTTCTGCCGGAAAAGACGGAGCCACTGATGACGCGCGTTTCGCCCTGGCCCTTTAATTCACCCGCAGTTAGCTCATCGGTGTTTGCGCCGAGACGGGTTTGCATGAGCCGCGGCTTTTCAACTTGCGGCCCAGCGACCGCAACCACGCGCTCAGTATCGATGCGGCCCTCGACGAAGAGGGTTCCGATCGCGATGACATCCTGATAATTGATGGTCAGGACCGTGCGACTGGCCGAGGCCGGTGCTAGAAAATGGATGTGCGTGCCCGCCAGACCTGCGGGATGGGGGCCGGTAAACTGCTCAACCATAACGCCGGAATCACCCACCGAAATCTGTTCGGGGCCGGTACAACAGAAAACCCGATCAGCGCCGATACGCGTCAGCACTTTGAGTCCATTGACGAAGGCCTGCTGTTTTTCTGCTATGACCACGCTTGGGCTGGCGGCAAGCGGATTCGTATCGACCGCGGTCACAAATATCGCTTCGGCCTGCACATCGGTTGCAGGAACCTTGCTGAAAGGCCGCGTTCTGAATGCGGTCCACAGTCCGGAATCAATCAGCCGCTCGCGAACCGATGATGGTTCAAGCGCAGCCAGACCGTCTTCAGCGACGGCCTCGTAGGTGACGGCCGCATCACCCTCGAGTTCGATGACAACGGATTGTAGGGCGCGCTTTTCTCCTCGATTGATCGCAGACACTCTGCCCGCGCCTGGGGATGTGTAGCGCACACCGGGGTTTTTCTTGTCGGTGAACAGGAGATCACCAAGCGCTACCTGATCGCCCTCCTGCACCGCCATCGTCGGTTTCATACCGTGGTAGTCAAAGCCGACAAGCGCTACGCTTCTTGAGGCATTGGCTCTGCTGCGGTCAATAAGCTGATCAGGAGCACCCTCTATGGGCAAGTCGAGACCTTTTTTAATTTTGATCATATGTATGGATAGCCAAATATCAGGAATCAGAATTCAAAAAATGCCGGGCACTACTAGAGCTCACCCAGCTTGTTTTACAACTGACTCTCTCGATCTGTATGGGAACACCGTTCGCAGCTCGGCCGATGCGGCGCCCGCTTCTTCACATTCGCGATTCACTTTCGCGACTTACAGCTGCGCTGCGCGGGCAATCTGCCAGAGCAAACGCGCAACCACAAAATCCGGTCACGCGACAGTCGCTATGCAGCACTGCAAGCGCACAGTCCGACTACGCTAAACGCGGCGTAAGTATAGAGATCCAATAGATTTTTGACTACCAAATATGCCGAGGTGAGATCAATATCAGCACTTTTGCCAAAGCTGGTCGAACGCGCTAAAAACCGTTAACAAAGCGCGCTCTGCCAGCCCGTTAGGCTCGCTGCGATCCCACTTTATCGCAACACAAAAACTACTTTGGATAGTTCTCGTATTTGAGGCCCGCCATTTGCGCCAATATGCGATAAACCTGACAGGTATAGCCAAATTCATTGTCATACCAGACATAGACAACGGCATTTTTTCCATTAACTTGAGTCGCTTGTGCATCAAATACACAAGCGCGGCGCGATCCGACGAAATCTGTAGACACAGCCTCCGCGGAATTAACGAAATCAATCTGCAGGCGCAGCGGTGAGAGCGTCGATACCTCGCGGATGTACTCGTTTAGCGCTTCGGCCGTCGTCTCCTGCTCCAGACGGAGATTCAGGATCGCCATTGAGACGTTGGGAGTGGGCACACGGATGGCATTTCCCGATAGTTTGCCGAGTAACTCAGGCAACACCTTGCCAACCGCTTTTACCGCGCCGGTTTCTGTTAACACCATGTTCAGCGCGGCGCTGCGTCCGCGACGATTACCCTTATGATAATTATCGATCAGGTTTTGGTCGTTTGTATACGCGTGCACCGTTTCTACGTGGCCACTTTCCACCCCATACTTATCGTGCAGAGCTTTGAGCGGCGGCGTGATCGCATTGGTTGTGCAGGACGCGGCAGAAACAATCGTATCGGCACTGCTGATAATATCGTTGTTGATTCCAGCGACCACGTTCTTCATATCACCCTTGCCGGGCGCTGTGAGCAGAACCTTGCTGACACCTTTTGCCTTCAGGTGCAAACCGAGACCCTCTTCGTCGCGCCATTTCCCGGTATTGTCAACGACAATCGCATTGTCGATACCGTAGGTGGTGTAGTCGATGCTATCCGGCGCGTCCGCGTAAATGACTTTAATCTCGTTTCCGTTCGCAACGATGGAACAGCGCTCCTCATCAACACGGACGGTTCCGGAAAATGCGCCGTGGACTGAATCCGTCCTGAGCAGTGAAGCGCGTTTGATCAGATCGTTTTCCCCGCCCTTGCGAACCACAATTGCACGCAGACGAATATTGTCTCCACCCGCAGTCTTTTCGATTAGCAGCCTAGCGACCAGGCGACCAATCCTGCCGAAGCCATAGAGGATAACGTCCTGTGGCTGAGCAAGCGGCTTGCGGGTGCTGCCAATCAAATCCTTGACCTGATTGCGAACGTAATCGGCAACACTGACGTCGTCGCCATTAGCATCTTTATTCGCCCCTTCAAAAAAGTAGCGCGTCGCCATGATACCCACGTCAACGTGCGCATGACCGAGATTGTAAGACCCCAGCGCTTCCAGAATCGGATAGGTTTCAAACTCAGAGAGCTCACTCTCCTGCACCTGCCGGACCGTGCGATGATCCTGCATGATCTCGATCACCGAGCGGTTGGGCAAAGGGTGGCCGTGCACATACGTTTTTACATTATCCTTGCGATAGAGTTTGCCAACTAACGGAATCATCGCCTCCGCCAGAGCTTCCCGCTCCTTCCAGTCAGCAAAATAATCGTCGGGGCGCTGTCTTTTGCGTCTTTCGTAAAGTTTCATACGGGTCTGTCTCGTCGGATTGGAGTACTGGCCTAGCAACCGCTTCTAGGGCTAGTTACTGGACGTCATTGCCGTGGCAAAGGCAGAAAACCACAATTACAGCGAATGGAGCGGCATGGATAAGTGAAGCCGCGCGGACACCACAACGCAAATAACCGCAGCTTATCTCTGCAGGCATTGACGGGGCGCGATTATCCAGAATCGCATATTGTGACGCAATCAATTCAGCACGTTTTTTGAGCCAACTTGTGCCAGCCCGACCTCTTCCCTAAGCAAATCTGCATTGCAACAAGAAAAGTGGTGTTAATCAAAATCCAGAATGACGGGCGCGTGATCGGAAAACCGTTCGTCACGATACACCCAGCAATCCTGCAATCGCGGCACGAGCTTGGGCGTTACCACCGGGTAATCCAGTCGCCAACCCACGTTGTTAGCATAGGCCTGCCCGCGATTGGACCACCAGGTGTAGTCCTGTGCATCGGGTTTTAAATGGCGGAAGGCGTCGACATACCCGAGATCGTCAAACAGACTATCCAGCCAGGCTCTCTCCTCCGGTAAAAACCCCGAGTTTTTCTGATTGGCTTTCCAATTTTTCAGGTCGATGGGGCGATGACAGGTATTCCAGTCTGCGCAAATGACAAACTCGCGACGCTTGCGTCTCAGTTGCGCAAAGTAGGGCTTAATCTGCTCGTGAAAGGAAAGTTTGCGCGCCAGCGCCTCCTCACTGCTCGAGCCGGAAGGTACATACATCGAGATTACCGATAGTCCGGCAAAGTCTGCCTGAATAAATCTAGCCTGCGAGTCACAGGGCTCCCAGCCAAGACCAAAGCTAACCTTATCTGGCTTCTGGCGACTGTAGAGCGCAGTGCCGCTATAGCCCTTTTTCTCGGCGTCGTAGTAGTAGCAGTGGTAGCCCTCTGGATGAAAAACCGGATCCTCGAGCTGGACCTCCTGCGCTTTCGTTTCCTGAATACAGACGACATCGGCATCAACGCCTTGCAGCCACTCAAAAAAACCCTTTTTATGTGCGGCGCGAATACCGTTTACATTAGCGCTAATTACACGCATGATTGGCGTCTCCCAATTTTATTTCACAACTCTGGATGCGACAGTGCAAGCCAAGAATTCAAGCGGTCACAACACGCTCGAAGCAACCATTATAAGTGAAGATCAGCAGGCCAGCCCCGCTGCTACTGATAGCAAACACAAGGTTCTGGTGCTTGACTCTGGCGTGGGCGGATTGAGCATTTGCAAACACCTACTGGCAAGCAGTCATCCTCTCTCGCTCGACTACTTTTCCGATAATCACGCCTTCCCATACGGTGAAAAAAGCGAATCGTTTATTGTTGAGCGGCTTAATGCAATCGTCGACAGTTTTTTGCAGCGAATCGATAGTGACCTGATCATAATCGCCTGTAACACGGCGAGCACTATCGCCCTACCCAGTCTGCGGCAAAATCATAGCGACACCCCCTTTGTCGGCGTTGTGCCCGCAATCAAAACAGCGGCTGCTAACTGCCAATCAGGCGCGTTTGCACTGCTTGCAACGCCCGGCACCGTCCAACGCAAGTACACACAGGAACTGATCGACCGCTACGCGCCCGAACAGGAAGTTGTTGCAGTCGGCAGCGCAGAACTGGTGCAACTGGTTGAAGGCTTCCTCCTGAGCGGCGAGCTACAACAGAGCGAACTGGCGAAAATCATTGCACATATCAAAGCGCAAGCCAGTGGACGGCCAATCGACTCCGTCGTTCTGGGCTGCACACATTTCCCACTGGTACAGCAGCAGCTAAGCGCCCTTGAGCCCAACTGGGAGTGGATTGAATCCGGGCCTGCAATCGCTGCCAGAGTTGAAAGCTTGCTCGGTGAAACCGCAAAAGCGGAGTCGTCAAACGCAAACGTCGCGGATTGCGATTCAACAGCGCAGGCCATCGATGGCTTAACGCACTCATTGCCAACGCCGCAGAATCAGTTCTGGGTCAGCTCTCTGCAGGCATCACCTGACTATCAACACTCAAATCACTTTCTTAGGAAGATAAAAGAACTCGGCTTCAGCGCGGAGATTAAACTTATGGAAGGACTAATATAGAAACGGTCGCATCCGCGAGAGTGCAGACACCCTCGCTTGCAGGGCAAAACAGGAAGCGCAGTTCACAGGGCAAAACAACAAGCGCGAAGACGCTGGCTAGCTTGACCAAGAATTAGTAGGTTACAAATTATTGAAGAGTTGCAACGGGGCGTTCCACGAAGAGCGGCACCCCTGTTCAAGATAGAGAGCCAAGATAGAGACTCAAGATCGAGAGCGCGCTTTAAAACTGCGCTAGTGCATCGATAGTCGCATTAACCTGATCGTCACCGAGCTCTCGCAAACGGTTTGCTAGCATACCAAACTGCATGCGATCCTTGCGCGCGGCAAAAATTTCGAGCAGCTGTAACTTCAATGGCGTATTGTCGGGATTCTCAAGCAGAGACTCATTGATCAGCTGCTCCGCTTCGTCGTAGCGCTCATAGGCGATAAACATCGCCGCCTGCAACTCAACGCCATTCCCAACCTCATCGCCCAACAGCTCATCGCTGTCGTCTACATCCGATTGGTTTTCCAGAAACGCCTTCTCGCCTTTGAGCTTGACGATCTCGGCAAGTTCGCTGTCATCGAGCTGTTTCTCATTCAGAAAGGCAGTGTCGTCCCAATCTTCGCTGCGACTGGCATCATCGAGATCATCCTGCTCAGCAGGAACCATTCGACCAACGCGGGTCAGGGCAAGAACCGCAAGCCCAATCAGCAATAGCCCCAGCACGGTGATAATCAACCAGCGATTGTTAGCGAAGAAGCCCTGGCTAGGTTCAACTGCCCCTACCCCTGCAACGCTGACCGGCGCAGCAGCGGCGGGCTCAATACCTGCGGCCGCCTTTTCGGCGATACGCCGATTAAGTTCAATCTCGAGCTCTTTTAGCTTTTCGGTTTTCTCGTTGAGAACATCGTACTGAGCCATTAGTGAATTCAGACGGGCCTCAATGGCTTCTGCCTTAAGCCGCGCTTCCTCCAGTTCCTGACCAGCTTTGCTCAAACCAACAGTCGCAAGCTCCGTGTCACTGCTAGACGAGTCTCCCTCCAAATCGGCCAGACCGGCGTCGAGCAATTCCTCCTCCTGTTCGGTTACGACCGAAAGAACACCGCCCTCAACGACTGCTGCTAGAGGCACTTCGGCGGGTTCTGAAACTGGCGGTTCTGTTGCTGGCTGGGAGGCTACACTTTCCGCGGCAGTGGCGCTTGGCTTGCGCGTCTCGGCTTGCGGCTTTGTAGGCAAAGTGAGCGGGCTGGCAGCGCGCAGCTGAGAAAGGCTGACCTCGAGCACCGCGCCGGCAAGCATATAGTCAACCGATTGACCAAACGCGCGGCGATTGTTTTCATAGAGCGCGTTCATCACCGAAGTTCTTTTAACGCCGCTTTCGTCGCCAATTTTTTTTGCGATAGCCCAGAGCGTGTCGCCACTTCGAGTTTGCACCCGCCACTGTCGCTCGCCGCTCTGCGCCGCTGCCGAGCCTGCACTGGAATTCACTTGGGCCGACTGAACGGGAAGTTCCGGCTCGATTAAAATTGCGGGCTCATCCACTGAGGAAGCTGGTTCATTCGGAACTTCTGCATCCGCACCCGCCGACTCGCCAGCGATGGATTGTTCTCGTGGAACAGTTGGTTCAGCCGAGACACCGCCGCCGCTCACAACTTGCTGCATCTCCAGCAGAAGCATGTACTCTTTGGTAATCAGGCCATCTGGCCAGCGCACAGAGAGTACGAAATTGATGTAGGGTTCGGTGATATTGTTTTTGGTGGTGACCCGGATGAGCACGCGCTTGAGACCTGCCTGTTCGACCTCAAAATTCAAACCGCTGTGAAAATACTCCCAGTACACGCCCATCCTGTCGTAAACGGTTCTTGGCGCCAAACTAACCAGCAGCTGATCCGCCGCTATAGAACGCCTGTCCTCAACGACAATTACCGCCTCAAGCGGTTGCCCAATGGTTGATGCAGCCTCAATATCTCCCACCGACAGCGCATGGGCGCGTGAGAAAAGCGTAAGAAATACGACGAAGAAAAATGTATAACGAAGAGCCTTGCCCATATCCTTAAATGCGGTCCAATCAATCTCTACGCAAGGCCTGGCCTATCTGCGCGCCGTCACCCGCGGCGTGCATGCTGCCAGATTATGCTTGCTTTTGTTTTAATCAAAAATGGTTAACCAACTACTAGAAGTATATACCACCGTCCGCCGGCAACAGGATTCCCTTGCAGCAGCGCCAGTGGAGCTTGGAAAATTTACGTAAAACGATGTCGTGGAGGCGTTAGATTAAGTCTAACAGGGCGTCTACGGCACTCAGAGGCGTGCGCTTACCTTCAGCAACCTCTCGCTCCATGCTCGCACGGAGTTCGGCAAAAGCTTCATTACTTGCCAGGTGTTTGTTGAGCGCGAGTTGCAGCAAACTTTGCATCCAGCTCAAGTTTTGGGCATTGCGCTTCGAGGATTTGACACCCTGCTCAATTGACCAATCTTCATACGCATTGATCATTGACCACACATCTTCGATACCCTCTTTTGTCAGCGCTGAGCAGGTCTTGACTGCTACCTCCCAACCACTTCGAGGCTGAAGCAAGTGAAAGGCATTGCGATAATGCTGGGCGCTTTGCTTTGCCAGCCGCACACTGTCACCGTCTGCCTTATTGATAACTAACGCATCGACCAGCTCCATGATTCCTTTTTTGATGCCCTGCAAATCGTCGCCCGCATTCGGCATCATTAGCAGCAGAAAGAAATCAACCATGTTGGCGACATCGTACTCAGACTGACCTACACCCACGGTTTCGACAATGACGGTGTCGAAACCTGCGGCTTCGCACAAAATCATGGTTTCGCGTGTGGTCTGGGTGACGCCACCTAACATGCCAGCCGAGGGAGAAGGCCTGATATACGCGTCGGGATGGCGTGAGAGCTCCTCCATGCGAGTCTTGTCACCGAGGATGCTGCCTCCTTTTACCGGAGAGCTCGGGTCGACCGCCAGCACCGCCAGCTTGCGGCCTCGTTCGACCAAATGCAGGCCAAAGCTTTCGATAAAGGTTGATTTCCCGACGCCCGGTACACCGCTGACACCAAGCCGTATGCTGTTTCCCGCGTGCGGCAACAGGTCATTCACCAGTTCAGTCGCGAGAACCCGGTCCTCAAGCCGGCAGGACTCTATCAGGGTAATCGCCTTGGCTAGTGTGCGACGATCGCCGCGCAAAAGCTGTTCTCGATCGATGGACGAAAAGCTCATTACCGGGTTCGCCAGTCCTCAGTGCCGCTAGCGCTGAGCTTCCCGAATATGCTTCATAACATCTTTAGCGGACACAGGAATCTGTGTACCCGGCCCATAGATCCCTTTGACACCTGTCTGAAACAGAAAATCATAGTCCTGTCGGGGAATCACCCCACCTGCGAACACAATAATTTCCTTGGCGCCCTGCTTTTCGAGCTCTTCAATGAGCTGCGGTATTAGGGTCTTGTGCCCCGCCGCAAGCGAAGAAACCCCTACCGCGTGCACATCGTTTTCGATTGCCTGTCGCGCGACCTCAGCAGGGGTGGAGAACATCGGCGATAGATCCACATCAAAGCCGACATCGGCAAAGGCCGTGGCAACAACCTTGGCGCCGCGGTCGTGCCCGTCTTGGCCCATCTTACAAATCAGCACGCGGGGGCGACGTCCAAACTCGCCAGAAAACGCGTCGATGTCGCCGCTAATGTCCATCCACTCGGTATCCTCTTCGTATGCTTTACCGTAAACACCTGCAACCGTCTGCGCATTAGCCTTGAAACGGCCAAATTCTTTTTCCAACGCATCGGAAATCTCACCAACAGTCGCGCGAACTCTGACAGCTTCAATTGAAAGCGCAAGCAGATTTCCCTCACCTCCGGCCGCACAGTCGGTTAATGCCTGCAGGCAAGACTGCACCGCGGCCTCATCACGCGATTCTTTGATCGCTTTCAATCGAGCTATCTGGGATTCGCGCACGGCGACGTTATCAATTTCCAGGATCTCGACCTCCTCCTCTTGCTCCAGACGATACTTATTGACGCCAACGATAACATCTTCGCCGCGATCAATTCTCGCTTGTTTTCTCGCAGCCGACTCTTCAATTCGCAGTTTGGGCAAGCCACTCTCCACCGCTTTAGCCATACCGCCAGCCGCTTCAATTTCCTCGATGAGCTCCCATGCGCGATTCGCAAGATCCTGTGTCAGATTCTCCATGAAGTATGAGCCGCCCCACGGATCGATCACATTGGTAATACCCGTTTCTTCCTGAATGACCAACTGTGTGTTGCGGGCAATGCGCGAAGAAAATTCGGTCGGCAAAGCAATAGCCTCATCCAGCGAATTGGTATGCAGCGACTGGGTGCCACCAAACACAGCGGCCATTGCCTCGATCGTCGTGCGAATCACATTATTATAAGGGTCCTGCTCGGTCAGCGACCAACCAGAAGTCTGGCAATGCGTGCGCAACATCTTGGAGCGCGGATTCTGCGGATTAAACTCATCAACAATTCTGGACCAAAGCAATCGACCGGCTCGCAGCTTGGCAACTTCCATATAGAAATTCATGCCGATGCCCCAGAAAAAAGACAGTCGGCCGGCGAATTTATCGATATCAAGGCCGGCTGCAATCGCAGTTCGAATATATTCCTTACCATCGGCAAGCGTGTAAGCCAGCTCCAGCGCAGCATCTGCGCCTGCTTCCTGTATGTGATAACCGGAAATTGAAATCGTATTGAAGGAAGGCAGCTTGGCTGAACAGTGGCTGATAATGTCGCCAATAATACGCATCGAGGGCGCGGGCGGGTAAATATATGTGTTGCGAACCATAAACTCCTTGAGAATATCGTTCTGAATAGTCCCCTTAAGCTGGTCCTGACTGACACCCTGCTCTTCTGCCGCTACGATATAGCCAGCCAGAATCGGCAACACGGCGCCATTCATGGTCATCGATACCGAAACCTTATCCAGCGGTATACCGTCGAACAGGATTTTCATATCTTCGACTGAATCAATCGCCACACCAGCCTTGCCGACATCACCTGTGACGCGCTCATGATCAGAGTCATAGCCACGATGCGTTGCCAGATCAAAGGCAACAGACACACCCTGTCCGCCAGCGGCAAGTGCCTGACGATAAAACGCATTGGATTCTTCAGCCGTAGAAAAACCGGCGTACTGCCTTATCGTCCACGGACGCCCAGCATACATTGTAGGCTGCGGGCCTCGAATATAAGGCTCCATACCCGGAAGCGTATCGGTATGCTCGAGACCTTCAAGGTCCTCTGCCGTATACAGAGGTTTAACAGCAATACCCTCGGGGGTTTGCCAGGTTAGGCTATCGAGGCTCTTGCCCTTCAGCGACTTTTCGGCCACAGCGTTCCACTCGGCGATACGATCACTGGGCTTGCTTTGCTTATCGGTCATAACGGGTTCCGCAGAAATAATACAAGGATGCTAGGCCAGGGAATCAATGAATGCATTGGTTGCAGCCTTGACCCTTAGCGTTTTTTCCTCATCGCTCTCTTCAACCGGCTTTTCATCTGGCGTGATTTTGAAAATTGGCTGACCCTTGGCGATGATTACTCCATCCTCTTCGACTAACACTTTATCGATGGTACCGGAAAACTCCGCTACAACCTTGTTGAACATCTTCATAACCTCGACGATATAAAGCACTTGTCCGGCCTCGAAATGGTCACCCTCTACCACATAGGGCTCAGCGCCCGGGGCTTCCCGCGGGTAGAACATACCGCCCGTACTGGCAAGGATTTCATCCGAACTGGCGACCGGTGGCGGCACAAGCGTTTTCTGCGCGGCCTTCTGCAAGTCCTCATCAAACAATTTCTCAGGTATCTCGATAGAGAGATCAGAGTTCACTTTCAAATCGAAGAAGCCCGTTTGCATGGCTATAAAGGGGATCAGCTTGAGCAAACCGAGGCCCGCCTGAAACCCGTTGTGCGAGGCCTGAATGCTCGCCCAGAGCGCTGCATCGATAGCTTTGGGCGCAGCACCTCTTATCAAGGCATCAAGCCCTGAATAGTCGAGTTCTGCAGCGGACTCGCCAAGAATTTTCTCGAGATCGCGATAGAAATTAATTCCCTGCTGCAAAATCTTCGCATCGTGATCCCAGATTCCGTATTGCGCCGCCCTGCCCTCGCTCAACTCCATATTCAGAAAATGATAGAGATCTTCCAGCAGCTGAAGCGGGTTTGCATTGATTGCCACGCCCTCATCGAAGCTAAAGTCACCCTTGTGAAAACTCAACCAGCCAGCAAGCACGTGCGGCTTATCAAACAAAATACTAATCGGCCGCTGAATCAGAGATCGTTTGCGCTCGACAACCTGGCGATAGCTAGCAGCGGCCTCATCATCCATGCCGAGCTCTTTTACCTCATGCGCTGTCACTCGTTCCAAAGCGTCGTTCAGATCAATTGCATTCGCTCCCTGCTTTAGAAGACCCACTGCGGTGAGATAGGGAACAATGAATTTTGTGGTCGGTCTGGCCTGGATGCCATTACCAATAAACCAGTTAACCAGCCCGTAGTGGAATTCAAGATTGGTATTGAGGTCGGCGCCACTGAGTCGCGTGCGCCGGACGATTTCAGAGAGCCGCTCATAACTGTCGAGTCTGTCGTCACCACAGGTTAGTATCAGTGCGATGTTACTGTCGTAGGCGCCCGCGAGCTTGTACTTCACAAAGCTACCAGTATCAGGGTTGTGCTGGGATATCCCCTGGTCATCGCGAATCTCTCCAGGCAATGCAGGCGACCACCACTCAATCAGCCCTCCCGCGTGCGGCTGCAAGGCCTCGTTGGTAGCATTGAGTCGCGCTTCAACCGAAGCCGGCTGTCGAACAAAGCGCTCCGGCCGTGGGAGGTTTGGGCCGTGACAGGCCAACAACACCATCAGCTCTACCAGAGAATCCACCGTGAAATAATCCGACGGGTCGTCCGGATTGGTAAACTTGAGCGCATAACAAAGCTCACTGACCCGGTGTTCTACCTGAATCCGGGTATTCATTTCCATGAAGAAGTGACTGCCGCCGTCAACAATGCACTCAAATGTTGAAACAGAATCCAGCCCGACGGCGGCACCGAATCGAGCGGCTTCATCCTCCATCGCAATCAGCGTATCCAGATCTTTTTCGAGCGTAGCGACTGTATCGCTATGACCCACGCCGTTAGCGAGGTCAAGCCGGGCTGACTCGACAGACGCTGCAATTGATTCCTGCGTCGACGAAACTTCTAGCAGCTTTTGCTCGTGCATTTGCAGCGAACAATCACGCGCGCCCATCGTAATACACCAGTCACCATTACCGACAACCTGTATCTCCTGATGGCGCGTGCTTTCAATGTTTAACTCTACCAACACATTTTTGTTATCGCCCACGCCTGTTGCTTTGACTTCGTTAAGCACCTCTAGCACAAGCTCCGGTGCGCGCGCGGCCGCGGTTTCTATCTGTGTCGCTTCATCACCTGAGTAGCTGGACGGTGCGGCCAGGATACGCTGGCCCTTACCGCCACCGCCACCAATGGCTTTTAAGCGGATACGGTTGTTAGGATAGCGGCGATTCATATCGATAACCGCCAGGCGAATTTGTTCCTGAAGCTCCTCAACCGTGTAGAGATCAATCCCTGCTTCGTAGCCGGCGGCCAACACATGATCCGCTTTTTCCGCAAGTTCAACCGTAGCATCTGACAGCATTTGGTCGTCGACGCTAAGCCCCTTTTCTTTGGCTAGCGCAGTGAGCGATTCAACATTGGGGTACTTGGCCAACAGGGTTAAGGCTGTCGCATTGTCGATACCCGGGGTCACGCTGACGCCAACTTTGAGCGCAGTGCGCTTCGCCTCGTCTTTCAACCCGGCGGAGTGCACAGTCTGCGAACAGGGGCCGATAAAATTGAGCCCCGCGGCCTCCATTGCAGCAACCATCTCCTCATCTTCAGCCATAAAGCCATAGCCAGCGAAAATGGCGTTGTAATTATTTTCGTGCGCTATATTGATGATTTGCCTGATACGCTCGACGCGCTCTTCCTTGTTGGCGCCGGTATAGTCCGGAACCCTGTGCACAGAATCAGCCGATTTGATAGAACGCAGCTCAGGAGACAAGGCATTCGGATAAGTAATCGAATCCTTCTCCGACAGGAGAATACCGTAGCTCTCGAGCCCCATATCCTCGAACACATCCATCGCCTCTTTGCGGATGGGGCCACGACAGATTAAAAGCGGGCGCAGCGAGGTGCAATCGAACTGCCGAACCCACTGCGAGGACTGCATGCCCAGACGCCGGTCTTTTCTTACTGCTATGGAAATCGTCTTTTCTGTACTTCTTACTGCCGACATTGATGTCTCCAGAATTTAACTGCGCCTTGCAGGTGAACCACAATCGCTGCGCGAATAGAGAGTCGCGAACTTATCAGTGGAATTCGCGCTGAACACAGGACATTGGCGATGGCTCATAATGTCGCATATGAAAATCGACTGCCTCAGCAAGCGCCGTACGCAACTCTGAGGGCATCGTAATCTCGGAGATAGATCCAAGACTTAGCGCCTCTCTAGCGTTCATAATTTCGTCTTCGTAGCGCTGCGCGAGCTGACTTTCCTGCTCTTTCGCCCAGGCTTTCACCTCGGACTCTGCGAGACCCTCAGCCTGCTTGAGTCTGGCCTGTTTCTGGATCTCTCTGAGTTCGTCTTTGTAGACAAAGTTAACGCCAGCAGCTCCCATCACCGCAACGCGTGTGGTTGGCAGCGCAATCACATGGTCGGCACCTACGCGAATATTGTTAAACGATGCATAGGCTCCGCCAAAAGCGTTGCGCACGAGCAACAGAAACCTCGGAACCCGCACATCGATAATGGCGTCAAGCATCGCCCTGCCCGCCTGTACGATCCCCCTTCGCTCCTGCTCACTTCCGGGGAGGAATCCTGTGGTGTCCTCCATAAAAATCAGCGGTATGTTGTACAGGTTGCAAAAACGAATGAATCGCGCATTCTTGTACGCCGCATCGATATCGATCTGTCCCGACGCCACGGCGCTGTTGTTGGCGACAAAGCCAACGACGTGACCGCGAATACGGCCAAAGCAGGTGATGGTGTTTTTAGCTCGGGTTTCCTGAGTTTCCAGATAATCACCGTAATCGCAAATTTGCTGGATAATGATGCCCGCATCGATCGGGGTATTCATACCAGTTGCAGAGTTCAGCGCTTTTTTTAGCAACAGATCAATTTCCCAGGTCTTGCGATCAGCTGGATCAGACGTTTCCTGAAAAGGGGCCGCACTCCCGTTGTTGTCGGGCAGATACTTGAGAATCTCTTTGACCTTGCGCAGCGCGGCAACCTCATCTTCTACAATAAAGTCGGTCACGCCACTCTGGCTGTGCACACCGGGACCGCCCAGCTCGTCAGGCGTCACGTCCTCACCCAAAACGGATTTGACGACACCAGGTCCGGTGAGACCAAAAAAAGTATCCTTCGGCTGAATAAGAAAACTTCCCTGCCTTGGCAGGTAAGAACCGCCGCCGGCGTTAAATCCGAACATACACATAATGCTCGGTACCACACCGCTGACTTTGCGGAGCGCAGAAAACGCCTGCGCATAACCATCCAGCCCGCCGATCCCCGCTGGCACATAGGCGCCGGCCGAGTCGTTAAGACCGACCAGCGGAATTTTCTTCTCGCCAGCCAGCTCAAACAGACGCGCAAGCTTTTCGCCATTGGTCGCATCCATTGATCCGGCGCGCACCGTGAAGTCGTGGCCGTAGAGTGCAACATCACGACCATCAATCTTGACGATCGCAGTGACTAGCGAGGCGCCATCGAGATTCGGGCCCCAGTTTTGATACAGGATCGTGGGCTCTTCCTGGGTCAGCACTCGAATGCGCTCCCAGATCGTCATGCGGTTCTTCAAGTGCTGTTTACGCACCTGAGTCTCGCCCGCCGCACTGAAAGGTCGTTGTTTGAGTTCGTGGGCTTCTTTCAGTTTTTCTTCGTAAATACCGGGTTCGTAGGAGATCTGGCCCGGTACCGTAAATTCCAGTGCTTCCGATTGATCAAAAGGGTTGTCTAAACTGACCGCCGGCGAGTCTGCGTTTGAAGCCATAGTTTTTTCCGCTGCAAAGGAATTTTGAACGCGATTGCGAAGCTGTTGGGAAATTGTCCGCTGATGGCGTACTATCGCCAACCCCCAAATGGGTAGGGGACGAGATATCTGGTCCAGACCACGGCCATCTGCGCTCACTGGTTTACTCAGCGCGGCATCAGGATGTGGGTGTTTTGTCTCTGAAATTGCCCGTTTTATCGGCGCGAAACTTTACTGTTTGGCGTTGCTGCTGTCAATTTATCCAATACAAATAGAACAATTAATCTAATGATTTTGGTGACTTAGCAACTTTTTTTATACAAAGATAGCAAACGAGTGTACTCTAACTCGAGAAAAGGTCCTCCCGTTTTAAATTGATACAACGACAATCTGATTTGAGCAATCACAGCATTACCGCACTCAGCTATGAGACACCGCGTGAGCGACTCTTCGAGCTTTGTAGACCCATGGGCCACGCCGTAATGCTCACGAGCGGCGTCTATGAGCGTGGTCGCCACAAAGACCACGAGCAGCTAGCGTCCAGCCGTTACGACATTATTAGTGCTAGCCCCGCTCACATCTATAGCACGCAGACGTACAACGCTTCCGATCAAGCGGCTTTGATCAGCAGGGATTGCGAGGCTCTACTCAGTCCCGCGCATGAAAAGCCCAGTGACCTCGACGGCAACGAGCTGCCGTTTGCCGGCGGTGCGATTGGTTTTGTTAGTTATTCCGGTGCGGCTGCAGCAGCGGGCATAACACTCGATAGAAACCAGGAAGTTCCAGCGATTTTCGTCGGAATCTATCAGTGGGCGATTATTGTCGATCACCAGAACCAAAGCTGCACTTTGGTTATCGATAAGAAACTCGACACAGAAACACGAGCAAGGCTAGACGCGATTTTTTTACCCCTGAAAGATTCACACGAAGAGCAACAAGCCTCGACGATAACTAACGGCGGATTTCAACTGGAAACGGACTGGCAATCCAATACCGACCGCACAAGTTACGCGCGAAAATTCCAGCGAGTCAAAGACTATGTACTAGCCGGAGACACCTATCAAATTAATCTGAGCATCGAACATAGC
>CAZDEW010000027.1:0-31951 GCA_964504585.1 uncultured Pseudomonadales bacterium | reverse complement strand
GGATTCGCTTTTGCACTTTTTTATGCAAGTCTCGGAATCCCGATAGCTCGGCTCGCCGATCGCTGGTCACGAAAAAACGTTATCGCTATTTCAGTTGGGATATGGAGCGCCATGACCGCCATCAGCGGTCTTGCAAACAGCTTTACCCAGCTCGCGCTGGCAAGAATAGGCGTCGGTGTTGGTGAAGCTGGCGGCACACCACCATCTCACAGCCTGATTGCTGACTACTTCCCACGCGAGAAGCGCACCACGGCACTCAGCATTCACAGCACAGCCACACATTTCGGCATTCTCACAGGCATGATCATAGGCGCCTTTGTCGCCGCCGAGTATGGCTGGCGCATGGCTTTTTTGGTTTTCGGTATACCCGGTGTTATCGTTGGCCTACTCGTCGCCCTGACGGTTAAGGAGCCTGCCAAAACTGAAGCCCCTGGCGATGGAAATATGCTGCAAGACCTGAAGCTGGTATGGCGATTACCCGGCTTCTCACTTATAGCCATGGCTGGTTCGGTGACCGCAATCGCAACTTATGGTCTGGGCAACTGGACGCCCAGCTTTTTGATGAGAACCCACGATTTGAGTTTGGTGCACACCGGGTTACTCATGGGCCTTAACGGCGCGTTTAGTGGAATGATAGGCGCCATTGCCAGCGGTTTGCTGTGCGATCATCTTTGCAAACGTGACAAAAGATGGCAATGCTGGCTTCCTGCATTGGGTGCTGTGCTGACTGCTCCGCTAATGCTGGCATTCTTACTGTGGCCGGAATCTCATGTGATCATAATTGCAGGCATCAAAGTGCCCGTGGCAATCTTTTTCGTTTTTCTCGGGGGTATTGTCGCAAGTTTCTGGATCGGCCCGACCTATGCTGCAATACAAACCATCGCACCGACAACCATGAGAACACAGGCTTCGGCCTTGTTTTTATTTATGTTCAATTTGCTCGGACTTGGAGTAGGCCCGCTACTGGTCGGAATCTTGAGCGATACACTGGCACCAGCACTTGGCGAGAATAGTCTGCGTTATGCGATGTCAATAGCTATGCTATTGGTACTGCTTGGCGGCTACTTTTTCTGGCGTGCCGCGCCGCGCTACGCCACAGCAGAGCATCGTTAGGCAGCCATAGCAAGGTATCAATATCCACTCCAGCCTGGCGTTCGATCAACGCCCATCAGGCGGTTATTCTGCCCTCTCAAAGACCAGAGCCCATCCAATGATGCCTTGCTGGATCTCACCGCCAGGCCCGGCACCGAGGTTAACTTCACTCTCTATCGGCTCGAAACGGAGTATTCTCGCTTTTAGCCCTTCCAGCACAGTCGTGATAGCGATCTCATCGTGGACAATCGCCGCCTCCATTAGCCTGTGCCTGTACTCAGTTCCCTTTATCTTTTGTAGCGCATCTTTCAACCAGCTGTTAAATGCATCTGGCGACACCGGCTCACCCTGCTTATAGCCCTTGAGTATCATTTGCATCGCATCAAGTACGCCACGAAACATACTGTATTGATTCATCTTGCCCATCGACTCAAGCCGAGCGACTAGCGCTTCAAGCGATCGCCGGTTTTTGCCAGTCGGCTTCTCGACAAATTTCTCAAGCACTTTGAGCGCATCAAGTTTTACCGGCAGACTGATATCGTTGTCATGCGCCAACTGCATACGTTTTACAACAACAGAATGCGGATGATGCATGATAAATCCGCCTCGACCACCGGGCTTAAGTACGCGACATATCTCTTTGAGTGAATTCTCTATATTTGAGTATTCCAGCGCATAGCTGCCCGTCACGAGGTCAAAAAAGCCATCCGCAAAACTGGTCTTTTCGCTGGATTCCTGCCTAAAAGCAACTCCCTCACAAATGAACTGCGGTTTGATGTTTGCCACGTCGATCGCGTGGATCTCTAAATTAGCCACGCCCAACTCACTTATCAGGCGAGGCACCGGCATATTACCTGTCCCGATATCCAGCATACGACCACCTTGCAGCTTGGTCACCAGTTGCTGAAAAAATACAACGTTCTGCCCAAGGTAGTCGCTACCACTGCTCGTTGGCGTTCCACCCTCGTGGAACAACGTCCACACTTTCGATTGATTCTTATTAGTTACACTCATAATTGCTTAACCGCAGCTAATCGCTCAAATGAAGTCACTGCGAGCTTCATTGCTTTAACCGATCAGTTAAATCTCCAAGTCTAGAATCCGGAATCCCTGGCAATGAGTCGAAAATCTTCGGTGACCAAGTTTCTGCAGCGCAGGTAGCTAAACAGCCAATCATCACTCAGGGAGTGGCAATCCCGTGAACTCTAATACGGCAAGTCCCCGTCAATGGTGATCCTTTCGAGTCTGCGGTGAGCCGGGAAATAGTCATTGATCGGTTTGTGCTGTGTACTGCGATTATCCCAAAGCGCAATGGAGTTAACCTGCCAATTAAACCGACACGTGAATTCCGGGGTGCGAATATGCTCGTAGAGAAAACTCAACAAGGCATCGCTTTCAGCCCGCTGCAATTCCTTTATGTGGGTCGTAAAAAGCGAATTAACAAACAGCACCTTTTTCCCGGTCTCGGGGTGGATACGAACAACGGGGTGCTCAACCGGTGGATTATCCGCCACAGCCTGGGCCAGCCGCTCTCGCCCACCCGGCTCAGCAAGACTTTCCTTAAACCCCCAGCTAAAATCATGCACGGCCGTCAGCCCGGTGAGAAAATCCTGCATCTGAGGAGATAAGGCCTGAAAAGCTGCAACCGTACTGGACCAGAGTGTATCTCCCCCTTTATCAGGAATAACCCGGGATCTCAGCACCGTCCCTAGCGGCGGGTGCTGCCTGAACGTCATATCGGTATGCCAGGCTTCAATTTTAGTAGGTTTATCAGCAGTGCTTTCCAGCACGGTAATCTCGGGAAACCCCTCAACCGTGGCGTAGGCCGGGTGTGTTTGTAATGGGCCAAAGCTCTCCGCAAGCGCTTTATGTTGAGCCGGGCTTATGTCCTGATCGCGAAAAAACACGACACCATACTGCAGCATGAGGCGCCTGATTTCATCGTAAACATTCTTGCCAACCCCTGCGGCAAGATCAACCCCACGCAACTCGGCTCCTATGACACCACCCAGTGGTACAACATCAAACATAACTCATAAATCTCTTAAAAAAACAGGCTCTTTTTACCTCAAATCGAGCGCAAAACGGCTTGCGCGGCTTCTTCGCCTAGCAGGCGCGACTCCCTGCTATCAATCAACCAGCGGCTGCCGTAGCGACCAAGCTGCCAGCGATTTATCGCTACCCGCATGATTTTTATCTCGTCAGGTTCTTTGAGCAAAATTTGCGAGTATGCAAAGGCGTGGGCCTCGTCGCCGTCGACCGTGACAATCAGGGAATGCACCATATGAGCACAGCGAGGCAACAATGACTGGTGTAACTCTGAAACCAGCATCTCGCCTATTGCCTCCCTTCCCCGCATCACCAGATCTTCTTTGCGCACGTTACGGTCGCTTCGACCACTCTCCGGAGCACTGACCGTATAAACCGCATTCTCACTGTGGCAGGCCATCGCGGCAGCCGCATCACCGCAGTCTGCGGCCGTGCCATAACGAGCAATCAGGTTTCTGATCGCAAGTTCGTCCTCACAGCGTTGCACGCGAGCTTCCAAACTCGCCGCATTCTCAGTCATTGAACTTGGCGTCGCGTTTTTCGACAAAGGAGTCTCTCGCTTCCTGAGAATCTGACTCGCTATAAGCCTGCAAGGTAAACCCCTGCTCCCAGCGATACTTGTCTTCAAGATTACCGTCTTCGATCCCGTTGAGCGCTTCTTTCGCGAGTTTAATCATCGGCAGACTCTTGGCCGCTATTTTTTCCGCCATATCGAGTGCAGAGTTTCTCAAGTCCTCGAGCGGCACGACCCGCTCGATTGCACCCAGGCGATACGCCTCGTCTGCATCAATAAACTCTCCGGTGAAATACATATAACGGACTTTCTGAACCGGGAACATTCGCTGCAAGTGCGCGCCCCCACCCAAAGCACCTCGATCAACTTCGGGCACTCCAAACCGGGCGCATTGGGAGGCGATAATAATATCGGCTGCACCCGCAATGCCAATTCCACCGCCGAGAACAAAGCCATGAACTGCTGCAATCACAGGCTTCGAGTTTCGATGAATCGCTGCGAAAGTATCGTAGTTTCCCTTGTTCACCGAGACAATACGCGAGCTGTCAGCGGCGAGCTCCTTTATATCGACGCCTGCACAAAAGCCTTTGCCGTCGGCTCTCACAAGAATAACCTTAACCGTTGGATCCCCATCCAGCGACTCGATTTGCGCTGCAATAGCTTGCCACTCGGCACTGTTAAATGCGTTAACCGGTGGCTTGTTAAATACTATTTCTGCGACACCGTCGCGAATAGAACAATCGAAAGCCATTTTTTTCTCCAGGGGATTGTGAAAAACTGTTTACTGTAGCTCGCTCAGCCGTGCCAGCGTTTGTTCCGCGTCCAGAACAATTTCCCTTATCAGGGCGTCAACCGTCGGCAGGTCATTGATCAGGCCTGCGATCTGGCCACTGGGTAGAATGCCATCATCGGGATGTCCCTCAACCATGGCGTGCTGTATCATCATTGGCGCGTTCGCAGCCATAAGCGTCTGGGCAAGTCCTAGCTCATTATTTTTCTTCATCTGCCATGCCGAGCCCAGCATCGTCCAAAGTGATGCGCCCGTCATTTTTGTGAATGCCAAACCGTTTTTGACGGCAAGCATGAGCATACCAATCGAGGAAGACTTCTCCAGCGACTGCAGGCAGTCATTGAGAATCATTCTTTGCGGGAGGCCATCCAGCTTTTTACTGACAACGATTTTTTCAGCCGGCGCCTGCAAATAACGTTCCTTAGTCTGGGCGGGTACGGGAGATTCCTGAGTAAGCAAAAAACGGGTTCCCATTGCAATGCCCGCCGCGCCCTGCGCCAGCGCGGCGACCAGTCCTTTGCCATCTTTGAATCCACCCGCAGCAACCACGGGTACCTGAAGTTCACCGGTTACCTGAGGTAGCAATATACTGCTGGCCACGCTTCCGGTATGACCGCCGCCCTCACCGCCTTGCACGACCACCGCATCAGCACCTAACTCAACGGCTTTTTTCGCGTGTTTCAAAGCACCAACAGTAGGCATGCAAACGATACTTGCCGCTTTCAAACGCTCCACCATCTTTTCACTGGGCGATCGGCTGTAACTCACGGCTTTTACGCGGTGCTTAATGCAGAGTTCAATGATGTCGTCAGCACCCGGGGCGTACATATGAAAATTGACTCCAAACGGCGCGTCTGTCCTGGACTTTATCGAGAGAATCCCCTTCTCAACCTCGGCCGGTGTCATGACAGCACCGGCGAGAAATCCAAAGGCGCCAGCCTCGCCGCTGGCAGCTACCAGGCCCGCATCAGCTACCCAGCCCATGGCCGTTTGTACAACCGGGTATCTGCAACCCAACAATTTAGTAAGCGCGGTTTCCACAGACCGTCCCCTCTGGTTTTAAAGCCTATTTCGATCGTCAAATATGCCAGTACGCACAGCCTAAATCATCGTCCATAGTAGGTATGGCAAACCCTCTAAGCTCCGGATTTCATAGCGAATCAGCACAGCGACAAATAGCGGTGCGAGGTTAGGCCATTCGGGCTATTGGCAACGACCGGCAAAGCGGCTGCAGGCGTTTACAGGCAAAAAAAATTCAAAGATACTGACCGCCTTATGGAGGTCAGGCCCCGCCGCTAAAGCCACTCAAACTGTCCAATTAACACCCAGCGCATCCAGACAAACTGCTATGAGCGATTTTAGACAAGAATACGAAACTGCCATTGGTCAGCTTACCCAGCAAGAGGGCTCACCCTTTGAAATTGGCAAGCTCCAAGGTGGCGACGTCAGCTATCGAGGCTTTGTCAATGCGCCTGCTTCTTTGCCCCCGCTTCTCGAGTCAGCTCGCCAGTTCGATCAGCAGGAGTTTATCGTATTCGAAGGGGAGCGCTGGACTTTTGCCGACTATTTTAACCAGGTGGATCGACTCGCCAACGTACTCCTGACCCAAATGAATATCGAGTCAGGAATGCGCGTTGCTATCGCCATGCGCAATTACCCGGAATGGATGGTTGCGTGGCACGCGATTACGGCTATTGGCGCCATTGTCGTGCCACTCAATAGCTGGGGAAGCGCCGCTGAACTTGATTACCAGCTGAAAGACTCCGAGGCCAGAGTGCTGCTGTGCGACCCACAGCGACTGGCGCTGGTTGATCTCTCCGCGCTGCAAATCACTGCTTTAGTCGCAAGATGTGACGACGCTGAGCTTCCGGACGGAGCCAGCAAACTGTCCTCTCTGTTAGAGGATACCCCTGCAGAATGCCCGCAGGTCAACACGCTGGAGGCGCCCGAAGCGGAAGACCTTGCCATGATCATGTATACCTCCGGCACATCTGGCAAACCGAAGGGCGCCCTGTTCACCCATCGGTCCTGCTGTCAGGCCGTGGTCAACCTGGAGCTCAGTGCTGCGACGGCGTATATGACCAACATGGATCAATTCAATGCGTTTCTTGGTAAGCAGCTGCCCTCAAAAGCGCTGTTAGCAGTACCACTATTCCATGTGAGCGGGCTTTACTCTCAGTTCTTGCTAAATCTGCGCGGTGGTAGAACGATCGTCATCATGTATAAGTGGGATGTCACGCGCGCCTGCGATCTGATTGCCGAAGAAAAAATCACAAGCGTATTCGGTGCGCCGTCAATGCTGATGGATCTGCTCCAGTCCGCGGAGTTTTCACGTATCGACAGCAGCTGCATTATCAATATCACTGGTGGTGGTGCGTCTTCACCCGAAAAACTCAGCGATCTGCGCCGCACAGCCACTCCCGACGCGATGGCGGGCGCAGGATGGGGCATGACCGAGACCGGTGGTACAGGCTCAACCTTTACAGGGGCTGTGGCGAGGGCGAAACCAAAAGCGAGTGGCTTTATCAGTCCTGTAGTGGAACTCAGGTTTTGCAACGAGTCGGGCGAGGAAGTACCTGCAGGTGAACCCGGGGAGATCTGGGTCAAAAGTCCGTGCAATGTAAGCGGTTACCTAAACCGCGAGAGCGAGACCGCAGCACAGTTTCAGGCAGGCTGGTTCAAATCTGGAGATGTTGGCTATGTCGGCGAAGATGGATGCATGTACATTTGCGATCGAGTCAAAGACGTTGTGATTCGAGGTGGCGAGAACATCTATCCAATAGAAATCGAAAATTGTCTACTATCAATGCCCGGCGTCGATAGCGTGACCGCTTTTGGTATCGATAGCGAAGCTCTGGGCGAGGAGCTAGCGGTTGTCGTCAAAGCCAGCGCAGATAAGTCAATTACTGAAGACGATGTGAAGCGCCATTGCAAAAATGAACTGGCTCATTTTAAAGTTCCTGGCCACGTTCGATTCACCACCGACCCGCTGCCAACCAATGTGACGAATAAAATTCTAAAAAAAGTCGTTAAAGAAACTTTTTTTCCGACTACTGCGTAATTGCGTTCTGGAAACAACAGCGTTACAAGTTAATTCCACAAAATATCAGGTGTACCGTGTCTTCTACTAATGATTTTCGTGCCGATGTCCGCCAATGGCTGGAGCGAAACTGCCCTCCCTCGCAGCGCGCACCCATCGTGAAGGAAGAGCAAATCTGGGCAGGCCGAAACCGCACCTTTCACAGCGAGGATGCCAAGAAGTGGTTCGAGGCCATGCGCGACAGAGGCTGGACAGCACCTCAATGGCCAAAGGCGCTCGGTGGAGGTGGGCTCAACGCCGAGGAAGCGCAGATACTACAAGCCGAAATGCGGCGACTCAACTGCCGTCCTCCATTGTATGATCTGGGCCTGTGGATGCTCGGGCCAGCGTTGCTGACCTTTGGCACAGAGGCACAAAAGGCAGAGCACATCCCCAAGATCGCTCGCGGCGAAATCCGATGGTGCCAGGGATACTCAGAGCCCGCAGCCGGGTCTGATCTCGCAAGCCTTAAAACCCGCGCTGAGGATCACGGCGATTACTTTCTTGTCAATGGCACTAAACTTTGGACGACACAGGCAGACAAGGCCGACTGGATTTTCTGTCTTGTACGAAGCGATCCCGATGCAAAAAAACAGGATGGTATAAGTTTCTTGCTCATCGATATGCAGAGCGAAGGGGTCTCCACTTCGCCAATCGAATTGATTAGCGGCGAATCGGAGTTCTGCCAGACATTTTTCGATAATGTCAAAGTCCCCAAAGCAAATCTGGTTGGCGAGATCCACAAGGGCTGGCAGGTCGCAAAAGAATTGCTCAAGCACGAGCGCAAGCTCATGAGCGTGATGGCCGAGATATCCGAGAAAGAAGAGCAAGATATTCTGGCTCTAGCCAGGCGTTATCTGGGAACTGACGAGGAGAATCGACTTGCGGATCCCGTATTGCGCGATCAGATCACTCAGCATCTCATGCGCAGTGATGCCGATAAGGCGACTAATTTACGGCTTTATCAGCAAATGAAGGCCGGCCAGCTCGACCCTAGACTCCCGTTGATTATGAAACACGTGAGCACAAAGGAATACCAGCGCAAGGATGAACTGCTCCTCAAGATCCTCGGTAATCGTGGGCTGGGTTGGCAAGATAAAGCCGAATTCAACGATGACGAACAGCGGGTTATGCGTAATTGGGCCAATGACAAGGCGCATACAATCGCTGGCGGAACCTCGGAAATTCAACTCAATATCATTGCTCGCAGGGCACTCGATCTACCGCAGTAGCTTGCAACGTATTGCATGACTAGCTCGAGCCGGAACAGAAAATAATGCTACTTTCAGAAGAACAGCGCCTTTTTAAAGAGACCACTCGAGGGTTTCTACAGTCTAATGCGCCTGTAGACGCCCTACGAAAGCTGCGTGACAACGCAAGCGATTGCTATGACAAAAACCTGTGGCAAGCGATTACCCAGCTGGGCATCCCCGCGATGTCAATCCCGGAAAAATATGGCGGCCTCGAATTCGGCTATCTCGGACTCGGTGCAGTTTTTGAGGAAATGGGTAGAACACTGACCGCATCGCCACTGTTGTCTACCGTTGTACTCGGCGCATCCGCGCTGGAGCTTGGGGGTTCTGCTGAACAGAGGGAAGATCTCTTGCCCAAAATAGCGAGTGGCGAGCTTACGCTCGCACTTGCTATTGACGAAAAGAATCACCACTCCCCTCTCCATTTTGATTCAACGCTCTCGGTTGCGGGCGATGAAATAACACTTAACGCAGAAAAAACCTTCGTCGTCGACGGCGCTTCGGCCGATAAGCTGGTTGTGGTTACTTCAGTCGAGCACGCAGACCGATCTGCACAAGCCGAGATTGAAGACGGTACGCTTTTAACACCCCTGAGTCTGGTGCTCGTGGATGGCGATTGCCCCTCTTTAACAACCACGCGAACGCTGGCAATGGATGGCCGCTCCTATGCCAGAGTCAGCATCAAAAACGCTGCCATCCAACCCGAGCAGATCATAGGAGAACTCGGCAAGGGGCGGAGCGTTCTTGAGCAAATCCTCACTCGCGGCAGTATCTGTATCGCCGCCGAAATGATGGGCGGTATTGACGCAACCTTTGAGCGTACGATGTCCTATCTGAGAGAGCGAGAGCAGTTTGGCGTTCCGATTGGCTCATTCCAGGCACTGCAACACCGGGCCGCGGAACTCTTTTGCCAGATCGAGCTTTGTCGCTCTGCAGTTCTGGACGCGGCGGCTGCTCTTGATCAAGGAAACCCGCAGGTCGCCGCTAAAGCCAGCGTGGCAAAAGCGCTGGCCAACGACTGCTATGAGCACGTAACCAATGAGGCCGTTCAAATGCACGGCGGCATGGGTGTCACAGACGAGCTTGATATCGGGCTATTTCTCAAGCGCGCGAGACTGTGCAGCCAAATCCTAGGCGATAGCACTTATCACCGGGATCGCTACGCCAAACTACTGGGATACTGAGCCTCGGGCTCGTGCTCAAGATGGAGAAAGTTCTTTACCTCGCGCAGCTACCCGATTCGACAAGCGCAGAGCATTTCAGAAATCATGACATGCATTCGGTCGCGGATAGTTTAATGTCAGACATTACTGGCGTAGCACGCCTGAGCATGCTGCTAGACGACGATACCGTCAAGCCAGCCGCGCAATGGCGAATCAAAAGCAATGACGCCATGCCCGAGGCAGTCGTGTCCATCTGCCTCGACAGCGCTAACCACCATCCCAAAATCCAGAGAATTTTAGGGCGCTACCTGGTTGGCATCCGCGGCTTCCTGGTGAGTGAATCCGAGGCATTGATCAACCCTGCGCGAGGAAAAGGGCGCAGCGAAGGAAGCGTACAGCTGTGTACGTTCAGCAAAAAATCGGAAATATCTCAAAGCGAATTGATCCAGCGGTGGCGCGGCGATCATACGGCAATCGCTATCGACAATCAGAGCAGTCTCGCCTATCGACAAAACCTTGTGATATGCGAGCTGGATAGTGATACAACGGGGATCGACGCAATTGTTGAAGAACAGTTTCCTGTCAAGGCAATGAACTCAATTGAAGCATTGTTCGATGCCGAGCAAAACCCGGAAGAGTTGAAAAAACGAAGGACGATCATGCAAAAAAGCTGTGAGCGATTCATCGATTTCTCTACTATCAATGTTGTTCACCTTAGTGAATTTATTTTTAAGTAAACAGGCGAGCTATGACTGAATCCGCAATCAAATCCAGTTTGGAAAATAAAGTAGCGCTGATTACAGGCGCCGGCCAGGGCATTGGCCAAGGCATCGCATTTGCGCTGGCCAAACGGGGAGCAAAGATCGCAGCCCTGGGACGCACACTCGCAAAGTGCGAAGAGACCTGCAAAATCATTCAACAACGTTTTGGTACTGAGACTATCGCACTAGGGGGTGATGTTTCACAACTAGACGGACTTAAATCAACAGTAGAGAGCGTTGTTGAAGCGCTCGGGCCCGTTGATATACTGGTTAATAACGCCGTGAGCACCTCTCGAGGCCCACTGCTTTCACAGAAAGATGAGCATGTTCTCCATGCGTTTACGGTCGGACCTCTCGCAACTCTGAAGCTTATGCAGCTTTGCCATCCGCACATGGTATCTCGAGGCGGAGGCTCAATCATTAATCTGGCAAGTAGCGCCGCGAAACGCTGGGATATGTCTGGCTATGGCGTTTATGCGGCAGAAAAGGAAGCAATACGAACGCTGACGAGAACAGCCGCGAGCGAATGGGGCAAAGACAACATTCGGGCTAACTGTATTCTTCCTCACGCGAAATCACCCGCGTTGAAGGCCTGGACGGAACAGAATCCGCAGGAGGCCGCGGCGTTCGTCAGAAGCATTCCGTTACAGCGGATTGGCGAATGCGAAGAGGATATAGGCGAATTTGTAGCAATGCTCTGCAGTGATGAAGCGGCATATGTCAGCGGACAAAGCATCGCAGTTGACGGCGGACAGGCCTATATGGGTTAGTTCTTAGGTGGAATACTGAAGCGACATAGGCTGATAAACGTTTTTTATGCAAAACTCGAGTGATTCAATAAGAAACCTGCTGGCGGAATATACCCATCGTTTCGATCGAGGAGAACTGGAAGCTGCAGCGAAGCTTTTCGTCCACGCCGACATACTCATGGGGGCCAGTGGCGTTATCACTCACGAGGAACTGCTAAAAAACTGGCGGGAGAATATCATTATCTACCCGGATGGAACCCCGAAAACGAAACACGCGTCCAGTAGTTTGATCATCAACGTAGACGAGCCAGCCGGGCTGGCCGAAGCGCAGTCTTACTACGTCGTGTACCAACAGACGCCGTCCTTACCGCTTCAGGTCATCGCATCAGGTTGCTATCACGACAAGTTTTCGCGATTGGATGGCGGTTGGGCGTTCACAGAAAGGGATTACGGTAAGCTCGATTTGCTTGGCGACCTCACGCATCACCTTCGCAACGCCGAGCAAATCACAGCGATGCTAGCAAACTCGTAACCAGCCAAGTCAGCTCGCGGAAAGATGGCAGCCTGACGAACTTACGCCTCGGGTTCGATCAAAAACTGTTTGTACCAGCTTCGAAACTGTAAAAATGGACCGTCGCCGTTGCACAGCAAGGGACGCTTGTAGAACTTCTTGCGGTCCCAGATAATTTTGTCTTCCTCCATTTGCTGGCATATGTTGGCGACCAGCGCCTGACCGATACGCGCGCGCCCGCCCTCCATGTCTTCCTTCTTTTGCAGAAAAGCATACTTCGCTCGCGCCAGATTGGATGACACAGGTGTTAAGTTAGCCATCAGCACCGTATCGCAAATACCCTTAAAGCGGATAACAGACAGTCCGGGGCCGATACTCAAGTTTTCAATCGAACCATCGATAACACCGCGTGGCGTCGGATTGCGCGTCTTCAAGAAGCCGTAACGCTGATAACCATCAAATTTCGAGTCTGCTACTTCCGGGATCTCATCTGTACCATGCACATAGTGAAAGTGTGCGGCGTCCACCGCATTCTCACCGATCTCTTGCATATGGGTTTCAATATCCCAGGAATGTAGCTGTAGCTCGCCCCACTGCTCATTCCCTAATGCCGCCTCTTCGACGACCGGCGGCTCAAACAGCGGTTCGACGCCCTCAGGATGGTACCAAACGAGAATGCATTGATTGACCTCCCTCGTGTGCCAACTGCCAAGCACAGGCTCGCCGCGCTCAATTCTAGGCGGGATAGATTTTGCGTAAGGGATTTTCGTGCACTGCCCCTCGCCGTTATATTCCCACCCATGGAACGGACAGACAATGCTCTCACCGTTGACTCTGGAACCGCCACCGGCGTTTTCGTGAATGCCGTAACCAAGATGCGCGCCCATGTGGGGACAGTAAGCATCAACCACACTGACTTTTCCAGACTCCGTGCGAAACGCAACGAGCTCAGTGTCAAAATAATTTAGGGGCATAGACTGCCCTACTGAAAGGTCATGCGAATAAAGCACCTGAAACCAGCCAAACGGCATAGGCAAGTTAACTCGCTGTTTTGCATCGCTTGCAATCATCATTCTAAAGTTCCACTCGTTAGTTCACTGCCCCACCGCCATCGACAGAAAGTATCTGCCCGGTGATAAACGAAGCTCTGTCGGAGCATAGAAAGGCAACGGCCTCAGCAATTTCCGCTGGCTCTCCCAGCCGATTCATCACTGCTACTTTTTTTAAGCGCTCCGCCACCTGCGGCTGCTCCTTGAAGTAACGCTCCACGCCAGGTGTTCGGATTACGCCTGGGGAGACGGCATTCACTCGAATCCCCTTGCTACCGTACTCGGCTGCTGAGCTTTTAGTAAGCACATTTACCCCAGCTTTAGCGGTTGCGTACGCTGTATTGTTAGCCTGCCCTTTCAGCGAGGCGTTGGACGAAATGTTTACAATGCTACCACCACCACTCGCCAACATCGCCTCTACTTCATGCTTGAGGCAGAGCCAACTACTGGTCAAACACATCTCAAGGGTATGGTCGAATACCGCCCTCTCGAAGGTATGAATTGGCCCAGCACCGCGACTCAGCGCGGCACTGTTACAGGCAATATCGATTCGTCCAAAACTTTCGACGCAGGCAGCGACCATCGCTTTGACTTCAGACTCCTTGCTGACGTCAGCCCGAACAAAAATCGCATCCCCACCAGAACCGCAAATTCTCTCGGCTGTTAACTTGCCATTTTCTTCGTCAACATCCGCGACAACCACTTTGGCGCCTTCACGCGCAAAAGTCTCACAAATTGCCCGCCCTATACCGACCGCCCCACCGGTGACGATGCCAGACTTACCCTGCAATTGCATAGTTTCTAATCTCACTTGAGCACATTAGTGGTTGGGCCGACCTGCTTGCCGCGCAGGCACAAGGAGCGCTTCCTGATCTCGCAGCCAACACCCCCGGAGCACCCCTTACTCGGAGGGATCTCGTGGCCAACATGTTGGGATCTGCGTCGTTCTCAGTCAAGCACGCGAGCTCTTGATTTATAAGCCAAATGGACAAAGACAGCTCATTAATCGCGCTATACCATGCGGCAATAATAGAAGTATTCCGTAAGGACTCCTCAGGAACAATAATGCGGTTCCCGGCGAAAGAACCGGCGCTTTTCGTGGGAGTTTCTACCCGCAAACCAGACCAGGAACATCATTATGCTGATTGACGCCTTCAGTCTACGCAATCAAACCGCCATTGTAACCGGCGCGGGCAAGGGCATCGGTAAAGCGATAGCCGTTGGCCTGGCTGAGCAAGGTGCTAACGTAGTTTGTGTTGCCAGAACACAATCTGATATTGACCAAACCGTCGAGCTCATCCGGGCCACCGGTGCCGAAGCATTAGCCGTTTGTGCGGACGTCACCAATGAATCAGACTTGTCCGGGGTCGTGGAGCAGACCCGGGATAAATGGGATACTATCGATATACTCATCAACAATGCCGGCGCGCCCGGGCAGGGCTACGGCTCGATAAAAAAGGTCGACAAGCAGCGCTTCGAGGATACGCTGGCAATAAACCTCACATCGGCGTACACGCTGACGCACCTTTGTCTGCCTGCATTTAATCCAGACAGGCAAGCGTCCATCGTCAATGTGAGCTCTGCCCTTAGCTGGCTGGTCGACAAGCGTTTTTCAGCCTACGCAGCAGCGAAAGCTGGGCTCAACCAGATGACCCGAGTGATGGCCTATGAGCTCGCGCCGCGGATTCGGGTGAACGCGATAGCACCCGGTGCTATCGAGACGCCAAGCACTGCATTCATTGTAGAAAACCCCGACCTCAAGGCGAAAACTGAAAAGTGGATCCCGCTCAAGCGACTTGGCACGCCGGACGACATCGCTCATGCCGCACTCTTCCTTGCCTCCGACGCCAGCAGTTTTATTAGTGGGAAAATAATAGAGATTGATGGAGGAATGCAGGCATTGCCAGGCACAGCGATTGAAGAAGTCATAGCAGCCGGCTAAGCAAAATAACCCAGCCACAACAGAACGGCTTGAGTTACACATGGCTCAAATTCAACATAACGGTAGCTAAACCATGGCAAAAATTGTTCTTACTGGAGGCGCGACAGGTATCGGCGCGGCTATCCGGCACCGCCTAACAGCGAATGGTAACGACGTTTTGGTCGTCGACATCAAAGATGCGGATATTAGCGCGGATCTTTCCAGTGCAGAGGGGCGCGCAGCGGCCATTGACGCAATTGTAAAAACATCTGCTGACGGTGTGGATGGGCTCATTTGCTGCGCGGGCGTGGGCTCACACACAGCGAACAAGGCGATGATTCCGGCGGTGAACTACCACGGCAGTATAGAGATAGTCGAAGGTCTACGCCCGCTACTCTGTGAAAGCAGGGGAAGCGTGATACTGATCTCATCGAATTCAGCGCCATCCTGCAGTGAAACAGCCTATGTGAACGCCCTGCTCGATAATCAAAGCGAGACTGTTGCGCAATGCCTGGAAACGATTAGTGGACACGATGCCTATGCCGGGTCCAAGCAAGCCGTCGCACGCTGGATGCGCCGCAATGCGCCTGCAATGGCAGCGGAGGGAATCCGCATTAACGCAATTGCACCCGGTTATGTTGAGACCCCCATGACCGCGTCGGTGGCGAACGACCCAACCTACGGCGATGCAATCCGGCAGTTCGTACAAAGTATTCCAGCGGGTCGTCCCGGCACTCCGGACGATGTAGCCAATCTCGTCGAGTTTCTGTTAGACGAACGGGCTGGATTCATTGTGGGTTCTCTGCTGTTCATCGACGGGGGGCACGATGCAATGTTCAGGGCAGACAGCATCTAGTCTCATCTCTGGTTGACTCGAGCGGAACAAGTTTATGTTGAATCAGATTAGTTACCTCAGCTATCACCTACGTTTGGGTGCTCTTCAACTATTGGTCGTTACTATTGTCCTCGCAAGCCTTGCGGGCCTGGGCCTATCTGCCTCCGTGCTTGCTCTGGAGGGGCTATCACCAACGGAGCACCTTAGCGCAGAAGACAGTGACCCGGCAAAGATGGGCTGGATGCAGGGCTCTCCTCCAGCACCAGATCGAATCGTTCGCTTTGCCGACGGTAGCTTTTTCGAGTTTCCGGCACGGCGCTGGAGCGTATCCAATTTTCGTCAACTCATGCCTACCGCAAATATTTCATCAGGTAGCGAGGCAAAATCGGCGCTTCCGCTATCGCTATCTAACTCACTGGATTCCTTCAACATCGAGATAAAAGGTTCAGGAGAGACAATCGATTTAGAGGCGTTTATTGATCAAACCTACACCGACGGTTTGATCATCATGCATCGTGGAACAGTAATCTTCGAGCGCTATACCGGTGTATTGCAACGCGATGTACAGCACGCTGCAATGTCAATCAGCAAGACCTTCGTAGGAACACTTGCGGCTGCTTTAATTGCGGAGGGCACATTAGACGAAAGCAAACGAGCGATTGATTACATACCCGAAATCACAGAATCAGCCTACGCCAATGCGACTGTCAGGCAGATTCTCGATATGACAACGGGCATTCGCTTCACCGAAAACTACAGTGACCCAAAGTCAGACATATGGATACACTCAGCGGCAGGCAACCCGCTACCGAAGCCTCCCAATTATGCGGGACCACGCACCTATTATGAATACCTGCAGTCGGTAAAACCGGACGGTGTGCACGGCGAGGGTTTTCGCTACCGCACTATCAACACCGATATGCTGGGCTGGATAGTAGCCAGAGCGACAGGCAAGGATTTGACTACACTGCTGAGCGAGCGCTTCTGGAAGCCAATGGGTATGGAGTACGATGCGTACATTGGTGTCGACTCCATCGGAACGCCTTTCGCCGGCGGAGGCTTGAGCCTGACGCTCAGAGACATGGCGCGCTTTGGAGAAATGATCCGGAACTATGGGCAGTTTAATGAACGGCAGATTATACCGGCAAGCGTAGTAAAGGATATTGAGCAAGGAGGCGACCGAGTGAAGTTTCGTGCCGGCGGTTTTGGTGGACCGTTAGACGGTTGGAGTTACCGTAACATGTGGTGGATAACACACAATGAGCATAGAGCCTATATGGCGCGCGGCGTTTTTGGCCAGTCACTCTATATCGATCCAACTGCAGAGCTAGTCATTGCGAGGTTTGCGAGTCACCCGATTGCCGCTAATGCAGCAAACGATGGAATATCCTTACCGGTCTACCATGCGCTGGCCAAGTTTGTCATGAACACTGCGCAAGCCTCCAACAACGGCCATAAACAAAATCTCTCGAATTGAGCCATGACCCGTTTCCACCCCTACCCCGACATCTCTCATTGGAGAACGAAGCAATGTCGACCGAGCTAGCCTACCCTTCTCTTTCGTCTAGCGCCAGGATCGGCGACATGACATTAAAAAATCGCATTGTGCTTGCGGCCATGGGATCGAACTATGCAAACGACGATGGCAGCTGTGGCGAGCGGATAAAGGCCTACTACGAAAATCAGGCGCGCGGCGGCGCAGCTCTGCTTACGTTGGAAACGACCTCGGTGGCGTGGCCAATGGGAGCTTCTATGCCGAACATGGTTGGCTTTTCTGAGGACCGTTTCATTCCCGATCTGCAGGAATTAACGAAGCGCGTACAAAAGCACGGCGCTAAGATTGCAGCTCAATTGAATCACAGTGGAAAAACCTCTCAGGAGGATACCGTAGCGGGCCGGCCGCTGTGGGTTCCCTCACCGCTTAAAAAAGGCGGGCTAGATATGATGGCTCTGCTGACTCCTCAGGAGTTGGGCAACTTTATTAAAGCTGCTGGCCCCGATGGTAAGGGGCCACGCTTTCACATAATGAGCCTTGAAGACATTCAAACGGTTAAAGCTCAATTTGTTGATGCGGCGAAGCGAGCCGTGCAATCCGGATTCGATGCAATCGAGATCCATGCGGGGCACGGCTATCTGATAGCAACTTTCCTTTCGCCTGCGACCAATCACCGTGAAGATGCCTATGGTGGCTCCCACGAAAATCGAGCCCGTTTGCTCACCGAGATAATTGCTGAAATAAAAACAGCAGTCGGCGAGACTTTCCCAATCATAGTGAGAATTGATGCAAAAGAATATCGAATTGAGAACGGGGTTCAACCGGACGATTTTCTCAAGACAATCGCATTGCTGGAAGTCGCGGGCGCAGACGCGATAAACGTGAGCGCTTATGGCAATACGTCAATTGGCATCTCATTTACCGAAGCACCGCTCGTACATCAGCCCGCCGGTTTCGCTGAATTCGCCAGGATGGCGAAGAGAACCGTTAACATTCCGATTATTGCGGTTGGCAGGATCGAGCTCGACATTGCCGAGAAGGCAATATCGCGCAATGAATTCGACTTTATTGCTATGGGTAGAAAGCTGCTCGCAGACCCTGAACTTCCAGCAAAAGTCGTGAGCAATCGACCACAGGACATCAGACCCTGCATCTACTGCTATATCTGCGTCAGTCAGATTTTCATCAATCATCCAATGCTATGTGCGGTTAATCCTCATTTAGGTCAGGAACACCGAGACAACTTGATTGCGAGCAGCACGCAAAAGAAACATGTGCTGGTAATTGGCGCAGGCCCAGGCGGCATGGAGGCGGCGCGAGTTGCTGCGGAGCGAGGTCACAGAGTTACACTCTGGGAAAAAGATACCGTACCTGGCGGCACTGCGCGTATTGCGGCGCTGGCCTACGAACCCAACGGACGATTAATTACCTGGCTGTACGGCCAGCTTCAAACGCTAGGCGTTGATATTAATTTCGGTAAAACAGCCTGCCTGGAGTCTGTCAAATCACTTGGAGCCGACCAAATTATTGTGGCGACTGGTGCTTCAAGGCGCGCGCCCGAATTAAAGGGCAAAGCACTCAAACACGTTTTTGACGGCGAAGAGATGCGCGGCATGCTGCTGGGGGGTAATCAGGACGGCATGAGAAAACTCCCTCTGTATCAACGCCTGCTTGTGAGCGTCGCACAAAAACTTCAGCTGTTGAAGAATATCGACCGAGTCAGGCTAATGAGCAATATATGGATGCCCATCCGCAAAGACCTTGTAATCATTGGTGGTGGTCTTGTGGGGCTGGAGTTAGCCGAGTTCCTCGTCGAGCGCAAAAGACAGGTCGTCGTATTGGAGCCTACGCCGCATCTTGGACCCGAGCTAAGCATTGTGCGGCGCGCAAGAGTGGTACATCAGCTGCGGGAAGATGGTGCGAAGTTAATCTGCAACACCGAAATCATGGAAATCACTGACGATAGCGTTCACTACCGCTGCGAAGGCGAGGATCATACGGTCCGCGCAAATCAGGTCATCATTGCGCTGGGCGCAGAAAAAGACACCTCACTGTGCGAATCGTTACAGAAGGCCGGCCTGGACGCGGTGGCCATTGGGGACTGTAACGAGGTTGGCTATATTGATGGGGCCATCCACAGTGCGCGAGCAGTTGCTAACGAGCTCTAAGACCGGTAAACCCACGCGGTTGCAGATAAACCCAAATCTGCTTAGTTCAGGCCACTCTCCTTGGCAAGGTACAAAAAGACGGGCGCCTCACCGCCACCGTCTACCTCGAGCGTTGCGCCGGATACATATGCAGCTTGATCAGAAGACAAATACAAGCAGGCATCCGCAATATCAGCCGGCCTGGCCATCCTCTTAAGAGGCAACATTTCTGCGACTCGCCGAAATCCATCTGGCCCGCCATAATGGTCACTGCCAGCATCGTGTTCAACCAGGCCCACGACCACAGCATTCACACGCACATCTGGACCCCACTCCTGAGCCAGCGAACGGGTAGCACTGATCAGACCGGCTTTTGCAGCGCCGTAGGCCGCAGTCCCAGGTGAGGGTCTGGTGCCACTGACAGAGGCAATATTGATAATGCTTGCGACCCCGGCACCTTCCTTCATGACATGAAAAACCTGCTGCGCCAATACAATCGGGGCGACAACATTCAACTGAAGAATTTTCTGTGTTAGCTCTGGCGCGGCATCGGCCGCGGCAACAGGCGGACTGCCACCCGCATTATTGATGAGCACGTCGACACCACCAAACCGCTCTACGGTCGAGTCCACGAGCCGCTGGCTCTGGGCTGGGTCGCGAATATCTGCCTGTACAAAAAGGTAGCGCTCGCTGTCACTGATGGGGTGTGTGACGGGCTCGCGACGCCCACAAATTGCGACATTAGCTCCAGCCCGATGATACTGTGCGGCGATAGCACTCCCGATGTGTCCACCACCTCCCGTTACAATCACGGTTTTGTTTGCATAACTTTCCAATGCTGCTCCCCTCTAACGAGTCGGCCAATAGCCGGTCTCTTTAGCAAAAAATAGACGCCTCTTGAACATTCGACGTTAGTATATTTAGATTACGTACACCACACCATAATACAGGCAAAAACACACTCGGCTGCATGATGCTGGTACCATTGCATTTGTTTAAAAACCACGGGAATTACGTCAATGCCTCACATCTTCAAACAGCCAGCTGACCTTCTAGGCGCAGACGGAACGCGACTGGAGAGAACTGAACCGCTGGCAATTGAGCAGCAACGCATTAATCTCTTTGCCGATGCTACCGAAGACCACCAATGGATTCACGTGGACACAGAACGAGCTTCGCGAGAGTCCGACGCCGGATCTACAATCGCGCATGGCTATCTTACTCTCTCACTAGTGAATTTTTTTCTACCAAGAATGCTCGTCGTTGAGAACTTTTCATCGGGAATCAACTATGGCCTGGATAAAGTCAGGTTTCTCTCACCGGTAAAAACCGGCTCACTCGTCTACGGCGAGGGAGAGATTCTTCAGGTTGATGAGTTTAAAGGCGGCATTCGCTCTTTTGTGCGCGTAGCCGTTGGTATTGTCGGAGAGGAACGCCCCGCCTGCCTTGCCGAAACGATCAGCCTTTACTACCCCTAGAGTTTGAACACTCGCTTCGCATTCTCGCTGAGAAACTTCGGCCAGACGTGATCACGAAAATCAACCGCAGGGAGCTCTTCAAAGATGCGATCCAGAGAGAGGCCCATCGGAAAATAACCCGCGTACATAATCTTGTCGGCGCCACGGGTATTGGCGAAATGGACAATATCTTTTGGATAATGCCTCGGAGCGAAGGCACTGGTCATATAGTATAAGTTGGGATACTTGAGCATTAGTTTCCAGGCCAGATCAGTCCACGGCTCTCCTCCGTGGCGCATCACGACGCGAAGCTCTGGAAAGAACCAGCATATTTCATCGAGGTGCTCTACCTTTTGCGGCTCCATAGGAATCCTTGGGCCTGGCACACCTACGCAGGGACAAAATGGAATATCCAGATCAATACAGGTCACGAAAATTGGGTACCACCGCTTATCATTGAGTGGCACCTGGGGGCAAAGACCACTCGGGAAAGCAGTCACTGCCTTAATGTCGTAGCGCTCTTTGAGACGCCTAATCTTTCGAACCTCTTCCATACCGTTGTTTGGATTGCAATCGTAAGATCCGATAAAGCGCTCCGGAAATTTTTCGACAGCTTCATTTTGCGAAGGATACTGATCCTCATCCACGCCAAGCATTGCCTTTTCAATGCCATGCTTATCCATCTGTTCCAAAGTGTAGGCAAGGTAATCATCCTGCTGGCCCGTTTTTGGTACATCTTTGAACATGTACTGTGCTGGCATCTTCATCATCTCACGGCTTTCTTCGTCCATAAGCAGCGGTCGAATGAAATCGTAGTAGTTGGATGTGTCGTCGTTGGGAACTGCCAACATCAAATCGATGACGGGCGTGTTATCGGGCATGGGCATACTTGCGAACTCCTGACTTAAGATCCTGATAGCCTAATTTTCAATGGTACAGGCGATGACTTTGGGCTTTTACCTGGCGGATTAATCGGACTGCATTGCCGGATAATCTATGTACCCTGCTGCTCCGGGGGTATAAAGCGTTTTCGGGTTCATTTTAGCGAGCGGTGCGTCGTGCCTGATGCGATCAACGAGATCCGGGTTTGACACGAAAAAACGGCCAAAAGAAACTGCGCTTGCCGATTGTGCAGCGATCACCTGGGCCGCTTCCTCTGTGCTATAGCTGTCGTTCACAATAACCCCACCGGTAAAGTGATCACGAACAAGCGCCACGTTATCAATACCGGTAGAGGGCATTCTAATGACGTGCACATAGGCCAGACCCAGAGAATCTATCGCTTGCAACAGAGCTTTGAATGTTTCTCTGGGGTTATCATCATGTAAGCCATTGAAGGGATTGCCTGGACAAATTCGGATACCAACTCTATCCGCACCAATTTCGGCGATCACCTGCTCGATCACCTGCAGAATAAATCTAAGGCGATTCTCGAGTGTACCGCCGTATTGATCGTCACGCTGATTAGTGCCCGTAGATAAAAACTGCGCAGGGAGGTAGCCCGAAGTACAGTGCAATTCAATGCCGTCGAAGCCAGCGTCGATCGCGTTGCGCGCGGCATTACGATAATCAGCAATGACCGAAGCGATATCATCGATAGACAGTGCCTCTGGCATATCCATGTCTTGCATACCTTTCTCGGTAAAGATCTGCTCTTCACAACGAATAGCTGAAGGCGCAACGTGCCGGGCGGCACTATCTTTATTGTCGGAATGTCCTACGCGACCGCAGTGCATTATTTGACACACAATCGAGGCACCGCGCTCATGCACGGCCTCCGTAACTTCCCGCCACGCTTTCACTTGTTGCTGGTCGTAAATACCCGGCGTGCGGCAGTAGCCCTTACCATCTATGCTGGGTTGAACACCCTCAGTCACAATGAGCCCTGCTGACGCACGCTGCCTGTAGTACTCAACGTGCAGGTCTGTCACAAGATCGCCGGCAGAAGCTCTGGAGCGTGTCATCGGCGCCATAACGATTCTGTTCGATAATTCTATCGCGCCAAGGCTGGTCGGGCTAAATAGTGACGCTAACGGTTCTTTCATAGTGTAATGAGCTTGTAAATGAAGTTATGGGTTGATAGCTAACGAACCCTAATTTTTGGATCCTGCTGGTCTCGGCGCATACGTAAAAGAAACTGATCTAGCGGTGCAGGTTGCGCGACCTCGGGCTCGTCCTGAGAGGGAGTATTCGCCCAGAATTCCTGCCAGGATGGCCACAGATCATGAAAGGCGCCCTCGTAGGGCTCCCGGTCTGGCCAGCGCATCTTGAGATCGCCCGTAGGCGGTTTATTAATATCCGTTGCATACCAGTAACAGGGCAAACGCCGCCTGAAGTACCATCGCCCGTCGATGCGCTCGTAATCATCCCAGTACAGCATTTGCATTATGACCCACTCTGGAATCCCTGTTTCAACGTTAGGGGTCTCATGTTCGTTTTTCGAATAGACAACGCCTATTGCGCGATCTTCCGAAGTAAACTCGATAATGTGATTACCGATATGATGTGAAGTCCCCGTGAACTGTAAACGCAGAGTATCATCAAGCCAGCGTTTTAAGTGTGCGCGACCTGTCTTGTCACGACTCACGCGAATATCTGGCGCAAACAGGTTCACGTGCGCATCAAGGTCTCTCATATCAAGCGATAGCGAATACTTCGCAACCAACTGACGAATTTCGTCCAGTGATTCCAATCGCTCTATACGCTTCAGCAACTCTCGGTCAGTCACGACGTCTTTCCTTCATTGATTGATAGTAGATCGCGCGGCGTGCGCGCCGGCCTTGCGACCGCTGAAGGTGGCGTCAGCAACCGACATCCCAGATGCATAGCCTTCGCCCCGCCTCGGCACACCTGCGGCGGTTCTCCCGGCCGCGTAGAGGCCTGCGATGATTGTTCCATCCGGTTTTTTAACCTCACCCACAGCACTGGTATCCAGACCTCCAAGCGTGAAATAAGGGAAGTACGCCCCTCTGCCGGGAGTACAGTCAAGCGCCACATAAGGTCCTTCTATAGGCTTTAGCCACTCGGCACTTTTGTGGAACAACGGGTCTTTTTTCAGCGCCGCCTGTTGGTTGTAGTACGAAAGGCTGCGCTCCAACTGACCTGCAGGGAGCGCGAGCTCCTGCTCAAGCTCTGCGATGGTTTCCCCTGTACCCGCGACATCAGCATTGAGATACGCACTGGTCTCATAATCCGCATAATCTTCTGCGCCGCAGACAAGATAAATGCGCTCACTTTGCTGCTTCAGTATGAATGCACCCACACGGCCGTGGTAGGCATCCTCGTTAATAAAACGCTGCCCTTGCGAATTGACCAGAATGCCAAACGTCAGCGACGCAGGTGGGTAAAAGGGCAAGCTGACAAAACCTTCATGCATATTGATCGCCGCTGCGCCGACTCCCATCCCCATTTGGATTCCGGAACCGGTATCGCCAGGATTACCGATGGGCGTGGTACAGCGAGTTAGCGCCGGTGCATACCTGGCAAGCATCGACTCATTCATGACGAAACCACCACAGCAGAGCACAATACCTTTGTTTGCCTTCACCGTTTTCAGCTGCATATTCTGCCGTACCAACAGTCCGGCAACACGCGAATTTTCAGGGTCGACGATAAGCGTCAACGCTCGGGTATCGAAGTGAGTCTCTATACCCCTTCTATTAATACTCTCGGTCAGTATCTTTATTAGCAAGGGACCGCCGTTGTCACCTTCAACCTGCAGGTTGTGGCCTCTGGGGCAGGGCTTTGCCAAATCACTAAATGGCCATGCTTTCTCACTACCGGTGAAAAGCAGGCAATCATCGGTCAGTGCGAGCATTGCCCGATACGGGTACTCTGAATCTTTGAAAGGCACACCAAGCGCTACCAACCAATCAAAATGCGCTGCGCTCTCCTCCGCGAACAGCCGGATCTTGGCCATATCCGCTTGTTCGCCTGCGCTAGCGGCAAGATAAGCAATCAGATCCTCTGTACTGTCCGACCAGCCACAGGCCCGTTGGACCCGCGTACCGCCGCTGCCCCCCAGGTAAAGCTCCGCTGACGATAGTGCGGTGGAGCCACCGCCGGCCGACGCCAACTCCAGCACGCAAACGCTGGCACCAGCATCGTGCGCTGAGATAGCGGCGCATGCGCCAGCCCCGCCCATACCCACAACGACAACATCGGCCTGTATGTCCCAGTGTTCTACTGTTGCCGCCGAAACAGGTTGCAGAGGGTCAGTCGAGAATTCGCTCATGGTAACTGCGCCCAGCGTTTTAAAAACGACCGGAGCTACTTAATCGGCCTTACAGTGATCTTTTGCTTCTCATCAATATCAGCTACCGATTCAAAAATGCGTTCGTAACCAGTATGAGTTATTAGCCACTCACCGTTATTTTTGTCGTAGCGATCGCGATAGAAAGCTGTTCCCTGTGTGACGCGCATCTCTTCAAGGTTATAAAAAGTGTCCTGCAGATACCATATAGCCTGGGCCTGATCGCCATTGACAGAAATTTCCGGGTGATGAACATTGTGGGTTCCAAATTTTTCGCTGGTAAACGCACCGCGATAAAAGTCGATTAAAGCGTCCCTACCCTCAAGTTTGAATTCGTAATATCCACCCTGGAAATGCGCAGTGACGTTCTCGCTGAAGACTGCAACCAGCTCATCAAAACTTCCGGTATCCAGAAATCTGAAGTACCTCGCCTTTAGCTGCTTAATAAGTTCTATTGCTTCGAGATCCAGCATAGTATTCGTCTCAATCCTGATATTGGTTAATGTGCTTAGCCGCCTGATAGGCCATAGTCATCGCCGGCCCCAAAGTCGCACCTGGCCCCGGATACGTAGGCAGTATTGCCGCCGAGCAGTTGCCGATTGCATACAAGCCGCTTATAGGTGCGTTACTGTCATTAATCACTGCAGCATTGGTATCTGTGGCCAATCCACCTTGCGTGCCAAAATCACCTGCCTCAATGCGCATCGCGTAATACGGCGCCTCATCGATCGTGGCGAGGCACGGGTTAGGCTTAATTTCAGGATCCGCATAATACCGATCGTAAGCTGATTCACCGCGCTGGAAGTCTTCATCCTTGCCAGATTCAGCGTAACGATTCATTTTGTCGATAGTTGAGCGAAGCCCGACGGCGTCTATGTCCATTTTCTCGGCTAACGCTTCAACGGTATCAGCTTTTGCCACAAAACCCTGCTCGAACCATTGGCTGGGTATGGTCCAATCCGGACGCATTGAAGCCGTCATTAACGGCCCGACAATGTAGTTCCTTCGAAAGCGCGAATCGAAAACATGGTACGCCGGTGCACAGGGATTATCCTCGGTGTGCGCTTCAAACTGCGCTAACTGGAAGGCCATATAATTTTGCGATTCATTCGCGAAGCGCTGCCCGTTGCGATTAACGACGCAAGAACCCGGGAAAGACTTTTCCATTATGCTGAGCCGCGGCACATCCTCTCCTGGAACACACACTGTCGTCGACCACCATGCACCGTCGAGGAGCCTTGTTTTAGCCCCCAGATCAAGTGCTGCCTGCAAAGCATCGCCTGTATTAGAACGGGTACCTGCACTCCATTCAGTATTAGTAGGCTTGGGCAAGTACTTTTCGCGCAAAGCCTGATTGTGTTCGAACCCTCCGGCTGCAAGAACTACCGCTTTCCTTGCACGCACGCGTTGCATTTTTCCATCACGCTCGACAAGCGCACCAATGACCCTGCCGTTTTCGGTTATCAATGAACGCATCGGACTATCAAACCAGATTGGTATCCCACGTTTCTTGACCGACAAAAACAATCTGCCAATGCCAGCAGCACCGCAGCACAAGCGCCTGGAAATACGGGTTTTAAAGCGCCAGGGTATGTCGATGATGTAGTTAAAGATCATACTCATCATGATCTTTATCCATCCTGGCATGCGCACCATAAGTACCTGCGCCTCCACTTGCGTAAAGTGGATCACGCCGAACAGACGCATCATGTGATGGCTGTAAGTCATGCGCTTGTAGTCTTCTCCAAGATCAGAGCACTGCATCGGTGTTGGCTCGAGCGATCTGTGGCCCGTTTTCGATCCCGACAGATTCGTATAGTAGTCCGGGTAGTGATCGAGAGACTCGTAGCGCACGTCACTTCTGTCGTGCAGAAAACGTAACATCTTGGGTCCGTTAACGAGGTAGGCCTCGACCAGCTCTTCCGGAACGTCGGCATCGCCCAAACTGGCCTTGAGATACTCGCGGGCTTCGTCGAGCGAATCAGAGGCACCAGCTTCAACCGAGTAATGGCTACAGGGAATCCAGATACCGCCACCCGAAGTCGCGCTGGTGCCGCCTATCTTGTTCGCTTTTTCGAGCACGAGCACATCTTTTGTACCCATTTCATAGTTGCAAAGGGCGGCCGTTAGGCCTCCATTTCCAGACCCAACCACGAGCACGTCAACTTCGTGATTCCACTCTTCGAGATTACTCTCTTTGCGATGAATAGGCGCGTTGTCTTCCACGACAGAACTCATATTTTCTTACACTTATTTGAAACACAAAGGGGCTTACCAGCAATTATTTTGCTTCTCTAGCTGGCCGTAACAAGCCTCGACCAACGGGAGAATGTTACCCCCAGCGATCGGTTACACTATCATGAATCGAGCAATCAAATCGGGCGTTACGCGAGATTTTAATCCATACGAGTTAGACCCGTAACAGGGGGTGTATAGCCATCGCGAGATAGGCACATTACTCTAGTTCCGAGGCTCTGACTGAATGGCCATCACGTCGCGCCCTCACCCCGCAACAATTGTCGAAAACGTAATCGGTAACCTTTAAACATGGCAACTTCACAGGAATACAAACTGGGACCCAACAGCTACCCTCGAGGTTGGTTCGTCGTAGCTGAAGCAGACGAGCTGGATAATGGCGCTATTCCGATCTCGTTTTTTGGCGAAGACTTTGCCCTGTACCGCGGCGAAAGCGGGAAAGTTGTTATGCTCGACGCCTATTGCGTGCACATGAAAACGCATCTGGCGGGCGGTAGCAGCGCCATGATCGTACAGAATCAGCAGCAGTTAGAGGGGGATGCAATCCGTTGTCCTTACCACGGCTGGCGATTTAACGCACAGGGCGAAGTCGACGACATTCCGAATCACCCCGGTCCTTGCCCCAAGGTGAAAGGTCTGAAGTCTTATCCTGTGCGAGAGGTGATGGGCTGCATCATGGTATGGTGGGATCCCGATGGCAGCGAACCTGCCTTTGAACCGCCCTACCTGCCCGAATGGGACGATCCTCAGTGGGTAAACTGGAAACTCGATCATCTGGGCGAAATCAAGATTCACGGCCAGGAAATCATCGACAACATGGCTGATGCTGCGCATCTGGGGCCCACTCATGGCGCGCCCTGCGAATGGTTCGAAAATGAGTTTCGGGACCACCTCTACATACAGCGCCAGGGTGGTTTCCACCAGACCTATGCGTGCATGCTAACCACTTCGACCTGGTACACGGGTCCAGGCATACTTTTGTCCAAGCAGCAGTTTGGCGACGTTTTAACTTACGAGCTTATCGCCAATACGCCAGTCGGCGATGGTGTAAGCAAGGTCTGGCACGGGTGCTTGAGCAAGGCAGCGGGTGCCACTGTAACCGAGGCGGATATCGACAATGCCCGAGGCATACAGGCCGGCGCTTTGCAGGCTTTTTCCTCCGATTTTGAAATCTGGAAAAACAAAAAACCCGCCCTTCGACCGATGCAAATGCCTTCGGATGGCCCATTCATGAAAGGCAGAAAGTGGTTTAGCCAGTTTTATTGTGAACCTGAATCGGTCGCTGATATTCAGGATTCAGTGAATGGAAAGTACCATCTGCAATACCTGCAACCGCCGGGCGAGGAAGCCCTGACACTGGAGCAAGATCTTAAACTATAGCTGTGATGCAGTCAGTATTTGTAAGCGTGGTGGCAATCCGCGGTCAGCAGACTTCGAACAAGCCTGCCGCGCCCATACCACCGCCAACACACATACTTACGACGACGTAGCGCTCACCGCGCCGCCTACCCTCTATCAATGCGTGTCCAACCATGCGCGCACCGCTCATGCCAAAGGGGTGACCGATAGAGATCGCGCCGCCGTTAACATTAAGCTTTTCATTGTCGATACCTAGCTCGTCCCTGCAATACAACACCTGACAAGCAAAGGCTTCGTTGATCTCCCAAAGCCCAATGTCATCCATTTTCAGCTGGTGCTGATTAAGCAGCTTGGGGATTGCGAAGACGGGACCGATTCCCATCTCATCCGCCGCGCAACCAGCAACCGTGCAACCTCTGAATATCCCCAATGGTTCCAGTCCCAACTGCTCTGCCTGAGTGGCACTCATCAGGACTGCCGCGCTTGCACCGTCCGACAGTTGCGATGCATTACCCGCCGTGATGTGCTGTCCCTGTTTTACCCAATTACCGTCGCTGAAGACCGGCTCAAGCTGAGCAAGACTCTCCAGCGTTGTTGACGGTCGATTGCCTTCATCTTTATCGAGAAGCACCGACTCGTAGCTCGTCTCTTTGGTCTCGCGATTAAAGACCGCTTTAGTCGAAGCCATAGGTACGATCTCGTCAGAAAAATAGCCCTTTTCCTGCGCTACGGCTGTTCTTTGCTGACTTTGCAAAGCATATTCATCCTGTTGCTCTCGACTGATACCGTAGCGCTCGGCAACAATTTCTGCGGTTTCAATCATGGGTATATAAGCCGCGGGTGACATCTCCAATACAGTTTTGGAGACCGCTCGGTGCGTGTTCTTGTGCTTATTCTGGACCAGTGATATCGACTCTAACCCGCCCGCAACCGCTACGCCATAGTCTCCAAAAGAGATACTTCGCGCGGCGGAGGCAATCGCCATTAACCCTGACGCACACTGCCTGTCTACTGTCATACCAGCTACTGTGTCGGGTAGTCCGCCTGCTATTCCGCATAATCTACCCAGATTGTAAGCTTGCGTGCCCTGTTGCGCAGCAGCACCCATGATCACATCATCAACAAGATCAGGCGATATGCCTGCACGCTTTACCGCCTCTCGGACCGCATGCCCGCCCATCGCGGGAGCTTCTGTATCATTAAAAGCACCGCGAAAGGCTTTGCCAATTGGCGTTCTGGCTGTGCTTACGATAACGACATCTTTATGCATGACTGGACGACCTATTAAATTAATTTTGCTATAAATATTGCGCCTATGAGCGCTGGCTTGAGACCGAAACTATCTCACCGGTCATATAACTTGAGTAATCAGACGCCAGAAATATCATCACGTTGGCGACCTCCCACACTTCAGCCGCCCGGCCGTATGCCTCTTTACTAGCCAGCTCCTCAAGCAACTCAGGCGGCGTAGTCTTTTTTAGAAACCCGTGAAAAGCGATTGATGGAGAGACGGCATTAACGCGAACACCGTAATCAGCGGCTTCTAGCGCCACGCAGCGCGTTAACGCCATGACCCCTGCCTTGGCCGCGGCATAGTGACACTGTTCTTTCTGGGCCCGCCAACCCAGTACAGAAGCGTTGTTAACGATAACGCCCGATCCCTGCTCTTTCATTCTGACCAGCGCAGCACGCGTCATTCGCATCGTACCGGTTAAGGTAATGTCTATTACGTTCGACCACTCCTCGTCACTCATATCAATCAACGCGCGGGTACCACCAAGCCCCGCGTTGTTAATCAACACATCGACGCCCTGCATTTTCTCCCAGGCGGTATCGACCAGCGCTTGTACCTGGTCCTCCTGAGTGACATTGGCCAAAAGACCGTGAATGTTAGATAAGCCCGTTTCGGCGCGTAGTGTCTCGACAGCCTGTGCCAGCCGCTTCTCATGGATGTCGCTAATCATCACCGCTCGAGCGCCTTCTTCAGCCGAGCGACGCGCCGCCGCATAACCAATCCCTGCTCCAGCTGCAGCTGTGATAAGAACACTCTTCCCTTTTAAAAGATCGTGTCCATCGATGTATTCGGGCGGCAAACGTAACGACATAGTTTATTCTCGAATGAAGCGAACCGCGCTCAGTGGCCGCGGGGCTCGCGAGGCATACCCAGTGCCTTTTCGGCAATTATGTTGCGTTGAATCTGATTGGTACCGCCATATATGGTGTCGGCTCTGGTAAACAGAAACATCGACTGCAATCGGTTTAGTTCGTATGGATAGTCCTGAAGGATTTCCGACTCTGGGCCCATCACATCCATCGCCAGCTTACCGAGGTTGCGATGCCAGGAGGCCCAGTAAAGCTTGTATATCATCGCCGGTTTATCGAGACTCCCATCATCCCCACTCGCTGAGAGCATACGCATACTATTAAAGCGCATGATTTTTAGCCCCATGTGAGCGTCCGCAATACGGTTGCGAATAATTGGGTCTGCGGCTGCTCCATTGCGTTTTGCCAGGGCGATAATTTCATTGAGTTCATTCTGGAAAAGCATCTGTTGACCCAAAGTCGAGACTCCTCGCTCAAACCCCAGCAAGCCCATCGCCACTTTCCAGCCGTCACCCGGAGCACCAACCAGGTCAGTTGCATCACATATGGCTTCGTCGAAAAACACTTCATTGAACTCACTTGTACCAGTGATTTGTGCGATGGGTCTAACTTCAACACCGGGCTGATCCAGCTTAACGAGGAAAAAACCTAGCCCCTTATGCCCAAAGGCCTGGGCATCGGTTCTCGCGATGACAAAGCAGTAATCCGAATCCTTTGCCAACGAAGTCCAGACTTTCTGCCCTGTTATTTTCCACTGCGCGCTGGTCTCATCTAGAACCGCACGAGTCTTTACGTTCGCCAGGTCAGAGCCCGCTGAGGGTTCCGAATAACCCTGACACCAAAAGTCCTTGCCCTCTCGAATACCCGGCAGATAACGCTCTTTTTGCTCCTGACTGCCAAACGCTATCAAAGTAGGCCCGGTGAGCGTTTCACCAATATGCCCTATTCGGCCCGGCCCACCGACGCGAGCATACTCTTCATTGAATATGACCTGTTGTTCAATACTGGCTCCGCGTCCGCCGTATTCCTCCGGCCAACCAATGCAAGTCCAACCACCCTGATGTAGCCGTCTCTCCCACGCTTTTCTCTCGGCGACAAACATATGCTCATCACCGG
>CAZDEW010000026.1:30056-32928 GCA_964504585.1 uncultured Pseudomonadales bacterium | reverse complement strand
TTCAATTGGCTTCGAGGTCGACGCATTTCGTAAACAGTGTTTGCTCGAGGGGCTCGATGATATAGGCCTGACGCTACAAAAAGCTGAAAAGATCAAAGCGTTTGAAGCTCAGCATCAACAGCGCAGTCCGTGGTTGTTCTAGAGTTGCCAGGTGCTATAGGCATCGTTTGCCATCAGGTTTGAAAGAGGAAATAGCTAAGTGAGCCAATACAACGTAGCCGTCGTCGGTGCAACCGGCGCAGTCGGTGAATGCATGATCGAAATTTTGCAGGAGAGAGAGTTTCCTATCGACAATCTCTATCTCCTTGCGAGCGAGCGGTCCAGCGGTAAACGTATTTCTTTTGCGGGTAAACAAATCGTCGTTGAGAATCTGGCGGATTTCGATTTCAGTAAAGTGCAGATTGGACTTTTTTCGGCTGGTGGTTCCATTTCGGCAGAGTATGCGCCGAAAGCAGCGGCCGCCGGTTGTATTGTTATCGACAATACCTCGCATTTCCGCTACGACGATGACATTCCTCTGGTTGTACCGGAGGTTAATCCGGATGCCATTGCCGATTACAAGACACGTAATATCATTGCCAACCCAAACTGTTCGACGATACAAATGTTGGTCGCACTTAAGCCGATTCAGGATGCCGTTGGCATTTCGCGTATCAATGTAGCGACGTATCAGGCGGTGTCTGGGACTGGCAAGGAGGCCATTGAGGAGCTCGCAGGGCAGACGGCCAGATTGTTAAATGCACAGCCAATCGAGGCATCGGTTTACCCCAAGCAGATCGCTTTTAACGTCTTGCCGCATATTGATGCGTTTCAGGACAACGGCTACACCAAGGAAGAAATGAAGATGGTGTGGGAGACGCAAAAGATTTTTGACGATCAGGACATACGGGTCAACCCAACTTGTGTGCGTGTACCCGTATTTTTTGGTCATTCAGAAGCGGTGCATATAGAAACCAAAAAGCCGATTTCGGAGCAGGAAGCTCGCCAATTACTTGCCGCCGCGCCAGGGGTTGAGGTGATTGACGAGCGCGAAGATGGTGGCTATCCAACCGCGGTCACCGAAGCTGCTGGTCAAAATCCAACCTATGTCGGCCGCATAAGAAGCGACATATCTCACGATAACGGCATAAATATGTGGATTGTGTCTGATAATGTGAGAAAGGGTGCTGCACTCAACAGCGTTCAAATTGCCGAATTCTTGATAAAAGAATTTATCTAAACAATACTAAAGGTTAGCGTAATAAAGATACCAATCACCGTGTGCTGTACGGTGGTTGTGGCAAGTAGCGTTAACCATCTTTTTCCAATTTCTGCACGCGACATCGTGGTGCATCGTGGGGAGAAGCGTTAACGATTCACATCTGCAGTTGGCTGTGCCGGATGGCGATCCGGTGCACTTAGGAATCGATTATGAATAAAGTGTTGGCTTTGGCGATAACGCTATTTGCCCTGTGGCAGAGTTCGTTCGTTCACGCGCTCAGCCTCGGTGAGCTGGACGTCCAGTCTAAAGTTAACGAACCGCTTAATGCCACGATCGAACTGAAGGGCGCTAGCGCGCTTTCTTCCTCTCAGATTCTGGTGCAGCTAGCCGGGCCTGAGGTCTTTCGGCAGGCACAGATCGACCGGCCGTTTTTCTTATCAGGGCTTAAGTTTGACGTTGAGAATAGTGGTGGTAGCTCCCGACTAAGGCTCTCGACCGAAGAAAAGATCACCGAGCCCTACCTTAATTTTATTATCGAAGTGCGTTGGCCGAGTGGCCGCGTGATGCGCGAATATCTCGCGCTGCTCGATCTGCCCATCTACTCCTCAGATTCGCCTTCAGCGATTAGCGCGCCAGTAGCCCAGAAACCGATCAACGAGCCGGTGATTGCTACCGCAGAACCAGCCCCAGCAGAGGCTACTCAGCCAGCACCTGCCCGCAGTAATAGCGATGTATTGGTCGCTGAGAATCAACCCCCGCAAACAATAGCGCCCGCTCCTGTACCGTCTGCGGCTGCCTCTGGCGACTCGCAAACCGAATATACAGTGCAAAGTGGGGATACGGCCTGGGAGATTGCCGAGCGTTTTACCGCCGAGGACGGTAACGTCTCGCAAATGCTCTACGCGCTTAATGCGCAAAATCAGCAGGCTTTTATTGACGGTGATGTCAATCGCATTCGCCGTGGCGCTGTACTCAGGATCCCAGAGCAATCTTCTGTCAACAGTAAGTCCATTCCTGAAGCGGTTCTTTGGCAACAACAGCAACATGCTAACTGGCGTGCGGCTAATAAGTCCGCACCGCAGACTCAGGCGCTGGATGGCTCTCGGCGTGTTGCGAGTGCAGCAAAAACGGTCGCTGCACCTGATGGACAGCTCACGCTGACCACGCAAATAGGTGGTGAGAGTCACGAATCTCGCGCGGGCAAGTCACTGCAGGAAGGCAGTGGTTCTGGTGGCAGCGAACAGCTAGTGACTGCGCTAGAGCAGCTAGATAAAACACGCTTGGAGAAAGAAGCTCTCGATGACCGTTACGAGAGTTTGCAGCAGCGGTTCCAGCAGCTTGAAAAACTCGTGGCTCTGAAAAATGCGCAGCTTGCTGAGCTCGCTTCGTCGATAGAGCAGTCGGATCAATTGTTATCGGCGCTTGAAGAGAATGACGAAGTTCGTGGCGAAATGGAAGAGCTGTTGGCGGGCATTGATACGGCCAACACATCGATTGACGGTGACACAGATAAAGCCGCTGTACCCGAGGGCGATAGCGACACTGGAGCGATAGATCTTGTTGATAATTCGGCAGAGGCAAGTCCGGACGCAACGCTTGCAGAGCTGACGGAAGCGGTGAGCAGCATTGGTGAAAGTGCTGAGCTGAGTGAGGCGGGTACGCTGGATGAGG
>CAZDEW010000026.1:11467-30046 GCA_964504585.1 uncultured Pseudomonadales bacterium | reverse complement strand
TGTTAGCCGATGAGCCAGCTGCAAGTAATGCGGTGAGTCCCGCTCCTGTTGTAAAACGAGAATCAGCGACAGCTGAGTCCGGTTTTCTGGCGTTTCTACCAGCGATTATCAAAGATAACCTGATGCTGCTAGGCGGCGCTTTGCTGGCGATTGTCGCTGCGCTTGGTGGCGCGTTCGTGTTCCTCAAGCGTAGGGCTGGACTCGCGGATAACGAGGAGTTTGGCTGGAATGATGCGGTTGCTGACGGAAACGACTCGTTTGCGGCGATTGAGATCGATGACCCTGTTCATGTAGAAGATGATGATCAGGAAGAATTTGTTGATGCGCCGAGCGACTTTTCTGGTGAGCGCGCTGAACTTGCAGATGTTGACGAGGAATCTGCGACCGTCGCGGGCATGTTGGCCGAAGTGGATATTTATCTATCTTATGGTCGTCACGAGCAGGCCGTACACGCGCTCGAGCAGCTAATTGAGGACAACGAAGGCAATACTGACATTCATCTCAAGCTGATCGAAGTCCATCGCGCGAGTGGTGACGCAGAGTCTGCCCAGGCGGCGGCGGAAGTGCTGTTGGGTATTGATCCCTCTACGCAGTCCAGAATAAACGACTTGTTGAATGATGTTTCCGACTCGGCGACTGGTGTGGAGCTTGGCAGCCAGGATGCGACTGAAAACGATGGCTTTGCCGGAATTGATCAGCCGGCGGCTGAACAGGATGACGACAGTGCGTTCGACTTTACGCTGAGCGGCGATAACGATCTTACGGCGGGCGACGATGCCTTGCCTCAGGCTGAGACAATGGATTTCGATTCGCAGCTCGATGCTGAGGATCAGTTTTCCTCGATGGACTTTGGCAGCGAGGATTTCACAAGCGGTGACAACGAGCTGCTAGCTGAGGCCGCGTCAGTTGACGGGCAGGCCGATGATCTTGAAGCGGCGGAGCTCGAGCAGAGCGCTGAAACCTCCGGCGAGCTCGATGGACTCGAGTTCGATACGGTTGGAGAAAGTGAGCTGTCATTTGACGAGATAGAAAAAGACCTCGCGGCCATAGATTTGGAAACCGACGAGCTGGAAGTGCTGGATGGCAGCGACTCGGAACTTGGCGCAATCGAAGACGAAATTAATGCTGCCTATGGTGAGCTGGGGATTAGCCTTGATTCCGGTGACTCCGCGCTACAGCACCCTGATTTGGACGCCGCTGGCGAATTAGACGCCGTTAGCGTATTAGAAGCCGATAGCGAGATAGAGGCAGGTGATACAGTTGCTGCTTCCGAGCTGTCGGTAGAGCCCGAAAATGGCGTTGGCGAGTCCTTTGAGCTCGCAGAAAGCACCGATGATGCAGATGTAGATAGCCTTGATGCGGCCTCCTATGAGCTCTCCGGCGATTTGCTGGATCTTGAGATATCATCATCAGAAGAAGACGTAGCCGGCACTGTAGCGGCGAGCGACACACCACAGGCGGTGACGGAAGATCAGGAATTGCCGGTGGATAGTGATAGTGCTGAATCCGCTGAGGCAACCTTGACCGATGCTGATCTGGAAGCGGAGTACCAATCGGCGACGGCTTTGCTCGAGGTGGGTACAGATGGCGTCGACTCGGCTGAGCTCGCCAGCGATGACAGCCAGCAAGCCGAAGCTGTCGCTGCCACAGGTGCTACAGCGGAAACAAACTCTTCGGATACTGACGACGACATCCAGCTTGGCGATGCAGTCGCGACCAAGTTGGATCTTGCGCGGGCTTATCTGGAAATGGGCGATCTGGACGGTGCTAAAGACGTACTCGATGAAGTTCTTGAAGAGGGCGATGATCGTCAACAAAAAGAAGCTAATGCGCTGATGCAGAAAATCGCTTGAAAGCGTTGATACAAAGGTTTAGCTAAATAAAAAATATCGCGGGCCTGATCAGTCGGCGCTAGCTGCCTCGGGCTTCGACAATCGTCATTCGAACACTTGCTGTTCGCTACACGCTTGAGCGCTCCTGCCTTGAGAGCGTTCGCCGATACAAGTGTTTTATCAGCTTTCGGTCTTCAACTGGTTTATGCGCTCGCGTAATTCGTCTTCAGTTTGAGGGCCGACCAATTTAGCGGCCAATTGACCCTCCTCATTAAAAAGATAAGTGACCGGTAAACCCTCGGGTCTAGACAGCGAGAGCGCGTCAGCCGGGTTTTGTTCCAGCGTTTCAAACTCGATGCCCATCTTGCTAATGTCCTTTGCCAGTGCCGGCCCGGTCTTTTCATCATAGTTAAACCCCAGCACAACAAAGTCACCGGAGCTCGCCAGCGAATTGAGCTCGGGGATTTCTTTGATACAGGGCGCACACCAGGTGGCCCAATAATTCAGTATCACCCACTTTCCCCGGTGTTCACTCAGCGGTGAATCGGTCTGTTCTGCGCCTCCGAAATCGCAGGAAGATACCATGCAGACTGCGATAAGAATGAGCGTTAAGCGGTACGCGGAGTGACCTGCTTGCTTGAAGAATTCGCGCGTGGGTTCTATTTCTGGTTTGCTCATGGGGATCTCTCGTTTTTTGCCGGATTCACGCAAGCTTTGTACATACGACTCGAATTTGTTGCATTGTTAATGCTACAGAAGCGGCTGGGTATCATGCAGAATACCGCTTTAACGGCTGCTTTGGCTGATACTAGGCACTGTTGCACGATGTCTTTTGTAGCGAGCTTTTGTGGTGGTTTTTTGCAGTGGCCTTTTGCATTGTCGTTTTCCGCAGTAAGTTTGCAAAGTATACCCGCAGAGAACTATTGCTCGGGGCCTCTGGAATTTACCTGATGCAGTGAACCTGAAACTGTGACGCAGCCGTAACTTGTCGCTTGTAACGTTTAAAAGAGATACCTGATGATAATTTGGCACAACCCTCGATGCTCGAAATCTCGCCAGACGCTCAAAATCCTGGAGGAGGCCGGTGCCTCTCATGAAGTGCGTCTCTATCTTGAAGATGTCCCCAGCAGCGATGAAATTCAGTCGGTGCTCGGCAAGCTCGGATTGAAGGCTCGCGAACTGCTGCGTACCTCAGAGCAGGACTATAAAGACCTTGGACTCAAGGATCCATCGCTGACTGAGCATGCCTTGCTCGAGGCGATGCATAGTCACCCTAAGTTGATTGAGCGACCTATCGTTATCAGCGGCAGCAGTGCCGTGATCGGTAGACCGCCTGAAAACGTCGAGAGCCTGCTGGGTTGATACGCGTATTAGGCATAAAACGATGAAGACAGTTCTGATAGTCTATTACAGTCGTCACGGCGCAACTGCGCGCCTGGCTGAATCAATTGCACGCGGCGTAAACTCAGTCGAGGGTGCAGCTGCGATGGTTCGCACGGTGCCAGCTGTCAGAGCTGCTGGGGAGGAGGCCGAAGTCGGAAGCAGCGATGCTGAAGTCGGTCCCCTCGCCTGTGAACTTGATGAACTCAGAGCCTGTGACGGGCTTATAGTGGGCAGCCCGACCCGCTTTGGTAATATGGCCGCTGCCATGAAATACTTCTGGGATGGAACCAGCGCGCTCTGGGCCTCAGGCGATCTCGTTGACAAGCCGGCGGCAGTCTTTACCTCAAGTGCCTCGATGCACGGTGGCAATGAGGCGACCTTGCTAAGTATGATGGTGCCGCTTCTGCATCATGGTATGTTGCTGATGGGCATACCCTACACTGAAACAGGCCTTAGGCAAACGGCAGGGGGCGGCACGCCATACGGTGCCAGTCATGTGGAGTCTGCTGCGCCTGGATCCCTTGACGTAGAGAGCGAGTTAGCGGAAGCGCTGGGCAAACGCATGGCTGCATTCCTAACGGCTCGCTAGTTAATTCCAGTTTTCTTCGATGTTTGCCTGTGCAAAGATAATCCTGCTGTCTGGCTCAGCTATGCGGATGCAGATGTGTATATCCAAAAAGTGTGCTAGTTAGATAGCAAAAGCCACAAAAAGGTTAATCCGGTGTATTTGATTTTAAGGCGTACAAGTTTGCTGCTCTATCTGGGCCTAATAGCCAGTCTGTTCCTGTTAGCGTTTCTGGCCGGACCGACAGGGGTGGGGGCCAAGGTGGTGTTGGGATTGCTGTATTGCAGTGGGCTTTTACTCGTTGCCTACAGTTTGCTAACCGAGTCCCGACGGGCTTATATCTGGCTTTGCTTTATTCTGCTGTTTTATTTTATCGCTTTCGTGCAAGCTGCTTTCGCGCCTAGTAGCGCTTCCGTGCAGTCGATCCAGTACCTTGCGCTGGCAATGATTAGCCTGCTTTTTACCACCTCGATGATAGCGGCAAGGCTATTGATGACGGCGGAAACGCAGGCGTAATTGACCAAGGCATGCGCTCGCACTGTGGCAATAAACAAATCCTGGTGCCCTAAACAGATTTGGTCGTAGAGCAGGAGGGTCAGGCTTGGACGGACGCGAGGTCGTTATTCTATAGTTGCCTGATAAACGTCTCGACAGAGCGCGTGCTGTTGACCGTCTCCACGATCGAAAGGTCCTCATCCAGTATAAGTAGAGTCGGGTAAGCGGTAATCTGATAGCGCTCAAAATCGGCGCGATCGTCGTCATTGGTCTCTTCCAGGCGAACATAAATGTAGTCGCTGGAGAGTTTTTGTTTGACCGCATCGTCAGAGAGAATATTGCGCTCTAAAAACCGGCAAGCCGAGCACCAGTAGGCTGAGAAGTTGGCCAGAATCCGCTTTTGTCCTGAGCCTTCAGCGAGTAGGGCTTGAGCCTCGGTCAGGCTTACCTGCGGCAGATCATTTTGCCCGACCGTATATTTTCCCCACCATATCGAGACCTGGCGCTCTACCACAATAAAAGACGCGAGCACGATAACGATAATAAGATACAGCCGGAATTTGCTTTTGCTGAGCATAGTTTGCATCATTGTTTACAGTGTTACTGTCCCTGTTAACCATACTACAATGCTTGCCTAATAAAACCACTACTGTGGCTGGATAAGTCACTAAATGAATTGAAGGTCTGGTGAACGGTAGGGTTTTGGGCGCTCGGTGGGAGAGTGCAACGGTAGCGTGTGTTTTTGTGCTTACCGCCCGATCGTTAGCAACCGTCAATCGGCTCAACGCTATTTTTTTCTAACAATATTGTTTCCAACACTATGCAAAATGAAGACGACATTTCCCGCACGCTGTTCACCATCAGAGATTATATCCGCTATGCGATGAGCAGGTTTACCCAGTCCGGCGCTTACTACGGTCACGGCACAGACAACGCCTGGGATGAAGCGGTGCAGCTTATATTTTTTCTGCTGCATATGCCGCCGGAGGCGGATCAACGTGTGCTGGATTCAAGGCTAACGGTAGAGGAGCGCAAACTGATCATTCGAATGGTCGAAAATCGATGTATTGATCGCATTCCACTTCCCTATATCACGGGCCGCGCATTTTTTGCAGGGCTGGAGTTTAAGGTGGATGAACGTGCACTCATCCCACGCTCGCCAATAGCAGAGTTGATCGAGCGGGATTTTGCCCCCTGGGTGTCTGTTCCTCCCGATCGCGTATTAGATCTCTGCTGTGGCGGCGGTTGTATAGGGATTGCAATCGCGGCAAGAATAGAGGGTACTGTCACCCTTGCCGATATCTCCGAGGATGCACTTAGACTGGCGGAGCAAAACATTGCGCTTCACGACTTGAGCGACTGCGTTGAGACAATACACAGTGACTTGTTTGCCAATGTAGAGGGGAAGTTCCAGCTGATCGCCAGCAACCCTCCCTATGTTGATGCCGAAGATCTGGCTTCCATGCCCTCTGAGTATAAGCACGAGCCACAGCTCGGTCTTGAAGCTGGCGCCGACGGGCTGGATCTCGCGCGGCGAATACTTGCGGAAGCTAAGGACCACTTGACCGATGACGGTATTCTGGTGATGGAGTTGGGTAATAGCGGGCACAATCTGCAACTGGCTTATCCCGATATCCCGTGGACCTGGGCTGAGTTTGAGCGGGGTGGGCACGGCGTACTGGTGATCAGTCGCTCCGAGCTCGAGCAGTATTTTTGACCAAGAAAGATAAATCCGATCCGCAAAAGCGCCGCTGCCGCAACGTATAATCATGAGCATCGAGAAAACGCGTAGCGTGGTGCGAATCGCATTTTGCTACGGCGGTAGTCTGTACCTCTGAATCGGTAGATATTGATGTCCGGAAACACCTTTGGAAAGCTCTTTACCCTTACCAGCTGTGGCGAAAGCCACGGCAAAGCGCTGGCCGCAATTATTGACGGCTGTCCGCCAGGACTAGAGCTTGACGAATCAGACATGCAGCGGGACCTTGATCGCCGTAAGCCAGGCCAATCTCGTTTTACCACGCAGCGACGGGAAGCTGATGAAGTGCGCATCCTCTCGGGCGTTTTCGAAGGTAAAACTACGGGCACAAGCATTGGTCTTTTGATCGAGAATACCGACCAGCGCTCAAAGGACTACGGCAAAATCAAAGACCAGTTCAGACCCGCGCATGCCGACTACAGCTACGAGTTAAAGTACGGCATTCGCGATTATCGTGGAGGAGGGCGTTCATCTGCGCGCGAGACCGCGATGCGCGTTGCGGCAGGCGCCATCGCAAAGAAGTATCTAGCACAGGAATACGGTGTGCAGATTCAGGGCTACGTCGCCCAGATTGGTGAGCATGCTGCGCAGCGTTTTGACATCGACACCATCGAATCCAATCCATTTTTCTGTCCGGACCCCGATCTCGTGCCGGTTCTCGAACAGTACATGGCTGCATTGAACAAAGAGGGAAATTCGATCGGCGCAAAGGTGTCGGTTTTGGCAACCGGTATGCCCACCGGACTGGGAGAGCCCGTTTTTGATCGTCTCGATGCAGACCTTGCTCACGCGTTGATGGGTATAAACGCGGTCAAAGGCGTTGAGATAGGCAGCGGCTTTTATTCGGTTCAGCAGCGTGGTACCGAGCACCGTGATGAGCTTACACCCGATGGCTTTCTATCCAATAACGCTGGTGGCGTTCTTGGTGGAATCTCATCGGGCCAGGATATCCATTGCAGTATTGCGCTGAAGCCAACAAGCAGTATTCGTCTTCCTGGAAAAAGTATTGACCGCAATAACGAAGCGGTCGATGTGATCACAACGGGCAGGCATGATCCCTGTGTTGGCATCAGAGCAGTGCCAATCGCCGAGGCCATGGTGGCACTGGTGCTGATGGATCATGCGCTCAGGCACAGGGCACAGAACCATTCTGTCAAATCCGGGACGCAAGCGATTCCCGCAAAAGCAAGCGCTGAACAGTAATCCCGCGTTCACGTTTTCATATCGTTACCGTGAACGTTCCCTATTGGCGCCTCTCTTCGCTCTATTTTTTCTATTTCGCATTTTTGGGCGCAATCATTCCTTTCTGGAATCTCTATTTGGCGCAGGAAGGTCTCAACGCGCAGCAAATCGGCATACTTGGCGCTATCTTAATGGGGACGAAAATTGTTTCGCCCTATGTCGTTGGATTCCTGTCCGATCGAAGCGACTATCCAATGCGTGTGATTCAGTGGACAAACTTCTTCGCGCTATTGGGCTTTGCCTTTTACTTCCTCATTCCCGGTGTTGAACCTGGATTCAGCGACCAGCCTGCTTCCACCGGGGCCTATTTCTACTGGTTAGCGCTGATCGTCTTTGTCTTTAGCTTTTTCTGGAATGGAGTGATTGCACAGTACGAAGCGGTCACCTTGCTAGCGCTGGGCGATCAGTTTCAGCGCTATGGCTCGGTGAGAGTATGGGGTTCGGCAGGCTTTATTGTTGCGGTCATTGCGCTGGGGTGGCTGTTCGAGAGAGTTTCCCTCAAGGCGATGCCAATTATTCTAAGCATTATGCTAGCTTTGATCTGGTTGAGTTCGCTCAGTATACGTCGGTCAATTAAACGGCCTGCGTCCGCAGCCGCCAGAGAAGCGGGTGGCCTGTTCCGACTACTCAGCCGTAGCGATGTTATAGCGGTGTTGCTCGTTTGTTTTTTGATGAAGTTTTCCTATGGCACTTACTACACGTTTTATACCATCTATCTGAGCGAGCTCAATTACAGCGAAGCGTTTATTGGTTTTTTGTGGGGCGTTTCGGTTCTGGCTGAACTCGTCTTCTTTTTTCTGGCAACAAGAATAATCCCGCATTTCCGGCTTTCGACCTTACTGCAGCTTTGTCTGATCTGCGCGGCGGTACGCTGGTTTATCATCGCATATTTTGCTGAGACCCTTGTACTAATGTTAGTTGCGCAGCTTATGCATGCGATAACGTTTGCGCTTTATCATGCGACAGCCGTAGAGTGGGTTCGGCGCGCCTTTGGCAAGCAGTATATGGGACAGGGTCAGGCGCTATACAGCGCAGTTAGCTTTGGCCTGGGTGGCGCCGTTGGTGCGCTGGTATGCGGCCTGTTATGGACGGATCAGCGCAGCGACTGGTGGCAGATCTGCTGGCTGATTTCCAGCGTGTCGTTACTGCTTGGTATCGTTCTGCTTAAGCTGATAAAACTACCGCCATCCATCGAACGGGTCTCGGCCTGGCGACGCTAGACCGCCGTTCGCCGTGTGACCCTGACCTGAACCAAAGTGGCCACGGCGGCTCAGATCTGACCGCTGCAGAAGCGACAACATGAAAACCATCGCAGCCCGATGCTCGAATACCAGAGTATTGTTTATTGGGCTGTGACCGGTCTTTACAAGGCAGAGTTACTGCGCGCGGATTTTTCTGCTGCCTAGCGCCGCCAGTGCAAACGCAAAGAAACCCAGGCTTGCTGGCAGTGGGATGGGCTGGTAGCTGATATTGTCTAACGCGAAATAAGATGGAACGCTACCCTGTGAGGCGCTCAGGTCAAACTGCAGGGTTTTGACCGCGCCAAAGCCACCCAAATCAACCTCTAACCAGACATCCAGTAAAGATGCACCGTCTGCGAGGTTAACGGTCTCCGTGCCTGTGACGGCGTTAGCGGCGTTCAACCCGGTAATCTGAAGGGACAGGAAATCGCCGGCAGCAAACGGGGTGCCGCCAAAAGCACCGCCATTTTGCATCTCGAAAAATGCATACGTGGTGTTGGTGACATCCAGGCTTTGCAAGCTTACTGAGGTATCAAACTCGATAAACGTACTGCAGGCAAAACAGAAGGAAATGGCATAGTTGGCACTGCCATCCGAACCGCCACCAGCGATAGCGCTGTACTGATTGCCAAAGCCGGGCGTCGTGGTATCGGTCTGATTACTTATCGCAAAGCCATCCCAGCCCTCGAAAACGAGGTTGCCGCTTTCATCAAAGAATGGTGTGTAGTTGTGCTGAACCGTCGCGCCACCACTTTGAATCTGGCCGTTGAAGGTGATGGGCGTATTTGAGTCGGCGGCTAGCGCAACATCGTCAAATGTCACGACACTGGCGTACGCTGAACTGGCGCCAAGTCCCAAAAGCACGCCAATTGTGAATTTACTGTTCATGATCTTCTCCGATTAGTTCTAGTTAGTGGTAGCGCTGCCGCGTGTAGCTTTGTGACCTTGCGCAAGGCTTAGCAGGGCAGCGAGTATGAATAAAAATGGCGAGGGTAAGGGTACATTGAAGGGTTCCGCCGAAGACTGATTGCGCACAGCGACTGCGTCGAGATCGAAACCTGCGCTGGAAACGGTTGCAAAGGGGTCATATACAGGCCGTGGCGGCGTACTATCGTCAAAATAAGTGCCATTACCAATGACGTCACGTAGCCTCACATGCGTAATCGCCTGCTTGTTTAAAGCGGCATCATCCGGCAAATTCGATAGATCGAAAGGCACGCCGTAACCGGCAACGAATTTTCCCGCAAAACCGTCGTAATCGCTCGCATCCATGACGTTTGAGAAGCCGCCAACCGGGAAGAGCCCCTGGGTGATTGCCTCAAACTCAAAAAAAGTGGCGCCGTCTGAAGAGACTTCAACGCGTGCGAGCTCAAGAAAGCCCTGACTTGGTGAGGAAACATAGAATCCGTTTTCAAAGACGGCAAAGTCCCAGCCTTCGCCATTCGCAATAGGCGTATCGAACTCGAGCGTTATACAGCCGCCCCTGCCAAGTGACACGATGTCGAGAGTAAAGCCCTCCTGATTGCCGTCTGAGTTTCCTGCCGCTCCAAGAGCTTTCTCTGGAGTGCTGAACTGCGCGGTTAAATTGCTTCCCCTGTCACAGCCTGAGCCACTGGCCGCTGCTGCGTAACCCGAGTAGGCGGTAGCCCAGGCCACGATATCATTACTATCCGCGCGAATGGCTGTGGTGCCCTGGGTGTCACAGCCGGGGCTGGTCAACTGATCGCACTGTAAGTCGACTTGTGGTGCGAAATCCCCCGCGTGCACGATCGCGCAGCGCAGAAGTAGCGCTACCATTAGCAGCCAAAAATTTGTGAAGCGATAGAAAATTGAATGTTGCATGTTTCACCTTGTGCTTAGCGTAATTCCAGCATGGAGTGCGCGTGTCGGATGCGGGTATCCGTCACCTGAATAAGCAGCAGTAACATATTGCTCGTTGAATAAATTGGTAACTGAAAAAAACAGGCCAAGTGAGCCTGAATCAAAGTTCGCAAAATCAGCCGTTATCTTTGAATCGACAAGAGTCGCGGAGGGGAGACGCGGCATTACATTGGAGCGATCGTTACCGTCAAAACGTTTAGAGAGATATCGCCCGCCAACGGACCAGGTGACATCTCGCGTAAGCGAGAAAAACAATTGAGCTGATAAGGTGCGCTGAGGTACAAGCGGTATCTTGTTACCATCGCGGTACTCAGCATTTAGGAATCCTGCATTGGCCGTCGCTTTGAGCCAGGGGGTTACACCGAAACTGGCCGCAAGTTCTAAACCCTGTTTCTTGGTCGGTTCCGACTCGTTGATGTTGACGTCGTCCCTAAAGAGGATCTCGTTTTCGAGTTCAAAGTGAAAAAGATTGAGTGAGAAGTAAGTCCTCGAACCTGACCGCTCGTAACCTATTTCAAATCGGTCAGCGGTCTGCGGTACGAGTGGATCCCCGCCAGTTTTTTGTATTTCATCGGCGTTAGGATTGCGAAACGTTTTGGCTGCGCTTGCAAAAAAGCGGTTTTCACCAAGCTTGGTGCTAAGTCCAGCTTCTAAGGCCTCACTGTCCCAATCGCTCCTGGTCGTGGGTTCATCCACTGCGCCAGATTCAGCCACGAAATCCGTGTCTTTCAGGCGGGTTCTGTCACGGCGGTAGCCAATGGCCGCGTTACTTCCGCTGTCGAGGCTTAGTGAGGCGTACAAATAAGCGGCGTTGGTTCGGTACTCAGACTCCAAGCGTCGTCCTGAGGGATCTCCAGCGAAAAAAGGATCGGTTCGCTTATTCTCGATGTTCTGATGAAAGAGTCCCGACTCCAGCAGCAGAAGCCGGTTAACAGTGTGCTGGTAGTTAATATTCGCTGAATTGCTGTCGGTGGCGATACTACCCTCTAGCTCGAACGCACCGCCGGACGCGGTCTCTATGCTGCGATCGTTACGCCGGCCCTTTGACAGAGTAAGATCGAGCTCGCCAGACCGTCCAATAGCTTGCTGTAGTAGGAACCCGAAGCGTTCCTGACTCACATCGCCCGAGAATCGGTTGCGATCTGGATCGGACTCACGTGGCGATATCTCCCCGCTTTCCAGACCGCTAAGCGAGAGGGGCCCCGGAAGCTCGAAGCGGTCATTAAAGCGAGCGTAGCTCAAATCGAACCGCGTGTGTTTCCCCACCAAGAGTTGGTAGCTGCCACTGGTTGAGTAAGAGCGTTCTTCGTTGTGATCGCGATAGCCGTCGCTTGCAAAATCGATATAGTCGAGAATCAATCTGCCTGGCGAGTCGGCGAACTCGGCTGTGATGCTGCTTTCATCGAAACCAAAAGAGCCAGTCTCTGAGCGCACGGTAATTGCGTTTTTCTCAGCTCTTCGCGTGGTGATTTTTATAATGCCCTGCGAGGCGCCGCCGCCATAGCGCACGCTATTGGCCCCACGTATGACTTCAATACGCTCGATTCTATCGAGCGGTAGGGTGGTTAGATCAACACCGGCCAGATCAACCGAGGCCAGAATGTTGCCATCCACAATGGTTAAAATATTGCTGGCGCTTGCGTCGCCAGAACCGCGAATATCAATACGGGTGTCCCGGCTGTTTCCCGCGAAAGAGACGATACTTAAATTTGCCTGTGCGGCCAGCAAGTCCGCTATAGAGGTCGCGGCATTTAGCTTGATATTTTCGCGGCTGATACTGGTTGTGCTTCGATAAAGCCCCTCCGGACTCGGCTGATAGCCCTCGACCACAATCTCTTCGATCTCATGAGCGTTTAGGCTGCCTTCAGCTGCGGCCGTGGGAGCTTTTGCCGTAAGTCCCCAACAAAACAAAGCCACGGCTAAGCCCGCGAGCAAACGCCTGCGCTTGGCAACATACAGCGCATCGGCTGATGTCCGGTGATTTCTGAGGGTCATGGAAAGGTTAATGCTGCTAGATACCAGCAGGGCGCTGGTAGAGGAAACCCGTCAGGAGCGTTATTGGAATATCAAAGGAGTGAGCGCGCCCATTGGCACGTTGAGAATATTGCATATCGCCCTCCGCGATGTTTTGCAGTTGCGACGATCAGGCCGGTTCCGGACTTATGAGTGCCAAGTAGGGCGCTCAACTACCGTTGCGGGGGCAGTGGCGGAATGAGTTGTCTTGCATGAGACTCGCGCAGAAGATACTGTCGCAGCATCACAAGACGTCTTTTACCGCTCTTCCCGTTTAAATCTGGCTTCCGCTGAAAACTGCGCCTTAGCACAGGATTGCTTTCAGGGATTCACCAGATACCTGAGTGTCGGAGTTGCGTCGTATTGTAACGGCGGATAAACATTAGACAAGTTGCACTTTGTCTGGCCCTTTCCGCTGTTTGGAAGCCAAAGCCACCATGTAACAATAAAATAGAGTATGATAAATAACTTTAAGAAATTTATAAAAACACAGTTAAAACATAATCTTATGTGTTCTAATGAAAGTTTAATTGCAGTAGTTTTCAAGCACCTGCTGAGTGGGCGAACATGAATAATTATCGGGATGGACTGATTGCGTCGGCAACAGTTGTTGTTATTAGGGAGCAAGGCAATCAAGACTATTCGTATCTGGAGGTTTTGCTGCTAAAACGCAATCCTTCAATTAAGGTAGGTGGTGGTATGTGGGTGTTTCCGGGAGGGAAGCTCACCGATCAAGAGTTGAGTGTGAGTCGTGAAGTCGGAGCAAAGCAGGCGGCGGTAAGAGAATGCGAGGAGGAGTGTGGCCTGGCTCTGCCGATTGATTCGCTGGTCGACTTCTCTCGCTGGATTACCCCCCGGCATATAAAAAAGCGTTTCGACACCGATTTTTTTGTCGCCGTGTTGCCGCCTGGGCAGACCGTTGTCATCGATGACGGCGAGATCGTTGAGTCGCAGTGGCTCAAACCAGATGAAGCGATTCAGGCGATGGTGAACGGGACACTGGCGATCGGCCCGCCAACGATGGTGAGCCTGCTCGATGTCGGCATGTATAACGATGCCGCCACGCTATTGACGGCCTATAAACAGATTGCAGAGCCACGCCTGTTCGAACCGCTGGGCTTTGAGCTTCCAATCGCATGTGACCCGGCGACAGGCGCTCAGCTGGTCGCTGAGTCAGATGACTCGAAAAATTCTGGTTTTGTCATGCTCTATCACGGTGATGCAGGATACGCAGACGCTGATCCTGAGAACACCAGCCAGAAACATCGCACTATTTTTGACAAGGATGGCGTGCGTTACTTCAGGGATAACCAGCAGCTGCTGTAGAGCTACTTGCTATTGTGGTACTTGGTGTAGCGGCACTTTGTGTTGAAGCACTTGCCATAGTAAGGCCTGCACTAACAATCAGGAATCGTAGGGCTGTCGATCTGCTGATAAAACTCAGCGATCTCTGTACTCTGTGTATAAAAGTGGCAGAGCGCTCGATGCCTTGGATGGGTAAAAGTGATGGATTCAGCGTGCAGTAACAGCCTGGTTGAGCGATTGCGTACCTGTAAAGGGGCATAAAATTCGCAGCCAAGGATAGGGTGACCGATGTATTGCATATGTACGCGTAGCTGGTGAGACCTGCCCGTGATGGGTTTAAGCTTCAGCAAAGAGCAATTCAAGGCAGTGTTTCTCGAGATAACTTCGAGCTTTGTTTTCGAGAGTTTGCCGTTATCGCTGATATGCTGTCGCGGTCGATTCGGCCAGTCACAACTGATTCTGGCGTTAACCTCGATACTGTCCTGCTCGACGATACCCTCGACGACCGCAACATACTGTTTGTTGACGTCCCGCGCGGCAAACTGGGCGTTTAAACATTTGAGGACCTGTTTGTTTCTGGCAACGACCATTACGCCCGAGGTCGGCATATCGAGGCGATGAACGGCAAAGGCTGGTGTTGAAGCGTTTAGGCGGGTGAGTACGCTGTCTTTATTTTCCGGAAGACGCCCTGGTACGGAAAGAAGCCCCGACGGTTTGTCGACTACGATGAGATCCTCATCGCAATAAAGTGTCCGCAAGGGGCTAGTTCAGTCTGAGCGAGAGAGCGCCGTCTTCGAGCGCTTCTTCCGCGTCGAAATCGTCAGCGGCTGGCGTTTGATCAAGCGGTTCGTTAGCAAATTCAACCTCGGGCTTGTCCGACTTCCAGCTTTTCAGTACGACTGTATTGGCATCTTCCCCGGTTTGCTCAACCTTGATGGGCAAATAGTATTGCTCTGGTGACATATACAAACGGATCGTCGAATCCTTTTTGTCGCGCCTGAAAACAAGCGTGTCAAACTTTCCAAGATTGGTTTTAAGTGACTCCTGCCCCTCGAGAGTAAACTTGTATTCTCTTAGCCCACTATGCGCTGCGACCTTATACTCCATCGATTGGAGACTACTGTTTCTGATGAGATCGAGCTGCATCTGCACCTGAAAGCTGAGCTTGTCAACGGTGCCGGGTTCCAGCGGATAAGAATACTTTTTCTTACCTTTTTCGCCTGAGGCCTGCATTTTCTCCCAGTCAAAGTAGACGTGAACCGGGCGATCGCTGCCCAGACCTTTACGCGTGTAGTGATAAGAGATGGGAATGACTTTATCGTCAATAATCTTGAACTCAGACCACTCCTTGATTCGCATCCACAGTGCCTTCGCCGACCAGCTAAGCTTATAGGTGTTTTCGCCTGTCTCAACGAACTCTCGCTCGCTGTTGATACGAATGCCACGCATTTTAGCGGTGTAATTGGCTTCATAAGGTGGCAAAGAACTAGCGGTGCAGCCAGCTTGACTAACCAGCAGCATCAACATGCCGGTCAGGTATGTGATTATGCGCTTAGAGTAGACCCGTGACATCGCGACCTCCCGTTGCTAACTCTTCTGAGTCCAAAAATATCGTTTCGATTCCATCCACTGTTTTTAACTCGATGCGACCTTCGACAAGCCAGCGTACAACGAGCGGATAAAGCTTGTGTTCGACCTGCAGCACGCGTGCGGCGAGCGTTTCGGCGTCATCTCCATTGACAACGGGAACCCGAGCTTGCGCGATGACAGGCCCTCCATCGAGCTCTGCGCTAACGAAGTGTATCGATGCGCCCGCCTCGGTGTCACCTGCTTCCAGCGCTCTCTGATGGGTATTCAGACCCTGATACTTAGGCAGTAGGGACGGGTGAATGTTCACCAGTTTCCCGTAAAATTTTGTCACAAACTCCGGGGTAAGGATGCGCATAAAGCCAGCCAGTACGATTAGATCGGGCTCGGCCTGTTGTAGACGTTCAGCAAGTGCAACATCAAACGCTTCGCGACTGGCGTAGTTTTTATGCTCGATAACATCGGTTTCGATGTTTGCCGCCTGCGCTCGCTGCAGGCCCTTGACGGCTGGCTTGTTGCTTATCACCAGCTCGATGTTCGCAGCAATTTTTGCATCGATAAGCGCCTGCAGGTTACTACCGCCACCAGATATCAGAACCGCTATTCGGGGGAGACTACTCACGTGTAGATCGTCGTTCCTGAGAAGTGGCTTGTTCAGGCTGAGAGCGAGCCTTCGAACCTTGTCTCGGAAGGTCCGTTGCAAGCGTCCACAGAGCCGATATGCCAGGCGGCTTCGCCGTTTTCCCTAAGTGCTTCAAGGCAGGTGTTGAGCGATTGCTCGGGTACAGCGATAACCATACCGACACCGCAGTTGAAGGTTCTGAGCATTTCTTCCGGCTCAATCTGCCCCTTGGTTTGCAGCCAGTCGAACAGCGGTGGTAACTTCCAGCTTGAGAGATCGATTCGAGCGCAGCTTCCCTCGGGCAGCACGCGCGGAACGTTTTCGGTAAGGCCGCCACCAGTGATGTGGGCGACAGCGTTCAGTCGGCAAACTTCCGCGGCAGCTAGAACGCTCTTCACATAAATGCGAGTGGGCTGCAAAAGTTGATCGCCGAGCGTTGTTGATAAGAATGGATCGGTCAGCGCAGCGCCTGAATGTTCAATGATCTTGCGAATCAGCGAGTAACCATTTGAATGGGCACCGGAGGACGCGAGCCCGATCAGCTGGTCTCCAACCTGAACGCGTTCTGACTGAATGATTTCATCCTCTTCAACCACGCCTACGCAGAACCCGGCGAGATCATAATCGCCGGATTGGTACATGCCAGGCATCTCTGCGGTTTCACCGCCAATCAGGGCTGCGCCCGATAACGTGCATCCCTCGGCAATACCGGCAATAACATCGCTCGCAGCGTCGACGTCGAGTGAGGCAGTGGCATAGTAATCGAGGAAGAACAAGGGCTCTGCACCGATCGCCAGCAGGTCGTTGACGCACATCGCGACGAGATCGATGCCAACGGTTCGGTGCTGAGCAAGATCGATGGCTAACTTGAGTTTGGTGCCGACACCGTCAGTACCGGATACAAGAATCGGCTTGCGGTATTTTTCGGGTATGCGGCAAAGTGCGCCGAAGCCACCTAAATTACCCAGCACCTCCGGGCGCATAGTCGCTTTGGCGTGCGGCTTAATTCGCTCGACGAGCTCATTACCGGCGTCAATGTCGACACCGGCGTCGCGGTAAGTTAAAGATTGGTTAGTCAAGCTCGTCGTAGCTCCAGCAGGTAGATGATTCATTGGGTTCAAGATTTTGAGCAGTGCCTGATGCGCAGTTGAGGGGCAATCGACCGCGTTTTTTATCGCTCGAAAGACATCCCCAGCCTGAACTGGCCACGTCGAATTGTAATCGCTTGATGATCGAAATGCATGGTTGGGGTGCGGGATTAGTGATCGACTGCGATGCTTGTTTTTTCCAGATCATGCGGGTAAGTTGCGGCTGAAGTAAACCAGAAAAGAACTATCATGCTATCTGTTTCGGCTCCACCGTTAAGCATTGACTCTGCCTCTCGCCGCCAGGCACGGCCGCGGGTGGGTACCACTGTGGGTCAGCTAGTTCTTTTGTGGTTAATATTTGTACCGCCCGCTCTCGCTTTCGAACAATTCGACCTTTTTGAAGTGACGCTCAACGTCAGCGGTGACTCGCGATCTGAGCGACAGTCGGCGACCAGGATGGCGCTTGAAACAGTCTATCAACGGGCCAGCGGTCAGGATTCGGTCGTGCAGAGTCATCCCGGCTTGCGCAGCAAGCTGGATAGCGCAAGCCGTTTCCTGCAGACCTACGGCTACACCCAACAGGAACGAACGGCCGGCGACGCCGCCCAAAGCCCCGGTAGCGGTACGTCGGCTGTGCAACAAGACTTGCTTCTGTCGCTGCGCTTTTCACCCGAAGCGATCAAGTCCCATTTCAGGGAGCTGCGCATACCCTTTTGGGGGGAGCAACGCCCGTTGCTATCAACCGTGCTCGTGGTTGAGCAGGTGTCTACTGATCGTTCCGGTCTGGTAATCAGCGACCTAAACAGTCAGTGGCTGCGTCGCGCCGCTGTTTCGGCTGCTAGTGAGGTTGGTTTGCCAACCCTGCTCAAGCCCGCCGGTGGTCAATCGGCGGCACAGCGGTTTATGGAGGCGAGCAGGGCGCAACAGCTAGCGCGCGCCCAGGCTTCTGGTGATGAAGCCACATTTCTGGCGCAGATATCGCAGCTCTCTTCTGGCAAGTGGCGTGGCGAGTGGACATTTTACTGGGACGGCGTTCTGCAACAGCAGTCTCACACCGAACAAGATTTTAAGCAGTTGCTGCGCCATGGTTTTGCACTCGCTCGAGCCGAGTTTGCGCGGCAGCTTGCCACGCCACTTGGGCGAGCGCGGGGCGGGCTAGCTCAGCAAGGCATGCAGCGTATCACCCTTGCCGGGGTTCGCTCTATCGAAGATTATTTTCGCCTGACTCGCTACCTCGACAGCGTTGAAGGTTTTAGCGGTTATCAGATAGCAGCCTTTGATCGCTCGAGTTTGGCCATAGACCTTCCGGCCCAATTGCCCGCGGCAACCGTTAAAAGGTTGCTCGTTGCCAGTGGCGTGGTTGAGGCTGTCGATACTTACGCCAAGCGTTACCGTTGGTCGGGTTAGGCATCAACGGTCAGTAGCATAGCTCTGCAGTCAACGACCAGGTACTGTTTTCATGACGAGCGGCCAGATGGAAGACGATAAACTCTCACAGAAGGCGAATACGAAGTCAGCAGCGGCATTGCTGGATCTTGAGCGGCTGGTCAGGGCTTTTTTCTGGCT
>CAZDEW010000026.1:0-11457 GCA_964504585.1 uncultured Pseudomonadales bacterium | reverse complement strand
GCGTACTCGCGCTGCTGCTTTTTCACTGGCTGCAGCCCGTTCTGGCGCCATTTATCATAGCCGCCGCGTCGGCCTATTTAGGCGATCCCATCGTTGATCGCCTGGAAAGATACAATCTTTCGCGAACGGCCTCGGTCACTATTGTGTTCATCGTGATGACGCTGGCAGTCGCCTTGTTAGCACTCCTGCTGCTCCCACTGCTACTCAATCAGCTCGATCTACTCAGGCAAGAGCTGCCGCGCTACGTTGACTGGTTTCAAAGCACTGTAATGCCACTGGTCAATCAGTTTCTCGGCACCGAAAAAACCTCGGACCTGATCGCCAGCTTTAATCAGCTTGCGGCGGATAACTGGGAACGCATCGGAGACGTGGTGGCGCTGGTCATCGCGAGGGCGACCCAGTCCGGACTGGCAATCCTCGGTTGGCTGGCATCGTTCCTGTTAATTCCTGTCGTGACGTTTTATTTGCTGCGAGACTGGGACGTGCTCATCGAGCATATTGCCGACCTGCTTCCGCGCAACAGACTCGCTTTAATCAGCCGGCTTGCGCGAGAGTGTGATGAAGTGTTGGGGCAGTTTTTGCGTGGCCAGTTCCTGATTATGGCGGTTCTATCGTTTTTTTATATCGTAGCGCTGTCGGTAATGGGGCTGAATCTTGGCGTGTTGGTTGGCCTCACTGCAGGGCTCGCAAGTGTTGTCCCCTATTTGGGAGCGATCGTGGGCATCATGGCCGCAACGATCGCTGCGTTTGTCCAGTTTCAGGACTGGATCCACGTGATTATCGTGCTACTGATATTTGGAGCCGGGCAGTTGTTGGAAAGTATGTTCCTTACCCCGGTTTTAGTCGGCGATAAAATTGGCTTGCATCCAGTCGCAGTTATTTTCGCGGTACTCGCCGGTGGCCAGTTGTTTGGTTTTACCGGTGTGTTGTTGGCACTGCCGGTCGCTGCAGTCGCCATGGTTCTGCTGCGGCATGCGCACCACAACTATCGCAACAGCGTTTTTTATGACAGTCAGTAGGGTCTGCTTGGCTGGTCTCTCATGAATACTCAAATCCCGTTAAAAATCGGTTTCAATCGGGCCTGTTCCTTTGATAATTACTGCACGGGCGAAAACGCTGCGGTCGTCCAGCGATTGCGTGCTGCTGCCCTCGCGCAAGACAAGGGCGCTGAGGCTTCGCTCTGGTTTCTGGCTGGCGCTACTGCTACCGGGAAAAGCCATCTCGCACAGGCGTTTTGCGCCGAAGCGGAAGGTGATGGTAGGCGCTCCCTATTTTTTTCGATGGGAGAGCTGCATGCCCATTTACAGGAGGGCGGCGAGTTTGATGCAAATTGGTTTGAGGGTTTTACGCAGTACGAGCTTATCGCGATCGATGATTTTGATTGCCTGGAGCGAGCGCCAGAAGGTTCGCGAGAGGCGCTAGAAGAGGCGCTCTTCGTGCTGGTGAATCGCATCCTGCTAGAGGGAAACACGACGCTGCTCTTGACGTCTTCCAGACCAGTGGCGGCACTCAGGATTGATCTACCGGATCTGCGTTCCCGGCTGGGTCTGTTTATTAGCCTCAGCCTTCAGGAGAACACCGACGAAGTTCTTTTACAGATTATGGCCTCGAAGGCGAGTGAGCGCGGTCTAACATTGACGGACGAGGTCGCACAGTTTTTGCTGCGGCGTTTGCCCCGGGATACTCAGTCGATTGTCGATGTGATGCAACGCCTCGATGAATTTTCCATGACGACGGTCAGGCCATTGACCGTTCCCATGGTGAAGGACGCGCTGGCACTTTGAGTCAGTGTCATAGCCTGTGGAATTTCAGACCTTATTCTGGGTAGAGTTTAAGAAGGAATGTCTTCGCCGCATTAACCTGGGCAGCGAGTAAGTCGCTGCCTCCCTTGTCAGGGTGAATGCTCTGGATAATTCGTTTGTGCGCGGCCACTATCTGTTCCCGGCTCGTGGGTTTTTCCAGGCCGAGAGTGGCTAGCGCTGTTTCTTCATCCATCTCCCCCGCATCCAGTGAGGTCTTCTGCCCAGACTTCTCTTCAGCCTGAGCCTGACGCCATTTCATAAACAGGGGCAGCCCGCGCAAGGCGAGTGGCAGTAGCATTCTGGCCGCGGCCAATAGACTGGCGAGTGCGGCGCCGACCCAGTGAACCCTGCCGGCCGCCGCCAACAGGACAAGCAATACCGCGATCGATATCAGAAGCGCTTTGACCAGAAAGGGCCTGCCTTTTTCGCTGTATTCACGGGCGAACCACTTCCAGCCGAAGTAGGCGACTAAAACAAAGAGCAGAAGTAAAAGCAGGCGCATATATCGATAAATCCCCGGATTGAGGTGAGCTTGTCTTGTTTCAGGTTTATTTGGGTCTACTGGCCCCTAAGCACAGCCCACAGCCTACCATTGTTTCCATAAAAACCGTTGTTTTCTGTGAGCTTGTACCGATGAGCTTTGCTGGTAAAGCCAATACCTGTATCATTCTGCGCCGGATTTTTCGCCTAAACTCGGCGAATCCGACGTTAGCGGCGCTCGCGAAGAGCGTCCTCACACCTTCGTCACAAGCATTGCTAGAACCATCGCTAGAACAATCGGATAGACAACAATGACAGAGCAGAAAGCAACAAACGTATTTTGGCATGGCGGTGATGTGAGTCGCGATGATCGCAATCAATTACTCAAGCAAAAGGGCGCAACCGTCTGGTTTACGGGTCTGTCTGGCAGTGGCAAGAGTACGGTAATGGTCGCTGTCGAGCAGGCACTGCATCAACGTGGTCATCTTTGTTACCGGCTCGATGGCGACAATATAAGACTAGGCATTAATAAAAACCTTGGATTTTCTGCCGAGGATCGCGCTGAGAATATTCGCCGTATCGGTGAGATCGCCAAACTCTTTGTCGATACGAGTGTGATTGTCCTGTCGGGTTTTGTCAGTCCTTATCGCGCCGATCGAGAGATGGTGAGAGCCTTGCACGCCGAAGCCGATATGGCGTTTATCGAAGTATTCGTGGATGTGCCGCTAGCAGTTGCCGAGGAGCGTGACCCCAAAGGCCTGTACAAAAAAGCGCGCGCAGGTGAAATCAAGAACTTTACCGGTATCGACGATCCATACGAGGCGCCAGAAAACCCCGAGCTGGTTCTGCCCAGCCACGAGCTTTCACTGGAAGAGGAAGTTGACGTCGTTCTGGATGCGCTAAAGACGCGAGGCATCATTGCCTGAGGTGACTGACTTAGGCCTGACGAACCGGGGCAGGCTGGGTCTGCCGTGCAATAAGTGCTAAAGCACCAAGATTAAATTTTCTGGAGTATTTTTAGATGATCAAGCCACACGGTGCGGATAGCCTGCAGCCTCTTATCGTTGACCAGCAAGCCGAGCGCGCGGCGCTCATCGAGGAGGCACAAAGTCTTCCTTCGCTGATAATAAGCTCTGCCGCTGCAGCAAATGCAGTGATGCTGGCAGGTGGGTACTTTACGCCCTTAAAAGGGTTCATGAATGTGGCTGATGCCATGAGCGTTGCCGAGAGTCTACAAACTACCGATGGGCTGTTCTGGCCGGTACCCGTATTGAATGTCGTTGAAGATGCGCAGGGTATTGGCCCTGGCCAGCGTATTGCGCTTAAAGATCCCAATGTCGACGGAAATCCAGTGCTCGCGGTTATGGACGTTGAGGCCGTTGAAAGCTTTAGCGACGAGCAAATCCAGACCATCATTCAACAGGTCTATGCGACGGATGACGAGAGTCATCCAGGCGTCTCGACCTTCAAATCACAGGGCAAAGTTGTGTTGTCGGGCCCGATTCGGGTACTCAATTACTCGTATTTTGAGAGTGATTTCCCCGACACGTTCAGAACGGCAGTACAGATCCGCGATGCCATGCAGGCTATGGGCTGGGAGAAGGCGGTTGCCTTTCAGACGCGCAACCCGATGCACCGGGCGCATGAAGAGTTATGCCGGATGGCCATGGACGATCTCGAGGCCGATGGCGTTCTCGTGCATATGCTGCTTGGCAAGTTAAAGAAGGGTGATATCCCGGCAGACGTTCGCGACGCTGCGATTCGCAAAATGGTAGAGGTTTACTTCCCGCCAAACAGCGTTCTGGTAACAGGCTATGGCTTTGATATGCTCTACGCCGGCCCCCGTGAAGCCGTTCTGCACGCGGTGTTCCGTCAGAACTGCGGTTGTAGCCACCTGATAGTAGGACGCGATCATGCCGGTGTCGGCGACTACTACGGTGCTTTCGACGCGCAAACCATCTTCGATGATGCGGTACCGGCAGGCGCATTGGAGATTGAGATCTATCGCGCTGATCACACGGCGTTCTCGAAGAAACTTAACAAAGTGGTGATGATGAAAGACGCGCCAGACCACAGCAAGGACGACTTTGTATTATTGTCCGGCACAAAGGTGCGTGAAATGCTTGGCAACGGTATTGCGCCACCTCCCGAGTTCTCGCGACCTGAAGTTGCCCAAATATTGATGGACTACTATCAATCGCTTGATGCTTGATGCTTGATGCTTGATGCTTGATGGGCAGCAAGCACTCGCAAAAGCTGAAGCAATTTCCAGCTTGGGAATGCGACTATAGCAATGCATGTCGAACAACGCTTTTTGGAGCAAGACCATGAGTAACGAATCTGATACACAGACCGAGCAAGCGATAGAAGCAGCAGTTTTCAGACGCTTGCTTCAGCATCTGGATAATAACAAACAGGTTCAAAACATAGAGCTCATGGTGGTTGCCGATTTTTGTCGCAACTGCCTCTCAAAGTGGTATGCGGCAGAAGCGGAAGAACGCGGCGTAACGGTCGATTACGATCAGGCGCGCGAGCGTATTTACGGCATGCCCTATGCGGAGTGGAAGGCCAACTATCAGACAGAGGCGACACCTGAACAGCAGGCCGCTTTTGAAGCCAGGCGACAGAATAAAAAAGAGAAATAAATCAGGCGGCAATTAATGCTCGTGCGCCTGTCGTATGAGCCACCGCCCGGTCCAAGCGCATTGAGGCCGCAGCTTTTGCTCGAGTTGCACGAGGGAAAGCCGGGTTTGAGCAGGAGTCGGGTCTAGAGCAGAGTGTCGATCTATCACTACAGCACAGAGCCGTTGGGTATGAACCGGTTTTGGCTGTTTTTCCTGATCCACAGCAGCAATTCCCGATCGAGTCGTTCTCCGCGTGTTTTCAGTAATTTATTGATCACGATTACCGGGGATTTCACACCGGCCTCCCAACCGGGAAGCTTGCTCTCTGCAAGGGTAAAAAAGCGGATCAGCTGCAGCAGGTCGCCGCTCTCGATTTCCTCGAGTAGCGGAAGCCACTGCGCCTCATCCCAACGCATGATCTCGCCCAGCGAACTATCTGCTTCGCTCAATTCATCCTGCATGTTTTCCAGAGAGTCAGCTTTAGCGAGTGCAATAAAGCGCTCGAGGTGAACGACTGTTAGCGGCTCGTCGTCTTGTGATTGGCCAGGGTTCCAGCTGCCTACGCTCATGAAGATCTCTCTGTCGGTCTATTGGTGGGAGTTTTACAATGGCAGGATTCTAACGGCTAGTGGCGCCCGCGTAAAACCGCTTATAATCGCGACTTAGCCGATTACCTCAGGTTGTAAGACATTGATCATTAATGTCTCTACCTGCTACTGACGTTTATCAACCAGCCGAGAACCATGAACCCAGATTATCTTGATTTCGAGCAACCGATTGCCGAGCTGCAGGTGAAAATCGATGAACTGCGTTCAGTCGGGACTGAGAATGATCTCAATATTGCTGAAGAGATCGGCAAGCTGGAAGAAAAAAGCGACAAGCTGACCGAAAAGATATTCTCTAATCTGAGTGCGTGGGATGTGGTTCGGGTCGCGAGGCATCCGCTTCGCCCCTATGCGCGAGACTACATCGACCTTATTTTCACTGACTTTGACGAGCTGCATGGTGATCGTCACTTTGCGGATGACGCTGCGATCATCGGCGGGCTTGCGCGCCTGAATGATACGCCGGTTATGGTCATTGGGCAGGAGAAGGGGCGCTCGGTCAACGAAAAGGTAAGCCGAAATTTTGGTATGCCTCGTCCCGAGGGTTACCGCAAAGCGCTCCGCCTTATGCAGTTAGCAGAGCGCTTCAAGCTCCCGGTGATTACCCTTATCGATACTCCCGGCGCCTACCCGGGTATCGATTCTGAGGAGCGCGGCATTTCCGAGGCAATTGCCCAGAACCTTGCGGTTATGTCCAAACTTCGCACCCCGATAATTTCGATCGTGATTGGGGAGGGCAGTTCGGGTGGCGCTCTCGGTATTGGTGTGGGCGATAACCTGGCCATGCTCCAGTACGCCACCTACTTTGTCATCTCGCCTGAAGGCTGTGCCAATATTATTTGGAAGACCTCCGATAAAGCGCCTGAAGCGGCCGAGGCAATGGGGGTGACGTCCAGCGTCCTGCAAGAGCTCGGTATTGTCGACAATACCATTGAAGAGCCCCGTGGCGGCGCTCATCGCAACCCGCCGCTTATGGCCGAGCGTATCAAGGACTATCTTTGTGAGCAGCTCGCAGCGCTAGATGCGCTAAGCCTCGAAGAACTGCTCGATAAGCGTTTTGATCGCTTGATGAGTTACGGGAACTAGTGGCTAAAACACAGCTTACACTTTCCCAGAAAATCCTCAGCACATTCGACCTTATTCCTTTCAGGTCACAGTGGGTCGTCGCATTTAGCGGCGGCCTCGATTCAACAGTTTTACTCTTTGCTGCGCATCAGTTCATGGAGCAGCTGAAAGCGTCTTCGGGCGTTGCCCCCCGGCTCATTGCCTGTCATGTTGACCATCAGCTCGAGAAAGATCACCTCAGCTGGGTGCAGCACACCAAGACTATTTGTCAGCAACTCAATATCCCGTTTCAGCTGTGTACTGTCGACGTAGATGAGATTGCCGACTACGGTCTCGAAGCTTCGGCGAGGCGTGCTCGATACGCTGCTCTGGGTAATCTTCTGGACTCCGACCAGGACTGTGTACTCACAGCGCATCATCTAGACGATCAGGCCGAGACACTGCTATACCGAATGGCGCGTGGCATGGGGCCGCAAAGCTACAGAGGGATTCGTGCCCAACGACGACTGGCCAAGGGCCATCTGCTTAGGCCGTTTTTGAACCTTTCGCGCGAACAGTTACGCGAGTACGCGAATGAGAACAATCTCGACTGGATAGAAGATAGCTCCAATCGAAATTTACGTTTCGACCGCAATTACCTCCGTCACGAAGTCCTCCCCAGACTGCATCAACGATGGCCACAGTTCAGTCAACGTGCAGCTGCGAGCTCCGATACGCTTTCAGAGCAGCTCGATTTTCTCGATCAGATCGCCGCCGATGATTTGATCGCAAGAACTCGACACAGTGCCTATAGCGGCTCGCATCTTTGCCTATCAGATACCGGGCAGCTACACATTGCCAGACTTAAGAATTTGCTCAGGGCCTGGCTGCAAGTCCATGAAATCCACCAGATCAATGGGCAACAATGGACCCAATTGCTGGACATGGTTAGCGACCACGCCGGCTCATCGAACAGCTGCATCGAACTACACAGCAGCAGCGGCAATAAAAAGCAGTTCATCGTTTATGACAAGAAATTGTTCTGGCAGCAATGCCCGGACCTGAAGACAATTGAGGCCGAGCTCTCCGGGTTGTCGAGTCGTATGCAGCGGCAGGAGGATGTCAGAGCATTTGCTATTCCGCAGGTTGGTGTACTGGAGTTCGCGGATGCGGATGAAGTAAGCGCGGATATTGGCGACGGATCGAATCAATGGTGCGCTATTCCCACAGATTGCCTGGTCGCTAGCCATTGGCGGCTCGCCACAGGTCTAAGTGGCATATCGGTCAATGGTCAGACCAAGTCGCTTAAAAACCTGTTTCAGGCGGCGAGGGTTCCCGCCTGGCTCAGGCCAGTCTACCCGGTGCTGGTACATGAAGATCAGGTACTTATGATCCCCGGTATCGCAAGCGCCGATATTTTGACCGAACAACTCAGCAAACCGCCAGAGCAATCCGGTGAGTGCGTAAAAAACCAGCGCTTTTTGCGGTGGTCTTTTGCCTAATGGATGAATTGGTTTCAGTCCAACGATCTGAAAAAAAATGTTAAAGCCCCGTCGAATCTTGCCGATAAACTTTTGGCAGCAGTAAGGTGACAGTAACAGGTACGTTATTCACCCAAGCGCTAGTTTCAGGTTTGTTGGACCAGTCGCCATTAAGGCAACGGTATTCGCCAGGACGGCGAATTTTTTTTCTCGAATGTTTTTGCTCAGGCAAACAGTCGAACGTTGAGGTCATAGGTCTCATCCAGGAAATAATCGCAAGGACCTGCGGTTCCGTTTGAACAGGGATTGTTCCTGGTCACCCAAACCCCCACTTTAGCCCACTGTACGGAAGCAGAACAGCAGCCATGCTCGTTTGATTTGCGAAACGTCTGGACAAGGACAGTCCGGGGTTAAAATTTCAGTACGATATATTCGTCTCTCTTTGTCGCTCCATTGCAGTCCAGTTATTTCGGCGAGTCGTGTCGTCTCTATAGACTGTACTGTGATCAACTTGAACAAAACCCACTCGCGGCTAATCCAGCCGCTTTTTTTTCGATAAAAAAACTATTTGCGTTTTTACAAATTTAAACTAAGGGAAACCAAAACCGGCCGATAACGTATCTAGTAAAACCAGCAGCTTGCGATGCGTTCTAAATTTAGACAGGCTGATGAAATTCGAGATTTAACTGTAAAGAGATAGCGTGACCAACTTCCCGAACGTCAACACAACGAGTCATCGTTCGCCGGTACACAATAACCGGCGCGTGGATACGACCGTGTCGACACAAGCCAGCACACCGGTAGCGCCCAACACGCCGGCTGCCAAGCAGGCTGATAAAGCGGAGAATACGGGCTTCGTCGACCGACGCAGAACGCCAGACAGACGAAAGCGCTCGCAAAAACCAATCGTAGACACCCGAAACCGCGGCGATCGACGCAGATCGAGAGTCGACCTCAGTATCTAGCGCTTTTCGTTGTTGTGGCTGCCGCCACGGGATTATCTGGGCTAAGCGCCCAGCAGGATGCGGGGACTCGCCCCCGCGGGCGACTTATCTTTGATCGGCAAAGATAAGTGCAAAGCCGACAAGCGAAAGGCCGCTTGACCGCCTATGTCTACATTCCACTGCGTGTGAGCATCTCAGCCACAGCTGAACTCCTTAAGGTTGGCAGAAGTCTCGCTGCGCTCGCTTCTGAGCTTTAATTTTTTATATGCCTTCGGGTTGCTATCGTAGTTTCGTGTGGTTTTAATCATTCCCCCTTTCAAACTGCCGAAGGCGGCCTGCCTGTTAACGTGCGAGCGGCAGGACGCCGCGAGAGCGCAGTTGCACAGGATGTGCATTCTGCGCGGTTAGTTATAAAGACAGGTCGACTGAGGGAACCCGAAGGGCAGGATTGACTGGGCGGCGTTTTTGCTCACTTTTTTCGCTGTAGAAAACCGAGCAGGAGCGAAGGTTTCACGAAAGCCCGTAGGGTGAGCGACAGGAAGTCGCGAATAAAAAAGTCAGTCGGCCGTGGGGCCGAGACCCCACACACCCTGTGGCGGCAGCCACGGAAACCCGCGGCGGCGAGTCCCCTCAGCTCTCCCTGACGTGTTGTGTTATCTGCTAAACTCGGCGCTGCGGAACTTGAAAGGGTTCTGCGCGGTCAGTAGTCCAAAGCTAATTAATAGCTGCTGCAGATATCGCTTCAAACACAATCAACAAAGGATAATTATTTTGTACGACTACGATCTTGTTGTTATCGGTGCTGGCTCCGGCGGTGTTCGCGCTGCGCGCATGTCTGCTGCCAAAGGCGCACGCGTTGCAGTTGCCGAAGCGAGATTTCTCGGCGGCACCTGTGTCAACATTGGCTGTGTGCCCAAAAAGCTCTTTTATTACGGCTCACACTTTCAGCACGACTTTCATGATGCGAAGCACTATGGCTGGGAATTCGATCAGAGCAGTTTGAAGTTTGACTGGCCTACGCTACGTGACAATAAAACCCGTGAGATTCAGCGTTTGAATGGCATCTATCAGAACATTCTAGAAAACGCCGGTGTCGAGATTCATCGTGGTTGGGCGAGTTTGCAAGATGATCACCATGTCACGGTCGGTGAGAAAACATTTTCTGCTGAGAAAATTCTGATAGCCACCGGTTGTGGTGCTAGTGTCCCCACCGTGAAAGGGGCTGATTTGTGTATTACATCGGACGATGTATTTGAGATGGATTCGCTTCCAGAGTCTATCGCTATCATCGGGGGCGGATACATTGCGCTCGAGTTTGCAGGTATTTTTCAGGGTTGGGGTGTTGATACGACCCTCATTTACAGAGGTTCAAATGTCCTGAAGAAAATGGACCTGGCGTTGGGTGATCATTTGCTTGATGAAATGAGAAAGAAAGGAATTAAAGTGCTGCTCAATACCGAGGTGACTGAGATAGCTGAGGCGGGCACTCAAAGGCAGCTCGAACTAACGGATGGCACGAAACATCGCTATGATGCGGTGATGTATGCGACCGGGCGGCCACCGCTAACTGATAATCTTGGACTTGAAGCACTTGGAGTCGAGAAAAATTCAAGTGGCGAGATCGTAGTAGACGAATTTTTCCAAACCAGTGTCGAAAGTATTTTCGCTCTCGGCGATATCATCGGGACGCCAGCGCTTACACCGGTTGCACTCGAGCAGGGAATGGCATTCGCAAACACACAGTATGGCGATTCGCCGACAACTGTCGACTATAGCAATATTGCGACCGCGGTATTCTCACAGCCGAATATCGGCACGGTTGGTTTAAGTGAAGAAGAGGCGCGACAGCGTTATCCGGAGGTTGCGGTATTTGAATCCGATTTCCGGCACTTAAAACTGACACTGACGGAAAACCAGGAGCGCACCTTTATGAAGATTCTGGTAGATCCCGTTAGTGATAAAGTGCTCGGCATCCACATGCTGGGCGCTGAAGCCGGTGAGATTATTCAGGGGCTTGCTGTGGCAATGAAACTCGGCGTAACCAAAAAGCAACTGGACGCTACCATTGGCATCCACCCAACTGCCGCAGAGGAGTTCGTCACCATGCGGGAAAGAGTCCGTTAACCTTAATTCTTTTGTGGCTATCGCCACAGCAATCAACTGGGCTAGGCGCCCAGCAAGATGCGGGGACTCGCCCCCGCAGGCGACTTATCTTTGATCGGCAAAGATAAGAGCAAAGCCGACAAGCGAAAGGCCGCTTGACCGCCTATGTCTGCAATGCGCTGCTTGTCACCATCCTTAGTACAGCTCGGCTACTTGAGGTTGGCAGAAGTCTCGCGCTGCTCGCTTCTGAGCGGCTAGATGTTTATATGCCTTCGGGCTGCGTTCGTCGATAGATAACGGTTGTGCTCTTTTCTTCAGCTTCAAACTGCCGAAGGCGGCCTGACTGTTAACGTGCGAGCGGCAGGACGCCGCGA
>CAZDEW010000025.1:0-34039 GCA_964504585.1 uncultured Pseudomonadales bacterium | reverse complement strand
CGTCACCCGGTTAGCCCATGGGGTACGCCGACTAAAGGTTATAAGACGCGTAAGAACAAGCGTACCGATAAACTAATCGTTCGTCGACGCAAGGCAAAATAAGCCCGATCGCCAGTTGAAGCAAAGCTTAGAGGAAATACACAGTGCCACGCTCATTAAAGAAAGGCCCCTTTATCGATCTTCACCTCATGAAGAAAGTTGAAGATGCTGTCGAGAAAGGTGAGAAGCGTCCGATTAAAACATGGTCGCGTCGCTCCATGATTTCGCCCGATATGGTTGGTCTTACGATCGCGGTATACAACGGCAAGCAGCACGTCCCGGTTTTTGTGACTGAAGATATGGTGGGCCATAAGTTGGGTGAGTTCTCGCCCACCAGAACCTATCGTGGTCACGTGGCAGATAAGAAGGCCAAGCGATAATTGCATTTTGCGTATCGCGAGATTTGGCAAACGTTTTATTTGAAGATTAAAAGAGTATTTGGAGTTCAACGATGGAAGTTGCAGCAACCCTGACAGGCGCGCAGATTTCCCCACAAAAAGTGCGTCTGATTGCAGATCAGATTCGCGGGAAGTCAGCTGAAGATGCGCTCGACATTCTGAACTTCAGCAAGAAGAAGGCGGCGGCGATTGTGCTTAAGGTCCTTAATTCGGCGATCGCTAATGCAGAGCACAACGAAGGCGCAGATGTCGACGAGTTGAAAGTGTCTACCGTTTTTGTAAACGAAGGTCGCACGCTGAAACGTCTGCGTCCTAGAGCAAAGGGCCGTGCGGATCGTATTTTGAAGCGCTCGTGTCATATTACAGTCAAAGTGGCCGACTAGGTCGCCTTAAGGTTTAGTCGGAGTTTAGGAGAACCCTATGGGTCAGAAAGTCCACCCTACCGGTATACGTCTCGGTATTACCAAAGAGCACAGCTCAGTCTGGTATGCCGACGGCAAAAACTACGCAGAGCGTCTTGTCAGCGACCTGGAAGTCAGGGAGTACGTTGAAGAGCAGCTAAAGAGTGCGTCAGTCAGTAAGGTAGTTATCGAGCGCCCTGCTGAAACAGCGCGTTTGACAATACACACGGCGCGGCCGGGTATTGTGATCGGTAAGAAGGGTGAGGACGTCGATAAGCTCAGACAAAATCTGACCAAGAAGATGGGTGTGCCTGTTCATATCAATATTGAAGAAATTCGCAAGCCGGATCTGGAAGCTAAGCTTGTTGCGCAAAATATCGCTGGTCAGCTAGAGCGTCGTGTGATGTTTCGTCGAGCGATGAAGCGCGTCGTGCAAAACGCTATGCGCGCTGGTGCCGAAGGGATCAAGGTCCAGGTTGGTGGACGTTTGGGTGGTGCTGAAATCGCGCGTTCTGAGTGGTACCGCGAGGGTCGTGTTCCTCTGCATACGCTGCGTGCCGATATCGATTACGCGACTCACGAAGCCCTGACCACATACGGCATTCTTGGAATCAAAGTCTGGATCTTCAAAGGTGAAGTTCTGGATACTGAAGCAAAGGCTGAAGGCTAATCTCTGGCTAGCTGATTAAAAGGTAGTAGGACAAAAAGATGTTACAACCGAAAAGAACCAAGTTTCGCAAGGTCCAGAAAGGGCGGAACCGAGGTCTTGCTCACCGTGGTAGCAAAGTTAGCTTTGGTGAATACGGCCTCAAGTGTACTGGTCGCGGTCGCATTACAGCGCGCCAGATTGAGGCTGCGCGTCGAGCGATGACCCGTCACATCAAGCGTGGCGGTAAGATCTGGATCCGCGTTTTCCCTGACAAGCCAATTACAGAGAAGCCTCTTGAAGTTCGTCAGGGTAAAGGTAAGGGTAACGTTGAGTACTGGGTGGCCCAGGTGTTGCCTGGAAAAATTCTATATGAAGTTGAGGGTGTGCCTGAAGAGCTGGCGCGCGAGGCATTTGAGCTGGCTGCAGCGAAGTTGCCTCTTCCAACAACTTTTGTAAAACGTACGGTAATGTAAGCCATGAAAGCGAGCGAATTGCGCGAGAAGTCTCAGGACGACTTGCAGAAAGAATTGCATGAGTTGCTGGAACAGCAGTTTAGACTGCGCACGCAAAAGGTAACTGGTCAGCTGGGCCAGACCCACTTGTTGAAGCAGAACCAGCGCGATATTGCGCGAATTAAAACGGTTCTCAATAGCCTGTAAGGCTATTGGCTTGTTGACCAAATATACGAGAGTAGAGAGCAACCCACATGTCTGACAATCAAAGTAACGCGCGTGTTTTGCAGGGCAAAGTCGTGAGCGACAAGATGGACAAAACCATTACGGTATTGGTAGAGCGTCGTGTTAAACACCCTCTCTATGGTAAGTACATTACGCGTTCAACCAAGCTGCATGCACACGATGAAAACAACGAGTGCGGCATTGGTGACGTGGTCTCGATTCGCGAATCCAGACCTTTATCGAAGACAAAAACCTGGATGCTTCAAGACGTAGTCGAGAAGGCGGTGTCGATCTAACTGATCGAGTATCAAGTAAGAAAATTGAAAGACGGTAGTTAAGTAGCAGTTTTGGAGCCTAGAGATGATTCAAACAGAGAGCTATCTTGAAGTAGCTGACAACAGCGGTGCACGTCGCGTCATGTGTATCAAGGTGTTGGGTGGCTCGCACCGTCGTTATGCGCGGGTCGGTGACATTATTAAAGTGACCGTTAAAGAGGCAATCCCTCGTGGCAAGGTTAAAAAGGGTCAGGTCATGAACGCAGTTGTCGTGCGCACCAAAAAAGGTGTTCGCCGGCCAGACGGTTCACTGATTAAATTTGATGACAACGCAGCGGTTCTTCTCAACGCGTCGCATGCACCTATCGGTACCCGTATCTTTGGGCCAGTTGTCAGAGAGCTGCGTAGCGAGAAGTTTATGAAAATCATCTCGCTTGCCCCCGAGGTTCTATAGCTCTGGCGCGTGCCAGGCAAATTACTGCAGGCGTTTTAACAAGCGTATTGAAAGAAACCTGAAAGACTATGAACAAGATTCGAAGCGAAGATGAAGTAATCGTGCTTGCCGGCAAAGACAAAGGTAAGCGCGGCAAGGTATTGCAGATTGTTGGCGATGATCGCGTGCTGGTTTCCGGTATCAATATGATCAAGCGTCACACCAAACCCAACCCTCAGGCGGGTGTTGCTGGTGGAATCGTAGAGAAAGAAGCACCGATTCAGGTGTCTAACGTGGCGGTCTATAACCCTGCATCGGGTAAAGGAGAGCGCATCGGTATCCGTGTTGAAGGCGACAAGAAAGTTCGCTTTTTCAAGTCGAGCGGTGACGTTGTAGATCTGTAAACAGACAGACACGCGAAGCAAGGTACAAGAGAATTTAATCAGGTTAAACGAGCATGGCTAGGTTAAAAGAGTTATACGACAGCGAGCTTTCCAAGAAACTAAAGGAAGAGCTAGGTCTGGATAACGTCATGGCAGTACCGCGTATTACCAAGATCACCCTCAATATGGGTGTTGGTGAAGCGCTGGGCGACAAAAAGGTTCTGGAGCACGCTGTTAGCAATATGGAGCAGATTGCCGGTCAGAAAGTTGTGGTAACCCGCGCGCGAAAATCTATCGCAGGCTTTAAGGTCCGCGAAGAATGGCCTATCGGTTGTAAAGTTACTTTGCGCAGCGAGCGGATGTACGAATTTCTGGATCGCCTGATCTCGATAGCGATCCCTCGTATTCGTGACTTCCGTGGCTTGAGCCCCAAGGCTTTTGACGGTCGTGGCAACTACTCTATGGGCGTTACCGAGCAGATCATTTTCCCTGAGATTGATTACGACAAAATCGATAAGCTTCGCGGTTTGAATATTTGTATTTCAACCACAGCGCAAAACGACGATCAAGGTCGTGCATTGCTTTCTGCGTTTAACTTTCCGTTCAGGACTTAAGAGAAGACTATGGCCAAGCAATCAATGATTCAGCGTGAACGCAAGCGCGCCAAGACTGTTGCGAAGTACGCTGCAAAGCGCGCGGCACTCAAGGCTGTAATCAGCAGCGCAACAGCGTCTGACGAAGAGAAGTGGGACGCGCAAATGGCACTGCAGAAGCTTCCGCGTGACGCGAGCCCGGTTCGGCAGCAGCGACGCTGTCAGGTTACCGGTCGTCCTCACGGCGTGTACAGAAAGTTTGGTCTGTGCCGCAACAAACTGCGCGAAGCAGCGATGAAGGGCTATGTGCCTGGTTTGGTTAAAGCGAGCTGGTAAGGCAAAGGTTAAGAGTATCTAGTTATGAGTATGCAAGATCCCATCGCCGATATGCTGGCAAGAATCCGAAACGCGCAAATGGCTGAGAAACTCAGCGTGAGCATGCCTTCGTCCAAGTCCAAGGCGGCGATTGCCAAGGTGCTTCAGCAGGAAGGTTATGTCGACGGCTTTCAGGTAGAGAGTGAAGGCGCCAAGTCGGTTCTGACCATTCAGCTTCGCTACTTTGATGGCAAGCCAGTTATCGAAGAGATCCAGCGCGTTAGTCGCCCGGGTCTGCGGGCGTACAAAGGCTGTGATGAGCTGCCTTCGGTTCGCGGCGGATTGGGTGTAGCGATTGTTTCCACCAACAAAGGTGTGATTACAGACAAGCAGGCGCGCCAGGCTGGTATTGGTGGCGAAGTGCTCTGCACAGTATTTTAAGCAGCGATCAAGGCGATCACTGAGATTAGGTATTAGACATGTCACGTATTGCAAATAGCCCTGTGGTACTTCCCTCTGGCGTTGAGCTGAAGGTTGATGGTGAGCAGATTTCTGCCAAGGGCGGAAAAGGCTCTTTGTCCATTGCTTCGCATGCTGGTGTAGAAGTCAAAGTTGAGGATGGTTCAGCGACGTTCGCTGCCAAAGACTCCAGCAAGCTTTCTAAAGCGATGGCGGGAACCATGCGTTCTCTGGTCAACAATATGGTGACCGGTGTCAGCGAGGGCTTCGAGAAAAAGCTTGTGCTCAATGGCGTAGGTTACAGGGCTAAAGCTGCTGGTAAGACGCTTAATCTCACGCTCGGTTTTTCTCATCCCGTTGATTATGAGCTTCCAGAAGGCGTCACTGCAGAAACTCCATCGCAGACTGAGATTGTTGTGAAGGGTATCGACAAGCAACAGGTTGGACAGGTAGCGGCCGATATCAGAGCATTCCGTCCGCCAGAGCCTTACAAAGGTAAAGGTGTTCGTTACGCCGACGAGTATGTCAGACGTAAAGAAGCCAAGAAGAAGTAGGCGAATTCATTAAGCGTTTAGTAAGCCAGGTATTCAAGAATGAACGTTAAGAAACAGGCAAGATTGCGCAGAGCACGTCGTAGCCGCGTCAAGATCCGTCAGCTCGGCTTTGACCGCTTGAGTGTGACGAGAACACCTCGACACATCTATGCGCAGGTTATAGCCGCAGACGGTGGTCGCGTGATCGCTTCGGCCTCGACGGTTGAAAAAGATCTGCGTGCCGATGCGACAGGTAACGTCGAAGCCGCAAAGAGAGTTGGTGCACTTATCGCTGAGCGTGCCAAAACTGCCGGTGTGGCAAACGTTGCTTTTGACCGTAGCGGTTACAAATACCACGGCCGCGTCAAGGCATTAGCTGATGCGGCTCGCGAAGCGGGCCTTGAGTTTTAAGGCGCGGATTTTAGGAAGACGATTATGGCGTTTAAAGACACACAGAAAGAAAACGAAGAAGGCCTGCAGGAAAAGCTTGTTGAGGTAAACCGCGTTGCCAAAGTGGTGAAGGGTGGTCGTATCTTCGGTTTTACTGCCCTCACTGTAGTGGGTGACGGTAATGGTCGCGTTGGTTTTGGTCGTGGTAAGGCACGCGAAGTGCCTCTGGCAATTCAGAAAGCGATGGAGTCTGCTCGCCGCAACATGGTAAGCGTAGATCTGACAGAGGGTACATTGCAGTACCCGGTTAAAGCGAACCATGGTGCCTCAAAGGTTTACATGCAGCCTGCTTCAGAGGGTACTGGTGTCATCGCGGGTGGTGCGATGCGTGCCGTGCTTGAAGTAGCGGGTGTTCACAACGTATTGGCAAAATGCTACGGCTCGACTAATCCGGTCAATGTGGTTCGCGCCACAATCAAAGGCCTCGCGAATATGCGTTCGCCTGAGTCAGTTGCTGCCAAGCGTGGCAAAACGGTAGAGGAAGTTACTGCGTAAAGCGGTTTTATTATTGACTCGGTTAGTAGAGAGTCGGAGCGAGCAAAATGTCTGCGAATACAGTAAAGGTGCAACAGGTCAAAAGCAGCGCGGGACGCCTTAAGTCTCATAAAGCCTGTTTGCGCGGTCTTGGTTTGCGCCGTATTGGTCATGTTGTTGAGGTAGAAGATACGCCCTCAACGCGCGGCATGATTAACAAGGTTTACTATCTGGTCAAAGTGCTGGATTAAAGTCTTCTGCTGAATTTAAGGTCAGTCAGAGTTATTGAGAATTGAGCAGGTTTTAAGATGAGCGAGCAAATGCGACTAAACACACTGAGCCCAGCGCCCGGCCATAAGAAAGCCGCCAAGCGCGTCGGCCGCGGTATTGGTAGCGGTTTGGGTAAAACCTGTGGGCGTGGTCACAAAGGTCAGAAGTCTCGATCAGGCGGCCGCGTAAGACCAGGTTTCGAGGGTGGCCAGATGCCACTGCAAAAGCGCCTGCCAAAGTACGGTTTCACTTCACGTATCGGGCGTTTCTCCGATCAGGTCAGAACCGGCGAGTTGGCTTCGGTTGCAGGTGACATGGTTGATCTGCTTTCTTTGAAAGAAGCGGGCATCATTGGTCATCATATCTTGCAGGCCAAGGTCTTTTTGCAAGGTGAGGTTGGTAGAGCTGTAACAGTCAAAGGTTTGCGTGTATCCAAAGGCGCACGCGAAGCCATCGAAAAAGCGGGCGGAAAAGTCGAAGACTAGTTTTGGATCGGGGGCGTTGTCTCCACATGATCACGCTAGCAGCGACAATCCCTAGACAGATTTTTATTTAACTTTATGGCCAATCCCGGATTATCACCCAACATGCAGACGGGGCTAAGCGAACTGTTCGCGAGGCTCCGTTTTGTGTTACTGGCGATACTGGTTTATCGGATCGGTACACATATACCTGTGCCCGGTATTAACCCAGATCGTCTTGCACAGATGTTTGAGCAGAACTCGGGAACCATCCTGGCGATGTTCAATATGTTCTCCGGTGGTGCGCTGGAGCGCATGAGTATTCTGGCTCTGGGGATCATGCCGTATATTTCGGCGTCGATCATCATGCAGTTAATGGGGGCCGTGAGTGCGACCCTTTCGCAATTGCGCAAAGAAGGCGAGGCTGGGCGACGCAAAATCACGCAATACACGCGCTACCTGACCGTTGTGTTGGCTTTGATACAGTCTGCCGGTATGGCCTCGGGTCTGGCGAGTCAGGGTTTAGCCTACTCGTCTGGTATGGCATTTTTCCTGCCTGCAGTGGTCTCGCTGGTTACCGGTGCTGTGTTCATGATGTGGCTTGGTGAGCAGGTCACCGAGCGAGGCATTGGTAACGGCATTAGCATACTGATCTTTGCAGGCATCGTCGCCGGATTGCCGGCCGCGGTTTTTCAATCGCTTGAGCAGGCCAGACAGGGCGAGATGAACTTCCTTTTGTTGTTGGGCGTTCTCTTATTCGCATTTGCGTTGATCTTTTTTATCGTAATCATCGAGCGAGGGCAGCGTCGGATTACGGTGAACTACGCCAAGCGTCAGCAGGGTCGAAAAGTCTTTGCCGCGCAAAGCAGCCATTTGCCGCTTAAAGTCAACATGGCGGGTGTAATTCCGGCGATTTTCGCCTCGAGCATCCTTTTGTTTCCGGCCTCCATTGCAACGTGGTTTGGTCAATCTGGAGAGGATTCAGTGACTGGCGACTGGCTACAGCAGCTGGCTTTTTATATCAGCCCGGGCCAGCCGCTCAACGTGCTGTTGTTCTCGGCACTGATTATTTTCTTCTGCTTCTTTTACACCGCATTGATGTACAACCCTGACGATGTGGCTGAAAACCTGAAGCGATCGGGTGCATTTATTCCAGGTATCAGGCCGGGTCGCCAGTCGGCGGACTATATCGATGGTGTCCTGACCAGGCTGACGATGTTCGGTGGTATTTACATGGCCGTGATCTGTCTGTTACCCCAGTTTCTGCAGGTGACAGCCAACGTGCCGTTTTACCTTGGAGGAACATCGCTGCTAATTGTTGTTGTAGTCGCGATGGACTTTATGTCGCAGGTCCAGTCTCACTTGATGTCGCATCAATACGACTCTGTGATGAAGAAGGCCAATTTGAAAAATTTTGGAGGCAGCGGCGTACGTCCTCGCTAGGTCGCGTCGTTGTTTGAGGAGTTGTCATCATGAAAGTAAGAGCATCGGTAAAAAAGATCTGCCGAAACTGCAAAATTATCCGCCGCAATGGCTCGGTTCGCGTGATCTGTAGCGCTGAGCCACGTCATAAGCAGCGTCAGGGGTAATTTGGCTGAATTCAAGAATCTAGGGCAAATGGCCGCAGAAAGCAGTCATATGCCGATTGATTTTTGCTATGTGCGCGGGTATTCTTGCGCGCCTTTTTCATGGTGCCGTGCTTTTGTGGGCCAAATCTGGCCAAAACAGAAGTCATCACGCTAAAAAGCCGGGTGCTGGACTGCATTCTGGCGTTTTGAATTAAGAAGAACTGGAGAGATTTAATGGCTCGTATCGCTGGAGTCAACATTCCTGACCACAAGCACGCAGCAGTTTCGCTGACGCACATCTTTGGCGTTGGCAAAACGACCGCTCTCAATCTTTGTGAAGCAGTCAATATCGCACCGTCGACCAAAATTGCCGAGCTTTCAGAAGAAGAAATCGACAAGCTTCGTAACGAGGTTGGCAAGCTGAGCGTAGAGGGTGATCTGAGGCGAGAAATCTCTATGAATATCAAGCGCTTGTTGGACCTTGGCTGTTACCGCGGCCTGCGACATCGCAAGGGGCTTCCTCTGCGTGGTCAGCGCACTAAAACCAATGCGCGCACTCGAAAAGGCCCGCGTAAGCCAATTCGTAAATAGCGTTTCGACAAGTTAAGTAAGCAGCACTTTTAGGTAGGAAAGTATGGCCAAGCCTGGCTCAACTGGTAAGAAGAAGGTCAAAAAGACGATATCTGATGGCGTAGCCCACATTCATGCGTCTTTTAACAACACCATTATTACGATCACTGATCGTCAGGGCAACGCACTGTCCTGGGCGACTTCAGGCGGTTCCGGCTTTCGTGGTTCGCGAAAAAGCACCCCGTTTGCGGCTCAGGTAGCCTCCGAGCGCGCGGGTACTGCGGCTAAAGAATACGGCCTGCAGAATCTGGACGTCCGCGTCAAAGGCCCTGGCCCCGGTCGTGAGTCTGCGGTGAGAGCCCTGAATAACTGTGGGTACAACATCAATAGCATCACCGACGTGACGCCGATTCCACACAACGGCTGTCGTGCTCCAAAACGTCGACGCGTTTAAGGTTGTTGTCAGGCTAGCGCGCTGGCAGACGACTAAGGATTGATTGAGAGAAACTTGAATTATGGCTAGATATTTAGGCCCAACATGTAAGCTGGCAAGAAGGGAAGGCACTGATCTTTTCCTTAAGAGCGGTGTCCGCGCACTTGATTCAAAATGCCGCGCAGAATCTTCTCCTGGTATGCATGGCGCACGTCGTGGTCGACTCTCTGACTACGGTGTTCAGCTACGTGAGAAGCAAAAAGTTCGTCGTATGTATGGCGTGCTCGAAAAGCAGTTTAGAAACTATTACAAAACCGCTGCTAAGCGCAAAGGCGCAACAGGTGAGAACCTGCTTCAGTTACTGGAAGGCCGACTGGACAACGTTGTATATCGTATTGGTTTTGGCTCGACCCGTGCAGAAGCTAGGCAGCTCGTTTCGCACCGCTCGGTGCTCGTAAACGGTGAGAGTGTCAACGTTCCCTCTTACCAGGTTCAGGCTGGAGACGTAATTACCCTGCGCGAGAAGGCGAAAAAGCAGCTCCGCATACAATCGGCAATGTCTCTGGCGGCGCAGCGCGGCCATGTCGACTGGATCGAGGTTAATGAAAGCAAGTTTGAGGGTACTTATAAATCAGCGCCTGAGCGTGCAGATCTTCCCTCAGAGATTAACGAAAGCTTGATCGTCGAGCTCTACTCCAAGTAATACACAAGACGGACTTGCCTTCGACGCATCGTTGGCAGGCCTGTCGTTTTGCCGTTGGCTGAAAGCGGGTTACTCCCTTCAGCAAAACCGCCGGATCGGATGTCGGCGAGAGAACAGATTAGAAGTGGCTCGAGAGACTTCTGCTTTGTGAAATGATGGTGTAGCCGCGAGATCATACAAGGTCGCGCTCGACATACATCGATAGAATCCAAAGCGCGTTACTCGACTAGCCTCAATATACAACTCAATTGCAGGTAACGATATGTCAAGTGTTGGTAGCGATTTCTTAACCCCCCGTTTGATTGATGTTGAGCAGTTGAGCGACACTCGAGCCAAAATTACGCTCGAGCCCTTAGAGAGGGGTTTCGGACATACGCTAGGAAATGCCCTGAGAAGAATCCTGTTGTCATCGATGCCCGGTGCAGCAGTCAGTGAAGTTGAAATTGATGGCGTGCTGCATGAGTACAGCGCGATCGAAGGTGTGCAGGAAGACGTTATTGAGATCCTGCTCAATCTGAAGGGAATTTCTGTGATCCTGCATGAGCGTGATACCACAGTACTCAAGCTCACCAAGCAAGGTCCTGGTGTAGTGACAGCTGGTGATATCCAGGTTGATCACGAAGTTGAGATCAAGAATCCCGATCTGGTGATCGCTCACCTGAACGAAGGTGCTGAGATTTCAATGCGCATTACCGTGACCTCAGGCCGCGGTTATCAGCCTGTCGATTCGCGTCAGACAGATGACGAAGAAGGGAAAGCGATTGGCCGCCTGCAGCTGGATGCCTCGTACAGCCCGGTTCGACGTGTGTCATATGTTGTGGATAGCGCGCGTGTTGAGCAGCGCACTGACCTCGACAAATTGATTATTGATCTCGAGACTAACAGCACTCTCGATGCTGAGGAAGCCATACGCCGCGCTGCCACGATTCTGCAACAGCAGTTGGCTGTATTTGTGGATCTGGAAGGTGAGCAGGAAAGTGAACCTGCCAAGCAGGAAGAAGAGATCGATCCGATTCTTCTGCGGCCGGTCGATGACCTTGAGCTCACGGTTCGATCAGCGAACTGCCTCAAGGCAGAAAACATTTACTACATTGGTGATCTTGTTCAGCGTACCGAAGTGGAGCTGCTCAAAACACCAAACCTGGGCAAGAAGTCTTTGACCGAGATCAAAGACGTGCTTGCCTCTCGCGGGCTCTCACTGGGCCTTCGTTTAGATAACTGGCCCCCAGCGACTCTTCGCAGCGAAGACAAGCTGATGGTCTAAATTCCGCTTGCTAGACAAATCTGGAAAGCGATTAGAAATAGAAGGTTTTTGTTATGCGTCACCGTCATTCCGGCCGACAGCTGAACCGCAACGCGTCACACCGCAAAGCGATGTTCCGCAATATGGCGAACTCACTGTTCGAGCACGAGTTAATTAAAACAACCTTGCCCAAGGCTAAAGAGCTGCGTCGAGTTGCTGAGCCTCTGATTACGCTCGCAAAAGAGGATAGCGTTGCTAATCGTCGTTTGGCTTTTGACCGCACGCGCAGCAAAGTTAGCGTCGGCAAGCTTTTTGGTGAGCTGGGTCCTCGGTACGAAGATCGTCCTGGCGGCTATGTGCGAATCCTGAAAGCGGGCTACCGCACGGGTGATAAAGCGCCCATGGCCTATGTTGAGCTCGTTGATCGCCCTCAAACCGATGGCTTTGATTTTGACGATGATTTCGATTTCGACGATGACGAATAGACCCTTTCGTAGTCGTTTTAATAAAAACCGCGCTCACAAGGCGCGGTTTTTTTATGCTGCAAAGGTGGGTTTAGTTTGCTGTACTTGCGAGGGGTGCGAGAAGCTGCGACGGCGATAGTATGCCTAGTGTTGCGAAGCGAGATTATTTTAAAACACGCTGAGAGCGAGCCCCTATGCGCTTACGATAGCCTATATGCTGGTGAAGATATGCAAGGTATCTTTCTTCGCTCGCGGAGCGCTGATCTGCTCTAGGCAGGACCGTTAGATGAGTTCGCGAATTCGCGGGATGAGGAAAAGCTGGTTAGAATAAGCTGACCACAGCAATAAAAAATAAAATCTATGTTTGGCGTACTCAGAACAATACTTGCCGTGATGGTGTTAGTTGGCCATCTGACCGATCAATGGCAGATTGGTACCTATGCCGTTTTCGCTTTTTACATGATTAGTGGCTACCTCATGACGCATATTATGCATGAGGCTTACGGCTTTACTCTGGACGGGCGTCGCCGCTTTGCCTTGAATCGCTTTATTCGCCTCTATCCTGGCTATTGGTTTGTGCTAGTTCTGACGCTTGGCGTTCTGGCTGTTGTGGGCGCTGAGTTTGCCGTTAGCTACAACGAACTTATTTATATGCCCTCGTCGGTGGCTGAATGGTTAAGCGTTTTAAGTATGGTCTATGTCGCTGAATTCCCGAACAAGGTTGCCCCGAATCTCGCGCCGACCACGTGGGCGATTACCGTTGAGCTCTTTTTTTATCTTTGCATTTGTCTTGGTCTTTCTAAGACAAAGCTTCGCGTGGCGATTTGGCTCTTTTTCTCGCTGGCCTACGTCGTCTACTGCCAGATCGCGGGCGTTAGCTGGCCTTACAAGTATTTCCCCATACCTGCCGCGTCTTTACCCTTTGCCATTGGCGCTTTTATCTATTTCAGAAAGAAAGAGGGGTTTATTTCTATTTCTGACAGCTGGGTAAGCTCACCGGCAACATTGACCGCCTTGCTGATAGGCAATGCGATTGCGACCTTGATCGTTCCCGAGTATTTCCAGACAGGGTTTTACGTGAGCTTCTTTATTTCTATTTTGCTCTGCTATGAAATCGCCATGGACAGACGCTGGCCGGTGGTAAGCGCCAAAGTCGATAAGTTGATAGGTGATTACTCTTATCCTATCTATTTGATGCACTGGCAGGTGGGTTTGGTGCTAGCCTATTTGATTTATGGTGAGCCCGTGAAAGACGCGACTTCATCAGGATATACCGTTGCGATAGTCAGCCTTTTAATTTGCGTCTTGATCGCCACGATTATTATCCGTTTTGTGGACAGGCCTCTGGAGCGCCTAAAGGCAAAACGATTGCGATCGGGCGTGGAGCAAGGTAACTAGCTGGGTTAAAGAGCATGGTTCTACCGCAAAAAAAGGCGCCCGGAGGGCGCCTTTTTTTCTGGGTAACTCCCGACGTTATTGTTCGGGTGTTTGCCAAGTTGCTAAACGATTTTCTTCATATCAGTCATATAGGAGCGCAGTTCACGGCCGATTGTTTCAACCGGGTGATTGCGGATAGCCGCATTGACCGCTACGAGCTGCATGTTATCAACTCCGTTGTCCTCTGCGTCCAGACCTTTTCCGATGACATCAGTATCGATGTTTTTCATAAAGTCCGCTAGCAAAGGTTTGCAGGCGTGGTCAAACAGATAACAGCCATACTCTGCGGTGTCTGAGATGACGCAATTCATCTCATAGAGCTTTTTGCGCGCGATCGTATTCGCAATCAATGGGGTTTCGTGCAAAGATTCATAGTACGCTGACTCATCCTTGATTCCAGCATCAACCATCGTTTCAAAGGCTAGCTCAACGCCCGCTTTGACCATGGCTACCATCAAGATGCCGTTGTCGTAGTACTCCTGCTCGCTAATTTCAGCGTCGGTATTCTCTGACTTTTCAAAAGCGGTCTCGGCGGTCGCAGCGCGCCAGCCCAGCAGATTCTTGTCGTCAGCTGCCCAGTCTTCCATCATGGTTTTGGAGAAATGGCCGCTCATGATGTCGTCCTGATGCTTCTGATAGAGTGCTCGCATGATGTCTTTCAGCTCTTCAGCCAATTCAAAGGCTTCAATCTTGGCAGGGTTTGAGAGTCGGTCCATCATATTGGTTATACCGCCAATCTTGAGCCCCTCGGTCACCGTCTCCCAACCGTACTGAATCAGTTTGGAGGCGTAGCCGGGCTCGATACCTTTTTCAACCATTTTGTCGTAGCACAGAATTGAACCCGTTTGCAGCATACCGCACAGGATGGTTTGCTCGCCCATCAGGTCGGACTTAACTTCTGCGATCGGTGAGGACTCCAGTACACCCGCCTTGTGGCCGCCAGTGCCCGCCGCGAGCGCTTTGGCAATGTCGAGGCCATCGCCGTTCGGATCGTTTTCCCGGTGCACGGCGATTAGAGTTGGTACGCCAAATCCACGAACGTACTCAGCGCGCACTTCAGAACCCGGGCATTTAGGACACATCATGACAACCGTGATGTCCTCTCTTACCTGCATGCCTTCCTCGACGAGGTTGAAGCCGTGTGCATAGTCGAGGCATGCGCCGTTTTTCATGAGTGGCATTACTGTACTAACAACATCGCTATGTTGCTTGTCGGGCGTCAGATTCATCACGATGTCGGCGGTAGGTATGAGTTCTTCATAGGTGCCAACAGTAAAGCCATTGTCAGTTGCGTTCTGCCACGACGCGCGCTTCTCTGCGATTGCAGCTTCACGCAGTGCGTAGGATACGTCCAGGCCCGAGTCACGCAGGTTCAAGCCCTGATTGAGCCCCTGTGCACCGCAACCGATGATGACGATTTTCTTGCCTTTGATGTAATCGCAGCCGTCAGCAAATTCCGCTTGCTGCATAAATCGGCATTTGGCGAGTTCTTCCAGCTGTAGGCGCAGTGGAAGTGTGTTGAAGTAGTTGGCCATGACAATGCTCCGGTTTATCGGTTTAGTACTTAAGGGGGTCGCATTGTACGGATTTCTTTTGTTGCGTAAAATGATATATATGCAATATATATTGCAATAAATGGCATAAAATAGGCTGATATTGGCTTATGAGGGTATTTCACTTTGGATATGCGGCAGCTCGAGATATTTCTTTCGCTGGCAAGTAGCCTGCACTTTGGTCGCACGGCTGAGCGTCACGCCTTGAGTCCATCGGCGCTTTCGCGCCTGGTGCAGAGACTCGAGACGCAGGCGGGTGCCTGTCTGTTCGAGCGCGATAATCGGCAGGTGCGATTGACACCGGCCGGGTCGGCATATGCGCGGTTTGCGCAGCTCTCACTCGACGCCTGGGATGGCTATCAAAGCGAAATTGGACGCGGTGGCGAGCTCGTAGGCGAGGTGAGTCTCTATTGCTCGGTAACGGCAAGCCACAGCCTTCTGGCGCCGCTTCTGGCGGAACTGCGGGTCAGGCATCCCAATGTGCATTTACGGGTCCACACGGGAGATCAGGCGCTTTCGCTCGACCAGTTAAAAGAGGAGAGCGAAGATTTGGTCATAGCCGCTATCCCCGAAAATTTACCGGGAGGTACACTGGTAGCCCCACTGTCCTCTTCAGACCTGGTTTTCATAGCTCCCAGTGAGGGGGGCATAGCCAATCAGCTACGCGAGGCACCCGATCTGGCATGGCGGGAAGTCCCCTGGGTGTTGGCCGAGCGGGGTCTCGGTCGCCAGAGGCTTGACGGCTGGTTTCGCGAGAAACGGCTCAGACCAGAAGTTTATGCTGAGGTGTCGGGTCACGAGGCAATCGTGAGCATGGTCGGGCTTGGCTTCGGCGTTGGACTTGTCCCCGAGCTGGTTCTGAGCAATAGCCCGGCTTCTGATAAAATACAGGTCCTGCGGCCGCAGCAGGTCTTGCGTAGCGAGAGTTTTAAGCCGTTTCAGCTGGGGCTTTGTGTGCTGAAGCGTAAGCTGGCATCGCCGCTGATCGCGGCCATATGGGAGACGGTCTCCGAATTGCAGCCGACTGGAGAGTTGCGCGGTTAAAACTGCGCCAAGAGAAGAGAAATACCGATGAATGATTCCTCGCAAGATACACAGGCAACGATTACTCCGCTGCCGAATGCTGGCAACGAAACCAGCGGCGAACCGTCCAGCTCGAGTTTCGACGTTGATCAGTTTGTCGATGAGCATGTTGAAGAAGTTGCCGAGGGCGGACAAATCGTCAGGCGTCGAGGTATCTACTTGCTGCCTAACCTGATTACCTCAGCGGCGCTTTTTGCAGGCTTTTACGCAATTGTTGCAGCAATCAATGGCCAGTTTGCTGCGGCAGGGCTGGCGATTTTTTTCGGGCAGCTGCTGGATGGTATTGATGGGCGTATTGCTCGATTGACGAATACGCAAAGCCGCTTTGGACAGGAGTTTGACTCGCTCTCTGACATGGTGACATTTGGTCTGGCACCGGCTCTAGTGATGTTTATGTGGTGCCTAAGCGGTTTGGGCACGACCGGTTGGGCTGTGGCATTTATTTATGTGGCTGGTGCGGCGGTGAGGCTGGCGCGGTTTAACGCTATGGCTGATAAGGCCGACAGTCGCTACTTTACGGGTTTGGCGAGCCCGCCAGCAGCTACATTGGTCGCGAGCACGGTGTGGCTGCTAAGCGAATATGGCTATACGCCGGCTAACCTGCCCATTGCTATCGCTACTGTGCTGGCGCTGCAAACTGCGCTTGTCGGCTGCCTGATGGTGATGAACGTCCGCTATACGAGCTTTAAAGGTATCGACTTCGACGGTCGTGTCCCGGTGGTAGCGTTGCTTTTTGTCTTACTCATACTCGGTGCCATCGCGGCCAATCCACCGTTGGTCCTTTTTATTGTCGCATCGACTTACGCCATTTCAGGGCCCATCGCCGCGGTGTGGAACAAGCTCAGGCGCAAACCATAGTATGGCCAGGTTGAAGGATCTGCGCCCGTTCCCGCCGTGCTGCTAGAACAAAGCTGGACTGCGAGTCGTGTTGGAGCGCATCAGTTTATGACGCAACGGCGACAGTTTCTTAAACAGCTATTGGGTATCACCGCGGGTGCTGCCGCTTCAAGAGGCTTGCCAGTGATGGCGCGCACGTCGTCAGATTCTTTTACTATGCCAGACGAGGGTGCGCCTCATAAATGCACCTGGATGGCGTTCATTGCAAACAAAACAATTTGGTCACGGCGTCAGCGGCCTGCGGTGGAGCGCGAGCTTGCTCTCATCGCAAAAACGATTGCGCGTTACGAGCCGGTTTCTTTGTTAGTCCCCCAAAGTCATAAAGCCAGTGCAGAGAACTTGTTCGGCGCATCGAAGAGCGCTTATCCCATCCTGCCTATCACTTGCGAGCTTGATGACCTCTGGTTGCGTGACACCGGTTCAACCTTTGTGCGTGGCACAAATGGCGAGAAGCGTGCGCTTGATTTCAACTTCAACGGTTGGGGTAATAAACAAATGCATGCTCGCGATGCAAAAGTAGCATCGTTTATAGCCAGAGAGGCTGGGGTTGATGCTGTTAGCTCAAAGCTGGTGCTTGAGGGTGGATGCTTTGAAGTGGATGGGGCTGGTACAGCGATTATGAGTAAAAGCTGTATTGTCAATGACAACAGGAATCCGGGCGCGACGCTGGAGGAGATTGAAGCTGAGTTGAAGCGACTGCTGGGGCTGCGCAAGATTATCTGGCTAGAGGGGATTGCGGGTAGGGATATTACCGATGGCCACACCGACTTTTACGCGCGTTTTTCATCCCCGGGTCAGGTGATAGTTGCTCGGGAAAACGACCGTCTATCTTACGATTATGCGGTCACCCGAGAGAACATTAAGACACTTGAGCGAAGTACCGATGCTGACGGTAACGCATTGGCGCTGACAGTTATTGATGCGCCTACAAAGTTCTCGGGTAAGTACGGTGTTTCCGACTTCGCAGCGGGTTATATCGGTTACTATCTTTGTAATAACGCTGTCGTCATGCAGGCTTTTGGCGATCGAACTGCGGACCGGGAAGCTTTTAAAGCTGTTAAAGCGGCGCATCCCGATCGCGAGGTTGTGCAGATTGCTATCGACGCGATTGCTTCAGGAGGAGGCACGATCCACTGTGCCACCCAGCAAGAATTTCGCCTTTAGCGCCTGTGATTACGCGACGGTTCGCTAGTTTCGCTAGTTTCGCCCGGCGATGACGCCGCCGTCGACATCCCAGATCGCGCCAGTAACCCAGCTAGACTCCTCGCCCAGAAGAAAGTCCACGCTTGCGGCGATATCGTCGGGTGTTCCGATTCGCCCAAGCGGATGAAAATCATTGAAGCCCGCGAGCGCGCTGTCCATCTCGGAAGGATCAATAAATGCCCCATAGATCGGTGTCTTAACCACCGCAGGCGACACGGCGTTGACGCGTATGTTGCTTTCTGCAAGTTCCATAGCAAGGTGTTGAGTAAACGCATGCAGGCCGGCTTTAGCCATTGAGTAGGCCGAAGAGGGGGTTGCCTTGATCGCCTGTTTCGCCCACATCGAACCGATGTTGACGATAGATCCTCCCCCATGCGCTCTCATGTTAGTCACGACAGCCTGTGTGATAAAAAATGTCGCTTTGTTGAGCTCATGGTAAGTGTCGTAGTCATCGCTACTGTGATCGATAAAAGGTTTAGGGTTGAAGTAGCCCGCGGCGTTGACCAAATACTGAATATGCCGATTCTCGGCGCCTACCGAAGTTATTGCGGCTTGAACCTCTGAGGGCGCATAAAGGTTCACCTGTAAGGTTTCTACGGATGCATTATTCTCTGCAATCTCTGTGATGCTCTGCTTTGCGGACGCCAGTTTGCTGGCGTCCCTGCCCAAAATAACCACGCTGGTACCTCGTTTGGCCAATCGCTGCGCCGTTGCTAAACCCATGCCGCTAGAACCGCCAACGATAAGCGCTATTGATGCCTGTTTCATAGTTTTCTCCGCTTTGTGTTAAGGTATTGGGCAAACTTATCGATAATGCAAGCTGCTGAAAAGTCAGTACATTTTGGTTGGGTAGGTACTTTCTGGTACATCTTTATGAATGCAAACGAAAATTTATTTTCGCGAAAATCTGCGCCTGCTCGCAGTGCGCGGATGCTGGAAACAATTTACGGATGTAAATGGTCGTTAACGGTTTATCAACTGTTGGCAAATGGGATAAACCGCCCGGGAGAAATGGTGCGCAGTGTTGAAGGGCTGACGACCAAAGTGTTGAATGACTGCCTTCGCAAGAACACCCAGTTTGGCATTCTCGAAAAGATTTCCTATAACGAACTGCCGCCACGGGTTGAGTACCACGTCACCGCTTTCGGCGAGAAGTTTTTGCGCGTTCTAGATCAGCTTGAGGAGCTTCAGCATGATATTGGTGACGCACCCTGAGTGCTTGAGGCTTTTGATGGTGAGTAAACAGGTCTGGGGCATATGCAGATAGAAAAAGGGTTTGCCTATGCCGGTGATATCAAAATAGCGTATCAGTGTAGCGGTCGCGGTGAGCCATTGGTTTGCTGTCACGCGATGGGCTGGAATCAGTCGCTTTGGGATGAACACAGGGCGCGATTCTCTGAGAATCATCAACTGATCACGTTTGATCAGCGAGGTAGCGGTGATTCAGATCATCCCCCGTTTTTGCAGGACGGATCGATCCATTACACGGCGGATAAGTTTGCCGATGATCTCTGCGCTGTGCTCGATCATTTGGGTCTTGAGTCAGCGATGGTACTTGGATACTCGATGGGAGCTATTGCAGCAATGAAATTTGCGGCTCGTTCTCCTAGCCGCGTGACTAAGCTGGTGCTTGTCTCCGCAATGGCTTCGCGATTGCCTCAGTCGATTATTGATCGGGCGAGGGTGATCGAAGATCTGCTATACAGCGCTGGTATTGAAGAGACCTACTGGCATTATTTTTCCGGCCCGCTTTTTGATGGTGTGAAGCGCGACTCAAAGTTTGAGAATCGCCTCCGTCAAATCATAGCCAAGGCGAGCGTTGATGGTTTTCAGGGTTGTTTTCGAGTCACAATCGATCGACCTTCGCTGGTGTCGGAGCTAGACAGGATTACGGCGGCCACGCTAGTGATAGTCGGTGAACATGATGCGCACTATCTCAACGAAGCTGATTTGCTGGCAGAAAAAATACCTGACGCACGCAGATTCACCGTTCTGGGCGCGGGGCACGCATTGAATGTGCAACGCTCGAAAATTTTTGAATCAGCGGTGCTGGATTTTATCGCACCGTAGAAAAATATTGGCATTAGCAGTGCCATTTAATCAGCAGTTAGTCCGTTTTTTCAGCGAGAGAAGCGCAATGAATGTATCCAATCTTGCCAGCCGTATACGCCGTTTGCTGGCGTACTTCATCGATCTGATAATTCTGATACCGGTTATGGCTATTGTTTCGTGGCTCACGGGTGGGTGGACCAGCCTCGCCGCGGGGGAGCTGTCACTTTCGTCGTATTGGCTTACGGCGCTCGTTTCGCTTGCGGTTTTTATCTTGGTTAATGCCCGCCTGTTGCTAGAGCATGGTCAAACCTGGGGTAAGCGCACGATGGGTATTAGAATTGCGAGTTTGGCAGGGTCGGTTCCGGAAAAATCTCAGTTAGTTAAACGGTACTTATTTTATTGGGGTGTGCCGCTATTGCCGCTGATTGGCTGGCTGTTGGAGTTTGCCAATATACTGTTTGTTTTTTCTGGCTCGCGGCGCTGTTTACACGATCGATTTGCAAAGACTGTTGTGTTGCAAGTCCAGGCCTGACAATAACTGTTATACGCCCGCATAGATTGAGAATAGCTTTTTCTCTGCAGGACCATTCAAACGAGCGATGGCGGGAATTTTGAGATACCGCTCATACAATTCCATAAAGTTTTCGGAATGAGGCTTAATTTCGCTGGCATCAAGTGTGGTGCCTGCGTCGAGTGCTGCCAATTGATTTTCTATCTTCGCAAGTAAGCCCTCGGCATCCTGGCGGAATGCAGCGTCTGCATTTTCTGTGTTCGCGCGCAGGCTAGCTGTTGCTGCAACAAAAATAAACAGGGCCTCTTGCGCGGAGAAGGTTTTAAGTAACATGCGATCAATTGCCGTATCTTGATCGACGTTTACCGCTTCGAAACGCGCCTCGCCCTGCGAGAGTGCAGGCATCACTCGCGGGTTTGACTGGGTAGCAATCGTGACGCCGTCTTTGTTCGCGGGCACATAAAAGCTGCAGCTTTCTTCTCCTCGCCCGACTTTTACGATTAATGCACCGACATGATCTGAGCTTGCGATCCAGGACTTGGTTCCGTCGAGCCTAGTGCCCGTGTTGGACGTGGTGACACTCACGCCTGCAATATTCTTGTCTGCTTTGTATTCCGAGACGGCGACACTGAGCCAGTGACTCGCTTTGTGAAAGTCGAAATCGGTGAGCGGGAACTGCGCCCTGATGGCAGCCTGATAGCCCGCGATGAAAATCCATTCAATTCGGTCCGCAATCAAGCCGCCCGCGACCGCGAGCTGAAATGGGCTGAGTGGCTCGCGAGTCGCCGCCAGCCATTTTGATCGATAAATTTTCTCATCACTACAGGTTTCTGGCGTAGAGGAAGATGAGAGTTTTGCGTGCAGCCAGGCCATTGATTTTCCGAGATTTTTAAAATGATTTTCTTAGAGGTGATGATAGATTCAGGTGTTTTCAGGGCGGCACTTGAGGTCCGAGCGACAGTTTTGAGAGAAAACTCAGCGCAATTCCACCTAAGGCTGCCTACACTAAAAGAAGCGAGTGGTGAAAAAGGATTTGCTGATAGTCCACTCACGGGAGTCTTTTATGTCGCTTCGTTTCTCCTTGGCGTGCATTAGATTTTCCAGTTGCGCGCTGTTACCGGAGTCTATTCGTTTTTCAGTCATTAAAGCAATGGCAGCGCTGGCTTTGGTAATGCCAGCTGCCGTTCTCCTACCGACGCTGACACATGCCAGCGTTCAGAGTCCGCCTAAGCTTGACGGTGATCACTGTAGTGAAGATGTCGCGATCGGTCGTGCGATCATTCAGATTCAACAGGGCGGAAATTTTTCAACGGGCGTGATTGTCGCAGAAGACAGGTTGCTCACCGTTGCTCATGCAGTTGATTGGGAAAAAGATTCGCCGGTTCTTGCTAACGTTGATGGAAGGCAAGTGCTGGCTCAGCCGCTCCTGGTTTACGGTGAGTCAGATCTTGCATTGTTTGAACTTGAAACCAGATCGGTCGAGCCTTTGCCGATCGCCGGTAAAGAATTGCTTAAGGAAGAGACCGTATGGACTAGTGGTTTCCCGCTAGGTCAGGCGAGAACGCTAGAGACGGGCCAGGTGTCCTCGGTTCGTGACAAGTCCGTTGTCACGAGTGCACCGGTGTTTCCAGGTGTCTCCGGCGGCGGTTTGTTGCGTTGCGATGCCGCTAGCGGAAGGTATCAGTTAGCCGGTATAGTGACCTCCTACATAGCCACAGTCGATGGTCAGCAGCTTACCAACACCGGTCACTCTGTCTCACTACGGCTGCAGCATATCAAGCGCCTAATGGAATCTAGTGCCAGGCTGGTTCGCTCAACAGATCGCTTTGGCGACGTTGTGCCGGATAAGCTAGTTGGAAGCTACTGAGCGAAGCGCCGCTTCGTTTTGAGAGAGTCTCGCTCTGGCGAGTTCGTCGCCCTTTTCTAAGTTATTTGCGGCACCTTCAATCTTTTTCACGGAATTTTATCCGACATTAGCGTTCAAAGGCGTAATATCCATTTTTTCATGTCAGGGACTACGCACTTGCTGATTAAGAAACCTTCCGACACGCCATCATCTGAAATAACCCCCGAATCCGTCTATCTTCATCGTCGTGGCTTTTTGAAATCCGCTGGTACGCTGGCGAGCAGCGCTGCATTGTTCGGCTGCGCGGATGGCGTGGCTGACGGCGCAGCAGAGTCCGAGCTGGCTGCGGTAGACGCCAGCGCCGGGCATCGCGAGTTTATCGATTCGACCCTCGATTACCGAGGCGCCGATCAAACCATGCAGCCATCGGGCTTTTACACGCAAGAGGCTTTGACGCCTGAAGAGGATGTGCGGAGCTACTGCAATTTTTATGAGTTTGGCACTGGTAAAGGCGACCCAAAACGCTACGCGCATAAGATGACAACCGAACCCTGGTCCGTTCTGGTTGACGGTGCGGTCAACAAGCCAGGTAAGTATGCCTTAGAAGATATTTTGCAACCCCACCGGTTAGAGGAGCGAATCTATCGCTTTCGCTGCGTGGAGGCCTGGTCGATGGTTGTGCCCTGGGTGGGCATTCCGCTGGCTTCTATAATCAAGCAGTTTGAACCGACAGGGAGCGCTCGATATGTCGCCTTCGAAACTCTATATCGACCCGAAGAAATGCGTGGCCAGCGCTCGGCATTTGGTACAATCGACTGGCCTTACCGTGAGGGCTTGCGGCTGGACGAAGCTATGCATCCGCTAACCTTGATGGTCGTAGGTATGTACGGTAAGGAGTTGCCTAATCAAAATGGAGCGCCGCTGCGACTGATGGTGCCATGGAAATACGGCTTTAAAAGCATCAAGTCGATCGTCAGGATACACTTTAGTGAAAAACAGCCCGCGACAAGCTGGAATATTCTCTCACCGCGCGAGTATGGCTTCTACTCGAATGTGAATCCCGATGTGGATCACCCCCGTTGGAGTCAGGCGACGGAGCGACGCTTACCTTCCACACTGCTGAATCAAAACAGAATAGCGACACAGCCTTTTAATGGCTACGCAGAGCAAGTCGCCTCGTTGTATTCTGGAATGGACTTAAAGCGTTTCTTTTAGCCTGGCTGATCCCCTCCTGATCCCCTCCTGATGCGTGTTCCCTCGCCTACAGCGAACCCCAGTGCATTCTCGAAAATGGGCATCAAGCCCATGGTTTTTCTGCTGCTCTTGCTTCCGTTTCTATCTATCTTGCAGCAAGTATTTACTGGGCAGATGGGCCCTGATCCGGCAGAGGCGCTTTCCGGGCAAACGGGCGATTGGGCTATACGCACACTCTTTCTGGCGTTGTTGATGTCCCCGCTGAGGTCGTTGACCGGTAAGGCCGTATTCGTACAGCACCGGCGGATGATTGGCCTTTTTGCTTTCTTTTACGCGCTGTTGCATGTTTTGGTATTTTCCTGGCTGTATACCGGTTGGCAGTTTGCACTCGTTATCGAGGAATTCGTTAAGCGACCGTACATTACGGTTGGTTTTGCTGCGTTCGTCATATTGTTTGCGCTTGCTTTGACCTCGCCGCATGCCGCGCGCCGACGTTTAAAGCGCAACTGGCAACGACTCCACTCGCTTGTATATCTAGCGGGACTCCTTACCGTCGTGCATGTCTGGTGGCAGTCTAGAAGTGATCTGACCGAGGCCGTTGTCTATGCTTCGCTATTTATGGTTCTTATGCTGGCACGTTTGCCAAAATGGCGAAAAAAATAAGCTTTCGGGGTTATCTTTGAAGGTCACTCTGCGGGTTTAATGGTGACCATGAGATCGTCCGAAAGCGCTTCAAGACTACCTTCAAGATCACTGGAACTAAGACTGCTGGGCAGTTCGGCTTGCATGATAGCGTAAAAGATATCGTAACCTGCCATAGCAGCGTTCTCGCGCCGGGTTTCAAGATGTTTTACGTTAACTTTCTTGTCCGAGAGTGCGTTGGTAATTTCTTTGACGATACCAGCGCGGTCGTTAGCTTCAACTTCAATGATCAAGTCGGCAACGCCTTCTTGCGAAGAGGGCGCTGGGGTGTCGGCGATACGATTGATGCGCACCTCGATACCTGAAGCCGAAAGCTGCTCTACGGCGGCTGCCAGGCGATCCAGATTTTCACCGTCTATCTGCACATGAACAATCCCGGCAAAGTGGCCTCGCAATTGAGAGAGACTGCTTTCAAGCCAGTTGCCGTTGAGCTCCCTGATCTGATTTGCCAAATCGCTGACGATGCCAGGTCGATCTTCTGCCAATATAGATAAGACGAGATGCTGTGCAGTCATTAGACTATTCTCCTTATTTTTTGAATCCGAAAGAGTATAGCTCTTCGCTTGCTGTAGTGTCGACTTGCGACCTCATGCCACGCGAGGGAGAATATGCGGCTAGCAATGTTTGGTTTTTTCTCACTTACAGATTACGGGAGTGGACTGCGTCATGATTGGTTATTCGACACTCGGCACCAACGATCTTGAAAGGGCTTGTAAATTCTATGATGAGCTTTTTAAGCTCGTAGGTGCTTCGCGTATATTTGATGAAGATGGCTTTATTGTTTGGAGTGCTTCTGTTGAAGCCTGTGGTTTGGCGATCACGAAACCCTTTGATGGCAACGAAGCTACGATTGGCAACGGAGTGATGCCGGCTATCCGAGCCGAGTCTAAAGCTCAGGTCGATGAGATTTATCATAAGGCAATTGAGCTCGGCGCGACGGATGAAGGTGCTCCCGGTGAGCGTGCGCCGGGATTTTATGCAGGCTACTTCCGAGACCTTGATGGCAACAAGCTCAACGCCTATATCTTTGATTTCACCTAGGTGTACGCCAAGGCTAACGTTCGCGCTTTTTGCCGTTGCACGTTGGCTGTTAACAGAGATGCGGCGTAGCACTACGGGGCTAGTCGTATACCATTAGGTAATTAAACGCCGGCTTTGAGTTATTAGAGGCCTCGGTTAGCTTTGAATTCGTGAGGCCAGACTTGCTCACAAATGCAATACTAATGATTTTTTTGTCTGTCTGGCTTAATCGAATGTAGTGGGGGACGCCATAGTCCTGTCTGGTGTGCTGTCTGCCAGCGATGAGAACGACTGTATCGGCGTTGAGTCCCAGCATATTGCTCGCAAGCGTTGCATCACGCAGTCGTTGTGCGAAGTACATGCCGTTGGCAAATCGCTTGGCATGATCGCTGCGTTCGGATTCTTCAAGCGTGTCTTTCGCTGCCTCTTCGTGCCTTTCCTTTTCATTCGGTTTTTTGGCTGGGTTTTTGGTCTCGCTCGATGTCTGCTGCTCATGTCCGGCAGAGTGATGGGTATGGTCTAGCAATGCCTTGAGTTTCTCGAAATCCTTGTTCGGGAGAGGGTTTTCCAGCCCCATCGTGTTTAGGTGAGCGGGGATCAGGGAATCCGGGGCTTCGCCCGCGGCGATCTTTTTAACAGCCGAGAATGCATCTTTTCTCGAAAGGTTGCCTGCGACTATCTCGAGATCATTATCAAGGGCAGTGCGCACCAATGGACGGTAATAGCGCCACTCTGGCCAACCTGATTTCTTCCAGTCGACCGCTCTGGCGAGATCACCGGCGCTTACCTTCGGTCTACTAACGACAGCATCAATTAATGCGGCCTGCTCCTGATCGAACATTTCGAATACTAATGCAGGTTTTTTCTGGTGCTCGATAAGTATCTCTAGCACAGCATGCTGTAGCTGGTGGTGTTCTTTTGTGCCATGTAGTTCACCGAGTAGAATAAAATCAGCGTCGGAGATCGCATTCGCAAAATCGTCAACCGTGACCGTGTCCTGTTTAATCGACGGAACAATATTTTCGCTCGCCGCATCTGGCGGCATGGAAACTGTTGGAGTTGTGTCTTTCGTTGGGGCGGAATAAATCTCTGTAGGCGAGCTAGTTGAAAAATTAGAAGTAGAAACGGAGGGCGCAAGTGCGATGTATTCCACATCTTCTATGTGGTTCAGCGAGGTATGGCACCCCGATAGACCGATGGCTAGCAGGCTAATGAAGCCAAAAGGGAGGGGAAGCCTGAAGTGTTTAGGGAGCACAGTGAGTAATCCTTTTCGTCGAAAGAACCTCAGTGAGGAGCCTCTATTATATACGCGCGACGCTAATGAAATTATCAGTGTTCGTGATTAATGGATTGTTGTCATTCAGGAGAGAGCTTGCCGAGATGTTTTATGCTTAACGCGGCTCTATGTTGTATGGTAGTCTGGCTGTCACATTCCTTGTGTAGCCAATCAACCAACCGGCCTAACCACGCTGTTCTTCTCTGTATGAAAACTAGAGTATGAAAACTAGAATATTCTGTTTCAAGCGGCTTTATGCGAGCACAACCCAATGGTTGGCTTTACTCTTGTTGCTTCTAAGCGAGCCAGCATCTGCCCATCCGCAGGCCACGCTCGACGAGGTATATGTGGTGGGTAAAGCCTACCTTCCGGTTGGAAGCTCTCTTTCTGTCTCGCAGGGTGAAATTAGTCATCGTGATATTGCCTCGCGTGGCTTGCTTAGAACCGGCGATCTACTTGAGATGATACCGGGGATGGTGATAACCCAGCATAGTGGGAGTGGTAAATCGAACCAGATGTTTTTGCGGGGCTTTAATCTGGACCACGGGACAGACTTCGCCACCTGGTTTGACGGTATGCCGGTCAACTTGAGGACACATGGGCATGGTCAGGGCTATACCGACCTGAATTTCATCATACCTGAGGTGGTTGAAAAAATAGAGTTTAAAAAGGGCGCCTATTTTGCCGAAGTGGGCGATTTTAGCGGAGCGGGGAGCGCGCACTTTCGCACTCAAAATCGACTCGATCGAGGATTATTGAGCTTAACGGGTGGTGAGGACAATTTTTACCGATTGTTGGCAGCAGATACCTTTGAGACGCCCAGTGGTGATTGGACGCTTGCGTTTGAGCAACAGGGCTATGACGGCCCCTGGGTCGATATTGAAGAGGACGCCAGACGAACCAATCTTTTTGTGAAGCGGGTTGTCGACTGGCAGGGTGGTCATCTGGCGCTGACGCTGATGGGTTATGACGCAGACTGGAACTCGGCTGACCAGATTCCTGAGCGCGCGGTCGATCAGGACATTATTACGGAGCTTGGCTCGATCGATACCGACCTTGGCGGTGAAAGCAGCCGCTATAGTCTGTCGCTTAACTGGCACAATCGAGATATTGACGCCAATCTTTACGCGATAAACTATGACCTCAAGCTGTTTTCGAACTTCACTTACTTCCTTGATGACGAAACCAACGGCGATCAGTTTGAGCAGGTTGACGATCGATGGATATTTGGTGGCTCGTCTGTCTACACACATGATCACCGGGTGATTGCAGGCCACGACCGCAATAGCCGTTGGTGGCATCCCGTGAAAACTCGTTTGGGTATTGATTTTCGTCATGACGAAATTGGTGATGTGGGGCTTTTCAGGACGGTAGAGCGGCAACGCATAGCAACTACGCGACTCGATGAAGTTCAACAGAGCAGCGTGGGCTTTATGGCAGATTCTACGTGGCAGGTGACGCCTAAGTTCTTCGCACAGCTCGGCGCGAGATATGATCATTATTACTTTGATATCAATAATCAGGTTGATGTCGCAGATCAGGTAGAAGGTATCGATTTATCGGTTAACGACGGTTCCGATGATGACGGTATTTTTTCCTTAAAGGGTACGTTCAGGTATCAGATTAATGATGGCCTGGAAGCGTTCTTTTCGACGGGGCAGGGCTTTCATTCCAATGACGCGCGCGGCGTCACGATTAATGTCGATCCTACTGATGCTGGCGCGGAGGTTACACAGGTTGACCCATTGGTGCGCTCCAACGGCTACGAGCTAGGGTTCAAGCAGTCCTTTGCTGAGCGTGGTACGGTATCGATCGCCTACTGGGCCTTGCGCCTTGATAGTGAATTATTGTTCGTCGGTGATGCTGGAAATACCGAAGCGAGTGATGCTTCCGAGCGCGAGGGCGTTGAAATCAGCGTCTACTACAGGCCAGTTAGGTATGTGCTTCTCGATGCGGAGTATTCGAAGTCGAGCGCTCGTTTTCGAGGTGTCTCAACAAGCGAGAACAGCATACCCGGCGCGATTGATGAGGTCATACAAGCTGGTATAGCGCTCGAAGACCTGCGAGGCTGGTCGGCTTCTCTTCGCTATCGCTACTTTGGGCCAAGACCGCTGGAAGAGACAAATACTGTGAAGGCCGACAGCAGCACAATTTTAAATTTCCGTGCCGGCTATGCCGCAGATAGTTGGGATATCACGCTGGATGTGTTTAATCTGACAGACAATAACGATCGCGATATCGAGTACTTCTACGAATCACGGCTTGCCAACGAGCCAGCCGGTGTGGGCACTGAAGACGTACACTATCACGTCTTCGAGCCAAGAACCGCTCGCCTGACTCTGCGACTTTTCCGCTAAGTATCCGCGCTCTAGGTTGTTTGGATGCAGACAAAAAAAGCGCTTCAGCGAGAAGCGCTTTGCAAGCCGGCTACGTTCTTGAAAAGATGTTGCTTTTGTCGGTGGTTAACCGCACTGGTGGGTTAAGCAGCAGCCTCTAATTTTTCGTAGATCTCTTCGAGACTATCACCTTCCTTAAGCAAGTATTCAAAAGCGGAAAGCGATGCCTTCGCACCCTCGCCCGCAGCGACGATAATTTGTTTGTAGGGAACAGTGGTCACATCACCACAGGCAAAGATGCCGTCGGCAGAGGTATTGCAGCGTTCATCGATTTCGACTTCGTTAAACTTAGTGAGATTAACAACGCCCTCTAAAAACTGACTGTTGGGCACTAGGCCAATTTGTACAAACACGCCGTGCAAGTCTTGCGTGTGCTCTGAATCATCGCTGCGACTCTGGTATTGCAGGCCATTCACTTTGCCGGAGGCAGCTGTGATTTCTTTAACCGCGACATTGGTATGGATTTCGATATTGTCCTTGCCCTGCGCTTTTTCGACGAGCACTTGATCCGCCTTGAGCTCTGGCATAAATTCGTAGACTTTCACAGAGCGGACCATATTTGACAGGTCCAGCGCAGCCTCAATACCTGAGTTCCCGCCGCCCACGACTGCAACGTCTTTGCCTTTAAAGAATGGGCCGTCACAGTGCGGGCAGTAAGCAACGCCGTTACCCACATTCTCTTTCTCGCCTGGCACGCCCAGCTCTCGCCAGCGTGCACCGGTCGCGACAATCACGGTTTTGCTGTGAATCACTTCCCCGGAAGAAAGCGTGATCGCTTTGATCGGGTCGCTGCTGACAGACTCGACATAGAGCCCCTCTTTGACCGTCACATCATAAGCGCTCATATGTTGCTTAAGGTCGCCAGTGAGCTTCGCGCCGGTGGTCTCAACCGTGGAGATAAAGTTTTCTATACCCATGGTGTCATTCAGTTGACCCCCAAGACGATCTGCCACGATCGTAACGTTAAGTCCCTTGCGAGCACTATAAATTGCGGCCGCAACTCCCGCGGGTCCACCGCCTACAACGGTGACGTCCTGAAGGGGTAGCGAGCTCTGACTGGCCTGTTGCGTGATTGCAAACTTTTCCTGCAGTTTGGCGAACAGCTGAGCCGCATCGACCTTGCCATTCGCGAAGAGCTCGCCGTTGGCGTAGACGCAGGGTACGCCCTGAATGTCACGCTCATCGATAACGTTTTGGTACAGCCCACCGTCGATCATTTCAGCCTTGATATTGGGATTAACCAGTGCAAACTTATTGAGTGTTTGAACGACGTCTGGGCAGTTGTGACAGCTAAGGCTAATAAAGACTTCGAAGTGTACGGGGTCGCTAACGCTCTCCACTGCACTCTTAATTGCATCGTCCAGATTGAGCTGACTACCGCCGGCGTTGAGTATGGCTAGAATCAGCGAGTTAAATTCGTGCCCGCCGGGAATGCCAGAAAACTCGATGCCAGTCGGTTGGCCGTCTACTTCCAGTCGAAAACTTAAGGCGCTACGCAACTCGCCCTCCAAATCTTTTTCGACAAAGCTAATCTTATCCGTTGCGGAGGCAACGCCCGATAAAAAGTCGACCAACTCCTGGCGTTTGCTGTGTTCGCCAGTCTGTAATACCAGACTTACAGCGTTATTCATGCTCTCGGCATACTGCGCGATGGCTTTGACTAATTCTGGGGTGATCATGCTGTTATCTCCTGCTTCGTCGCGGCGAATATTCAGCCGGGGCGTTACGATTTGTGCTCTGAAAGTCCTTGCTGGCGAAACACTTGTTTAATACGAATTTTGGGCAAAATTTTTTTGCAGATGCACCCGGCGGTTACGCCGGGTGCAATTGCAATGCACTGGCTTTAGATTTTGCCGACCAGATCGAGTGAAGGTGCGAGTGTTTCTTCGCCTTCTTTCCACTTGGCTGGGCATACTTCACCGGGGTTAGCGGCAACGTACTGAGCAGCTTTGATCTTTCTGACCAGATCATCCGCGTCGCGGCCAATACCTTCGGCAGTCATCTCAACCGCCTGAATGACACCTTCTGGATCGATGATGAAAGTTGCGCGGTCTGCCAGACCTTGTCCCTCACGCATCACACCAAAGTTGTTAGTGATCACGCCATTCGGATCACCAATCATGGTGTATTTGATTTTGGCGATCGTGTCTGAGGCATCGTGCCAGGCTTTGTGAACGAAATGCGTGTCAGTTGAAACCGAATAGATTTCTACGCCGCGAGCCTGCAGCTCTTCGTATTTGTCAGCGATGTCGCCCAGCTCTGTTGGGCATACGAAAGTAAAGTCGGCGGGGTAGAAGACAAAAACAGCCCACTTGCCGAGAACGTCTTTCTCGGTGATATCGATGAACTCACCGTCTTTGAAAGCGGCAGCCGAGAACGGTTGGATGGCTGAGTTAATAATTGGCATTGCTAGCTCCTTGGAGTGAATAAATAGTCGTGTTGAAAGCCGTTTTTGACTTTACAGGACTAATGATAAGCAGAGCTGATGATTATGAAAATTGAATTTTATTGAAGGAGTTGATTCATTTAATTGATGGTGACCCTCTGGGCTGTATGGTGTTCGCCGCGTGATCAAATTCCATGATCATGCCTCAAGCGGAAGCGAGTGGGGCTGAGGGCTAAGACTTTCGCTGAGGCTTTACCAGTCTTTGCTAGTTTGATTACTTGGTTAACGGGTTGACATTTTAATGATAATGATTATCATTAGCGATAAATTTATTGTGAGAATCGATCCGTGGCGCAACCACAAACAGCTGAGTTCCAAATGCACCTGTCGACCCTGCTTTTCTTGCTGAGTAAGCATGCGCAGGGGCCAGACCCCAGGCTAGCTCTGGCAATAAGGAGTCATTTGCAAGAGCTTGAGGCGAGTTGCCCATCTAATCTAAAGGTTTTGCGCAGAAATATCGCGAGCTTACGGGATCGATGGGACTCAGAAGCAAAGCAAGGAGAGGGCTCGTATGCGCTTTATACACAGCGGCTCCATTGAGCTAAGGCGATGAAAATACTCACGCTTTGTGTTGCGGAAGGTGGTTGGCGGCAACTTGATTCCCGCTCGAACGCTGCCACTCCTGCAAAGCTCGAATTTGAAATCTCTCTCACTGTTTTGTCTGGCTTGATTCAAGAGGGGCATCTCCCCGCGGAATATCTACGATCGGTCAATCGAGCATCGCAGGGTTTGTTGCGCGAGCTGGTCGTTTCGGTGCCTTGTCAGCCGACAGGAATAACTGTTAATAATAATGATTTGCATTTAGATTTTTAAGGGCTAATATGCTTCCCGCATTTAGCCTTCCTCTGCAAGAAATCCGGGTCGTCGTTCGAGCCTGGCTGGGAGAGCTACAGAGATCGAGTCGTAGTAGAACACACGGGGTGTTGGATGTTCGAAGTTAAAAGGCGCTTGCTGTCCGTAATCGCGTTAGCGCTAGTAATTAAGGTGGGGCACGTTGTGGGAGCGCCTGTTGATGAGGTGGTCGTTGAGGCGCCTTACCTCAGTAGTAGCGAATCAAACTCGATCAAGACGCCCACGCCAATCATCGATGTTCCGCAAAGCCTTTCAATCATTACCGCCGATCAGATAGCCGCACAGGGCTTTACCAGCATTGGCGATATTATTGATTACACGCCCGGTGTGAATACCTCTCAAGGCGAAGGGCACCGCGATGCTGTGGTATTCCGCGGTGTTAGGTCGACGGCGGATTTCTATATCGACGGTGTGCGTGACGATGTCCAGTACTACCGGCCACTCTACAACCTCGAGCAAGTGGAAATCTTGCGCGGCCCTAACGCTTTGCTCTTTGGTCGTGGCGGTACCGGCGGAATTCTAAATCGCGTCACTAAGAAAGGTGAAATCGGACAGGACTTCACTGGTTATAGTGCGAGCGTTGATTCGTTTGGAGAGTACAGTGTTCAAGTTGATCAAAACACGACGGTTAGCGATACGTCGGCATTTCGTTTTAACGCGTACTATGCCGACCTAAACAACCATCGTGATTTTTACGATGGGGAACGTATCGGCATAAACCCTACCATGCGTTTCGTCTTTAACGAAAGAACAACCGTTGATGTTTCCTATGAGTATATCGATCACGATCGGTTTATTGATCGTGGTATTCCAACCGCTAAAGGTGGAGATAATCGGCCTGTTGAGGACTTTGAAGATATCGTCTTTGGAGATCCAGAGTTAAACCAAACAACACTTGAAGCCCATGTTGTTCGCTTCAATGTCCAGCATCAGTTTACCGATACGCTAAAGGGTAATTTTAGTGCTCAGTACGGTGATTACGATAAGTTCTATGAGAATTTCTATGCGTCTGACTACTCGGTTACTGACCCTGACGTGGTTGAGCTGGATGGTTACGTTGATACGACTGACCGTCAAAGCACTATTTTGTCGGCTAACCTCGTCAATGAGTTTGCCACAGGCGGGATAGAGCACACCTTGATAGCGGGCGTTGAATATATTGATACTGCATCCGATCAGAATAGGTTTAATGCTGTATGGGATACGACAAGCGACGATAACGAAGATTTTTCGATCCAGCGGCCTCTTAACCTGCGCGGCGGTGTCGGAGTGAACGCTGATGGTGCGCCGACGGTTAACACTTTTTCTCAACTTAATGACGATACGAGAGTAGATATAGAGGTCCAATCTTTCTACGTTCAAGACGAAGTAGCGGTCTCAGATAAGTTTGATGTTGTGTTGGGTGCGCGATTTGATAGCTTTGATATCAAAGTTTTCGATGCGGATCCGGGTGAACTGACAACGACGACAAGAAAGGACGAAGAAGTTTCACCTCGTGCTGGGTTGATCTATAAACCTAAAGAAAACATTTCTATATACGCAAGTTATAGCGAGTCATTCTTGCCGCGTAGTGGAGAGCAATACGCTGATTTGGGTGATGACCTGGACCCTGATGTGTTTGAGAATCAGGAGGTTGGTTTAAAGTGGGATTTCGACTCGGGTATAAGTCTAACAATGGCTTACTTCGAAAACGAACAAACAAGAGCAGCACCCGATGGTGCGGAAAGCTCAGAAGTCCGAGGATTGGAAATCGATGGTTATGAGGTGGAGCTAAAAGGCC
>CAZDEW010000024.1:7928-35365 GCA_964504585.1 uncultured Pseudomonadales bacterium | reverse complement strand
GCGAAATCGCATAGGCGATCAATAAGCCTGTTGCCGTTGCCGCAAGTGCAAGTAGAGCGGCCATTACCACACTCACCTGCCCGCTGGGCAGTGGTCGGGACTGAGTCCGCTCCACCTGTGCATCGAGGTCACGATCGACAATATCGTTAACCACGCAACCTGCGCCACGCATCAAAAACGCGAAAACAAGAAAAAGAACGGCATACCAAATAGCGTTACCTGCAAGCTGAGGGCTGGCAAGGACAATCGCCCAGGTAAAAGGCGCGTAGAATAACCAAACACCCACCGGCCTGTCGGCCCGAAGCAGGCGCAGATAGGGCTTGGTTGGCGCTGGCGCGTAGCGATCGACCCAGTTTAGCGCCGGTGCATCATGTACTTTATTACTGCTCATGATTATTGCTTTTTGCTCTGTTCGTTTCTTCGCAAAATTTCTTAGAGACTGACCTGCGGATCAGGTGGAGTTTAACTACCGTCTCAGATGTCACCGCGGCTCAGGCGGCCGATCTGATTGCTCAGTTAAGCTTCAAGCGGCTCGGGGGTTTCACGCCAGACAAACCCGCCTGCACTCAGCGCCCGCTGCAATGGTGAATCTGTTCGCGACATATACTCCAGAAACCAGGCAGCGAAACGCTGCGGATGCTTATCGAGTCGCAACCTTAATTGCTCAGGATCAAAGAGTTCTACAGCCTGCACCTCGTCCTGATTAATGTGCAGGTCCAGACCCATATCGCTCAGTTCACCTGAAAAAATATGCGCGCGCTCGTTCTCTATCAGATCGCCACCCACATCGGCATAGTAGTCAACGTAACCATGAGTTCGCAGCGGGACTTCGCAACCCAGCTCCTCTCTTAAGCGGCGTGCCGCACACTCTTCAAGGGTTTCTCCCCAGTTCGGATGAGAGCAACAGGCGTTCGCCCAGAGGCCACCACTGTGATATTTGCCGTTAGCCCGACGCTGCAAAAGCATTTTGCCGTCGAGAAAAAGAAAGATAGAAATGGCGAGATGCTGCGTAGCATCCTGATGAACCTTGAGCTTCTCGGCAGGAAACAGTTGGCCGTCGGCACCAATCGCAGCGATTTGCTGGCGAGCTTCTTCGGGCGCAACGGGTTGAGGGCTGCATTCAAAGGCACCCTTCTCATTATCCGAAACACTCTCTTTAAGCGCAGACTGACTTAAATTTAACGCGCTGGACGACGCGCTGTCCGCGTATTGTTCCAAAGCAAGATCTCCCAAACCTGAACACCTCAAAGCAGTTAATTGCTTAAACAAGTTACAACGTGAAATCCGTTTGCGTACGGGCTTTGACTGTTCAAAAAAAACTCTGCAAAGGTTAACGATTAAACAGTCATCTAACAAGCGAACGTGAAAATAATTCTCATCAGTGGCAAATTGATCACAGAATTGCCAACGCGTCTACGCAAGCAAGGTTTAGCCACGGATTCGTCACTCAACACAGGGAGTGCAAATGGAGTGCCAGCTAGATCCGGCCGAGGTGCTGAGGCAGCATGCAATGCGGCCCGCAAAATTAACTTTTAGTTATTATTATCAATAGCTTAGATAGCAGTTGCGGCACTGCATTCGACCTGCGTGACTTGATTTTTGCGGGTTGAGATGCCCAAGTTAAACCAGTGCTTTAACTTTGACAGACAAATTATTGACGCAAAGATCGCTAAAGGTAGTCAAACAAACCTAAACGTCAAAGAAACAATTAGGCGCCCGGGATGGCACCAGAGCTCTTTAAGGCCGCTATTTCCCCAGCCTCAAAACCAAAGCCGGCAAGAACAGTATCCGTGTCAGCACCTTCAGCAGATCCCTGCCTCGGCTGTGGCAACTGGCTCTTGCTAAAGCGCGGCGCGGGTGCAGGCTGCGTCACCCCACCAAGCTCTACATAAGTCTGCCGGGCCTGATTGTGCGCGTGTAAGGGCGCTTCGCGATAATCGAGCACTGGCGCAAAACAGATATCGGTGCCCTCCATAAGCTCACACCACTGATCTCGCGTTTTACTCTTGAAAACCTCGGTAAGCCGTTCTTTCAGCTCGGGCCACTTGGCGGGATTTAACTGTTCGGCAAACAATTCAGGATCAAGGTTGGCCTTCTCGATTAGCTGCGCGTAGAACTGGGGCTCGATTGAGCCAATCGAAACAAACTTGCCGTCAAGGGTTTCATACACATCATAAAAATGCGCGGCACCATCGAGCAGGTTGCCGCCACGATTAGTGTTCCACAGGCCCAGGTTGTCCATGCCGTAAAACATCGACATAAGACTCGCCGAGCCATCAGTGATGGCTGTGTCAATAACCTGCCCCTCACCCGTCTTTTGCGCGTGAATAATCGCCGCCAACATGCCCATAACCAGAAACATGCTGCCGCCCGCGTAATCACCAACCAAATTGAGTGGGGGAATCGGCTTTTTACTATCACCGATTGCAGCGAGCGAGCCCGTTAGCGAAATATAATTAATGTCGTGCCCGGCGGAATTCGCCAGCGGCCCGGTCTGACCCCAACCCGTCATGCGACCGTACACAAGCTTCGGGTTTCTTTTGAGGCACTCATCTGGCCCGAATCCCAGGCGCTCTGCAACACCCGGCCGGAAACCTTCAAAGATTCCATCAACCTGCTCGACAAGTGTTAACAGTGTCGCCAAACCTTCCGCAGACTTGAGATTAAGCGCAATCGACTTTTTGCCGCGCGAATTCGGATCGGTTTTCGACGGCGCGGCGATGCTCGAGCTCGAGGTCGAGCGCTCAACCACGATTACCTCAGCGCCCATATCCGCAAGCAGCATTCCAGCATAGGGACCAGGACCTATGCCTTTCATTTCTAACAGTTTTATACCGGCTAGTGGGCCCATACTATTTCTCGTCATTCAGGAACTTACGGTTTGCAAGTTGCCAATAAAAAAATACCGCCATCTACGGTCAAGTGGGATAAGCGGTATTCAACGTAAAAAACTAACGGATTTCTTTAGTCTGCCCAGACATTCCTGTAAGCATCCGAAAAGACATCGCGACCAATAATCAGCTTCATCACTTCCGATGTACCCGCATAGATTCGACTGATACGTGCATCGAGATACATCGTTGCTATAGGGTACTCCATCATATAGCCCGCACCGCCGTGCAGCTGCACACCTAGATCTGCCATTTTGCACTGCAGCTCACTGGTTATTAACTTAGCTTTTGCACCCATATTCGCATTCAACTTACCTTCGTTATGCATCGCCACACAGTGATCGACATAGACCTGCGCCATCTCGATCTCAGCGTCCATATCAGCCATCTGGAACTGGGTATTCTGCATATCGGAGAGTCGACCGCCAAACATCTTGCGCTCCATGCAGAACTCGCGCGTGGTATCGAAAATATGACGCGCTGCGGCAATATAGCCAACCGCCCCCATCAGGCGCTCTTCGGCAAGACCGCTCATCAAGTAATAAAAGCCCTTACCCGGTTCACCCAGAATATTCTCTCGGGGAATCTTGACGTCATTAAAAAATAGCTCGGCGGTATCCTGCGCTTTAAGACCAATCTTGTCGAGATTGCGGCCGCGCTCAAAGCCCTCCATGCCTCGTTCAACAATGCAGAGTGTCAGCGCATGCGAGGCATCTATACCCTCAGCGCGCGCAGCAACAATGACCAGATCAGCATTGATACCGTTCGAAATATAGGTCTTTGAACCATTCAGCACAAAGTGATCGCCTTCATCGCGCAGAGAACTGCGCATACCAGCCAGATCGCTACCCGCATCCGGCTCAGTCATCGCAACGGCGAGGATCTTCTCCCCGGAAACACAGGGTGGCAGGAAGCGATCTTTCTGCTCCTGCGTACCAAGATTCTCCAGATAGGGCCCAACAAGGCGGCTGTGCAGCGAGTTATACCAGTCACTACAATCTGCCTTGGCCGTCTCTTCGATAATAATCTGCTCATAGCGAAAATCGTTATCGCCCAGACCGCCATATTGTTCGTCGGGCCAGATCATCAAAAAACCCTGCTCACCGGCTTTTTTAAACGCCTCCCGATCCACGATACCCGCTTCTTTCCAGGCCGGCATATGAGGTTTGATTTCAGACTCCAGAAATTTCCGGTAGGCCTGACGAAACATCAGCTGTTCTTCAGTGAAATTTCTCATAGTGCAGTCGCCTGTCTAATTTGTGCTTGGGTTGTAAGCCGTTTTTTGTGGAACAGCACCGGCCTAAGGGCGGCCTGCTGGCCGCCCTCAGACCTTAGCCTGGTTTAAACGAAGGTTTCGTTGGCTGCTATTTTTTGCCCAACGATTTCAGGACACTCAAATCGATCGCCGTACTTTCCGGCAAGGTCAGCGCAGCGATCGGCGAAAGCCTGTAGGCCATAGGTGTTGACGAACTGCAGCAAGCCACCTGTGTGAGGTGGCGCACCGATACCCATGATGGAGCCAATATTGCCGTCGGCAACCGTGCGCAGCACGTTAGTCTGCAAACACTTCAGTGCCTCGATGACCTGGCGGAACATCAAACGATCCTTAACATCGGCATCGTCGACGCCGTTGTCTTCTTTGTAGTAAAGGTCGACCAGACCTGGCCACGGCGATCGCTTGCCATTTTCGTCATAGTCATAAAAACCCGCCGCGCCGTGGCGAGGGTCTTTACCACCGCGGCCACGCTCCGTGATCAGGTCGTTCACGATCCGACGCATGTTGTCGCCGTTGTACCACTTATCCTGCATACCCATCTCGGCCCAGGTCTCTCCCGCTTTGCGCGTGAGTTCAAGACTGGTCTCGTCATGGATCTGCAGTGGCCCGACGGGCATACCAATTTGCTCACCAAGAGTGTCGATGCGCGAGGGATGAACACCTTCAGTCAACAATCTGCCACCCTCATCGAGATAAGTGCCGAAAGTTCTTGAGGTAAAGAAGCCTAGAGAATCGTTGACAACAATTGGTGTCTTTTTAATTTGCTGCGTATAGTCAAACGCCTTGGCAATGGCCTCGTCGCTAGTTTTGTCACCAGCGATAATTTCGACCAGCGGCATTTTGTCGACCGGCGAGAAAAAGTGAATGCCTACAAAGTTTTCTGGCTTCGACGCAGCATCCTGCAAGATCGAAATCGGCAGCGTTGAAGTATTCGAGCCCCATATACCGTCGTCGCTCAACACGGACTCGGTTTCCTGAACGATTTGATTCTTGAGATTTATGTTTTCAAACACAGCCTCAATAACCAGATCGCAACCTTTCAAGTCATCGTTGGAGTCGGTTGGCTTGATAAGGCCAAGAATGCCGGCGGCCTTTTCTTCGGTCATACGCCCACGCTTGATAGCCTTATTTAAAAGGCCCTCGGAGTAGGCTTTTCCGCGCTCTGCAGCCTCGACCGAAACGTCTTTAAGCACAACTTCAATTCCCGCCTTGGCAGACACATAGGCAATACCCTGCCCCATCATGCCGGCACCGAGAATACCAACTTTTTTGGTTGGCATTTTGGGCACGCCTTCAGGCCTGCTGCCACCGCCATTAATCTGATTGAGCTGGAAGAAGAAGGTTGAAATCATATTCTTCGCAACTTTGCCGGTCGCGATCTTGGCGAACTCCCGCCCTTCTATGCGCAACGCGGTGTCGATATCAAGATAAGAGGCCTGAAAAGCGACATCCATCGCAGAAACAGCCTGCGGCATAAGCCCTTTGGTTTTCTGGTTTAGCATCGTTGGCGCCATTGCAGCCATCTGTGCATTGCGCGGCGAATTAATTGCGCCGCCGGGAATCTTGAATCCCTTTTGGTCCCAGGGCTGAACGCTGATGCCTTCGACGTCTTTGTTATCGAGAATCCATTTTTTCGCCGCAGGCAAAAGCTCCTCCAGCGAGTCGACTGTGGCTTCAATCATGCCCGACGCCAAAGCCTTATCAGGGGCTACGCGCTTGGCTTCAAGAATGTAGGGCAAAGCCTTTTCGAGACCGATCTTTTTGGTGAGGCGAACAACGCCGCCCGCACCCGGAAACAAACCCAATGACACTTCGGGCAGACCAATCTGCACCGAGCGGTGATTGAATGCAATGCGATGATTACAGGCCATGGCAAGCTCGTAGCCACCACCCAGTGCTGCGCCATTAATGGCCGCTACCGATGGCACGGGCAAGCGCTCCAAACGACGCAAGAGCTCTTTGATACGCTCAATGCCAACACGGTAGTTGACCGGATTTTCTGCCTTGACCAGATCATTAAGGTCACCACCAGCAAAAAACACAGTTTTCGCCGACGCAAAAACAACACCCGTCATGGCTTCTTCGGCTTCCAGTTTTTCGATGGTCTTGGACATCTCGGCCTCGAACTCAGCGTTCATGGCGTTAACGGGTCCTGACATATCCATCGTAATCGTTACGATACCATCAGCATCCTTATCGTAGTGAAATCCACTCATAATCTTTACCTAAACCTATAATCAACTCAGTGTTAGCGTTAGACGCGCTCGATAATGCAGGAAATACCCATGCCACCGCCAATGCAGAGTGACAACATCGCACGCTGCTTATTGCGACGCTCCAGCTCGTCAACCATCGTGCTTACCAGGCACGCTCCTGTGGCACCAAGCGGGTGGCCCATCGCAATCGCACCACCGTTGACGTTTGTCACGGAATGGTCGATATCGAGGTCCTTCATGTAGCGAAGCGCAACAGAAGCAAACGCTTCGTTGATCTCCCACAGGTCGATATCATTCTCAGTCAGGCCGGCAGTCTTCAAAGCCTTTTTGGCAGCAGGGCCGGGGCCGGTCAACATAATGGTGGGATCCGTTGCGAGCATAGAACCCGCCACAATTCGGGCGCGAGGCTTCATACCCAAATCTTTGCCTGCCTGCTCGCTACCTATTAGAACCGCGGCAGACCCGTCGACGATACCCGATGAGTTGCCGGGCGTGTGAACGTGGTTCACGCGGTCGTACTTGTTGTATTTACGCAGAATAATATCGTCGAAGCCGAACTGACCCATTTGCTCAAAGGAGGGATTGAGTCCAGCAAGCGCTTCCATCGTGGTATCTGGCTTAATGAAATCGTCTTTACCGAGAATAACCTCACCGTTGTCGTCAACGACGGGAACCACCGAGCCGTCAAAGTATCCGTTGTCGCGCGCATGTGCCGCACGTTTCTGGGACTCCATTGCAAAAGCGTCAACATCTTCTCGCGAGTAGCCATCGATGGTTGCGATCATGTCAGCACCAATACCCTGCGGTACGAAGCTGGTTTTAACCATAAACTCTGCATCGCTTCCCATTGGTCCGCCATCAGCGCCCATCGGCACGCGAGACATGGACTCAACACCACCCGCGATGACCAGATTTTCCCAACCCGACATAACTTTCTGAGCCGCTATATTGACGGCCTCAAGGCCAGAGCCGCAAAAACGGTTTAGCTGAAAGCCAGCAACACTCTCGTCGTAACCCGCATTTTGCGCACACATTTTTCCGATACAGCTACCCTGCTCGCCAACCGGGGATACACAGCCAAAAACAATATCTTCAACGTACGACGTATCCAGATCGTTGCGCGTTCTCAAGGCATTCAGGACACCGGAACCCAAATCGAGCGGCTTTACTTCATGGAGCGAACCATCGCGCTTGCCTTTACTGCGTGGGGTACGCACCGCGTCATAGATATATGCATGGCCTGTCATAGCTTCACCTTTTTTAAATGGGATTGCGTGCTCAGTCGTCGCGAGCAACGGGAGAGGGAGTGTATGGATTAGCGCCCGAAACCAGAGCTACTTCAGGAATTTTGGCGGCTACGGGGGATTAAGGCAATGACAGGGCTACGAATAAAATAGACATTTGGTTACAATAATCTTATGAGCATTGAACTTCTAACGCCCCCCAGCTTACCGCGTCAATTGTCCGAGTCGACGACGATGGAAGGCGAATATGTCCTCAAACTATTACAAGGGGTTCGCTCAAAGGGTTTAAATATCAATAGCTTACTATCCGATTCAGGTATTTCGCAGGCTCTTTTGGACAACCCGACAGTCCGCGTAAGCTTCAAACAGCTTGCCCACTTAAGCATCAACTTAATCGACATCCTGAATGACGAATGCTTTGGCCTGTTGGACAAACCGCAGCGTCGGGGCACGTTCAAGCTGATGTGCCACAGCAGCATCTGCGCTGACGACATTGGAGAGGCCCTAAGGCTGTGCGCCGAGTTTCAGAACCTGCTTGAAAATACCTGGTCGCACGAAGTCAGCGAAGAGGATGGCCATATCGCCTATCGACTTGTTGCCCGAAAAGGCGTGCGACTCAAACACCGCATCGCTCTGGAATATCATTACTCAACGCTCTATCGAACCATGTGCTGGATGAGCAATCGACAGCTACCCCTCAAACGAGTCGACCTAACCATCAAGCAACCCATGTCACCACAGCGCTATCGCTTTATGTTTTATGACGCGCCAATTGCATTTAGCCAAAAGGACAGCGGACTGCTCTTTAGCCCGGAGGCAATCAAGTCGGAAAACATCCGCGACAAACGCGATTTGCGCGCATTCCTCAAGCAGACCCCACTAACCTTTTTAACCCAAACGGTTCCGGCAGAAAATATTAGCGGGCGATCGCGCACCTATATTGAACGGCAGCTTCTCAGGCATGGCAGCTTACCCAGTATTGAACAGGCATCTCAGCACTTTAATTTAAAGCCCCAAACCTTCAGGAGGCGCTTAAGCGAGGAGAGCACCAGCTTTAGCGAAATCAAATCGGAAACAAGACGAGACCTTGCGATTAACCTTATACTTGATCCCAACAACAGTGTGGGCCAGGTGAGCGAGACGCTCGATTTCTCAGAGCCCAGCGCATTTATTCGCGCCTTCAAACAGTGGACGGGGTTGACCCCAAACAGCTACCGAAAAACTGCAGCACTGTAACGAGCGAAGCGAGAAAAACGATTGAAAGAGAACGCAAGAATTCCTGTTACCGTTGAATGCAGCGACGGATACCCGCTCGATGCGACTTTTATCGACAGCTCAGCATTCAATGCGATTGAAGAACAGTCGGGCAGTCCCCAGAAGAAGGGCGTCATTGTGTTCGCAAGCGCACTCGGCGTCGACTGTAGTCATTACTTTAAGCTAGCGGAATACTTTGCACAGCAAGGCTTTGACGCAATTTGCTTTAACTATCGCGGCACGGGAAAGCGGCCCGCGAACTACAGCGAGTTCACATCTTCGCTGGCCGACTGGGGTCGCCGCGATGTTGATGCGATTATCAGGCATGCATCGACACTTGACCTTCCCATCTACTATATCGGCCACAGTATTGGCGGCCAGCTGCTTCCATTGAGCGATTCCAGTCATCGCGTACAGCGCGCGATCCTGCTTGCGGCTTCTGCCCCTTACTGGGCGCGCTGGCCGGGACTGTCAAAGATCAAGTTACTGCTCACCTGCAAGTTAATTCTTCCGGCCGCCGCGAGCTGTTACCGCGATTTCCCCTCCGCAAAATTTGGTTTAGGCAATCTCGTCATCCCATCTAATCTGGTCAACGAGTGGTGTCGCTGGATGTCGAAACCGGACTACTTTCTGGAGGACTCATTTGGACTCGGCGCGAAAGCCATGTTTCGTGAATGCGAGGTACCAATCAGAGCCTATGCGTTCAGCGATGATGCAATGGCGCCGCTGGCGAACATTGAAAAACTGGTAAGTTTCTGGGGCGGCGATAAAAAAGAAATCGCAATGCGCAATCCTGAAGGCCTCAAGGTCAAACGCATTGGCCACAGCGGTTTCCTGCGCCCAAATTTTCAAACGCCGTTTTGGGAAGAGCTGAGCGACTTTCTTTCTCGTTAATCTGAATACCTTTCGGGCAACTATATTAACTGCCTTTCATTTTTGAGCGTTTCGTGATTAGAAGATTTCACAAACGCCAAGAAATCCAAATTTTTACCACCTCCCTCGCACTGTTTTGACGCGATTTAGCGCTATTGTGGTGCGTAGCTCAATGCGGGTTTTCCAACAATAGAAATCTCTCGCCTGGATCGAGCTGCGCGTCAAGCGAACACGCCTGCTCGACACAGCTTTAACGCCGTTGTGGCGGCATAGTTCAGAGCTTGCGTTAGTTTTTCGCCTCGCAGTTTAGGCGACATAAAACAACTCATTTTTCTTTGCTAACGAAATATAAGGATGGAGTGCAATCTATGAAACTTAAGAAACTTTATGTCGCTATGGCGATATCTACTCTGGCTGCACCAATGGCTGGCATGGCTGACGATAACATTACCAGCAGACTGGCGGCAGGTAAACTTAGCGGTGAAGCCTTCGGCGGTTACTGGAACACTAAGGTCGACTTCGACGCCGGGTCGTCCTCGGAGAGCGACTCAAGTGACTTTACGTTCGACCGTGTCAGGCTCGGTTATGAAGCGGGCGTGAAGGACGATGTTATCTTCGGTGCAGAACTCGAATTATTTCCAGGCAGTGAATCAGACGATGCTCTTAGTGGCTCACGCTTTACCGACCTTTACTTGCAAAAAAATAAACCGAACATGTCTAAAACGCTTGGACGCTTCAAGCAAACCTTCAACCGAGAGAGCGCAACCGAGCTGAGTGACAACCTTTTCACTCAAATGGCAGGCTTCACCGATACAGATTTTGACAGTGCCCTAGGTATAACTGACCCCAGCTTGGCAGATTTATATCGCGGTTTGCTGAATGGTGCCGACAGGCGGATAGAAGGTGGCGAAATCAAGGGGACTCAACCAACCGGTTTAAACTATACGTTTGCAGTTTACAAAGGCGGCATTGACTCAACGGACGGTGACAGCGATAGAAGCTTTGGCTACGCAGGTAGCGTTGGCTGGCAAGGTGGAGACGACGATATACAGTTTGGCTTCAACGCAGGCCTGTTCCAGCAGCAAGGAGATGAATCTGATGTCGGCTCTAATGTAGAAAACGTGGAGACTATGGGGTATCGACTCGGCGGTAATTTAACCTCCGGTATTTTCTCAGGCAACCTGTATTACGCAAGCAATGAAGCAGAGTTTGATTTCAATGGAAGCTCCGCCTCTGACCTTGAAAACACGACCTTTGGTGCACATGCCTCATTTGACCTCGGTGGCGCACGCAGATCCTTCGATGAGTTTAACGTACGTCAGGGTCCTAGCCTTTCGGGAGACGACTGGGCTTATGAGGCAGTCTTGATGTATCGCCAGGACAGCATCGAGCAAGATGGTAGCTCGGGCGACATCGACTTTACGCAGTGGGGCATAGGTGTTAACGCTTATTGCAGTGAGTACACAAAACTCTATGGCTCATACTCTTCGCTTGAAATCGATGGTGGCGGCAGTCAAAAACCGACAGTCGATCAGTTTGCTTTAGGCGTACGATTTGATTTCTAAAATTGCACTCCCTTGATACGACCTTCGTAAGAGGGCTCCATCAGGGCTTACGATAAATGGATTTTAGATTAAAAAGCCGCGCGGGATGCGCGGCTTTTTTTATCTCAGACAATCGACCCCGGCTCGACGCATGTCAGCCACACAGGTCATGAAAAACTAATCAACGGATACATGTTTGAACTGCTCACGCAAATCTTTTTTACTGACCTTGCCCGTCGCAGTATGGGGAAGCTCATCTACAAAAACGCAATCATCTGGCGTCCACCATTTCGCGATTTTTCCTTCCAGCGATGCAATGATATCTTTGCCGTCGGGTGTGACTCCCTCTCTTGGCACCACAATCAGGTAAGGGCGCTCTGTCCACTTTTCACTGGGCACACCAATGACGGCGGCTTCGAGTACGTCGGGGTGCGCCATTGCCGCATTCTCAACGTCAATAGAACTCACCCATTCACCACCTGATTTGATGACATCTTTTGTGCGGTCGGTAATGTTCATACTGCCGTACTGGTCGATCACAGCGACGTCGCCCGTCCCAAACCAACCATCGTCAGTAAAGGAGTCTGCCTTATCGAGCTCGTAATACGCGCTCGCAACCCAGGGGCCCTTAACCTGAAGCTCGCCGGGGGACTTACCGTCCCAGGGCAATTCATTACCCTCGTCATCAACAATACGCATATCGACGCCATAAATTTTTTGCCCAGTGCGTACGCGCAAAACATCGAGCTCCTCCTCGGATGCACTTTCGCGCTCCTTGTCACCGATTGCATTGGTCGCGCCAAGCGGGCTGGTTTCTGTCATACCCCAGCCGCCGGCCACCCATACACCGTGACGCTCCATGCCCTTCATAATGGAAAGCGGACAGGCAGCACCTCCCACACCCGCATACTTAAAGGTCTCGACCGTCTCTCCGCTTTGATCGAGGTAGTTGACTAGCGCCAACCACACAGTGGGTACACCCGCAGAGTACGTGACACCCTCGCCGTTGATCAATTTACACAAGGTCTCACCATCTCCCATTTTAGGCCCCGGTAAAACCAGCTTGGCGCCAGCCATGGGCACCGAATAGGTTAGCCCCCATGCATTGACGTGGAACATGGGCACGATGGGCATTACAACTTCTTCAGGGCTTACCTGTAGAACGCCACCACCCAAGGTCGCGAGCGCGTGTAGTAGCGTACTGCGATGCGAGTAGAGCACACCCTTGGGATTGCCGGTTGTGCCCGATGTGTAGCACAGCGAGCTTGCAGTGCGCTCATCAAACTCGGGCCAATCAAAAGTTTCGGGCTGCGAGCCAATGAAATCTTCATAGTTGTGGCAGTTTGGTAAGCTCGTCTCCGGCATGTTGGCGGCGTCGGTCAAGACAACATAACCCTTCACCGTTTCCGCGTGATCTTTAAGCGCTTCGACAATTGGCAGAAACAGCGGGTCGAGAAACAGCCACTGGTCTTTGGCGTGGTTGAGCAAGTAGGTAACCTGCTCGGGGTGCAAGCGAGGGTTAATGGTGTGGCAAACAAACCCGGAACAGGAAATTCCGTAGTAAAGCTCAAAATGGCGAAAGTCATTCCATGCCAGAGTCGCTATGCGATCTCCTTGCTCAAGGCCTAAGCCTGCAAATGCATTGGCAAGCTTGCGGACACGCTTAAAAGCATCTCGATAGGTGTAGCGATGCAGTGGAATATCTTTTGTGACAGAGACTATTTCTACATCACCGTATACTTTATCGGCATGCTGCATAATTGACGTGATAGTCAATTGATCATCCATCATCAAGCCGTGCATAGGGTACCTCCAGAAGAATCGTTTTTGTTAAACCAGAAATGATGCGCCAGACGCTCCATTATTGACAGTCCGCACTATTTGTCCAGCTCAAATCGTCTCAGCTGAATGAGTAACAGGGCGACACCCAGCGGCATCAGCGCAAGCAGAGAGCCGAGTAGCACGCCACGCCATGCGAGCTGCGTCAAGACAATGCCTGCGAAAACGGTCGCCATTGCCTGCGCTGAAAAAACCAGAAAATCATGTCGCGCCTGCTGTTGATGGGTAGCGCCGGCGGCACCCAGAATCGCAGTTCCCGTGGTAAAGAGAATATTCCACGCGATGCCCAGAGCAATCAAGCTCCATAAGAAGTGCTGCTGTGTCAGACCGCTAAGTGCAACCAGACAACTCAGCACAAAAATCGACGCCCCGAGGGCGAGTGCTGCTCTGCTTCCAATCAGCGATATGAGCTTACCGGTAAGCAATGACGGCAGAAACATCGCCAGGATGTGCGACTGGATGACCAGCTTGGCCTCATCCAGACTAAAGCCATGATTGTGGTGCATACTGAGCGGCGTAGCCGTCATGACAAAACTCATGACACCGAATGCCGTAACCGATGCGATAACAGCAACCCAGAATGTACCCGCGCTCGCACCTCGTGTCTGCTCCGCTTCTAGCTGCGCTTGCTTATGATCGACGCGTGGCAGTGTAAACCAGGTCCATATCGCGGCCAGCGTAAGCATTAGTGCCAGCCCGGTATAGGCGACAACATAATCACTCGGCACAATATTGCCTGAGCTGGCCGGTACCAGAGAAACCAGCTCTGGCCCAAGCCATGCGGCGACAACGCCGTGCAACATCAGAAGCGAGATTGCCTGAGGCGCTTGTTCTCTTCCCGCAAATTCGACAGCAGCAAACCGCATCTGCTGCAAGCCGGCCACCATAAAACCCATCACCAAAGTCGACACGCAAAAGAGAGCGAAGCTCCCGGTATAAAGCGCCGCGATCGCAAGCCCCTGAGACAGCACTCCAACCAGAATGCAAAAGCAAAAGCCGTAGCGCCGACCAAGGCGTTGCATGACTGCCGACGCCGGGAAGGTAGACAGCGCCGTCCCCACCACGACGCAGGTAATGGGCAAGGTTGCAAGCGAGGCGGCAGGCGCAAGCTGGGATCCGATTAAGCCACCAACCAGTACGGTTAGGGGCATTGCCGAACCCACGAAAATGCTGGCAACCAGCAGATAATAAACGCTGCGCGGTAATGCGAACACAATTGACCTTGCCAGACCCTAAATTTTTATTGCACGCACAAATGTGGTCAGGCGATTAACGCCCTTGAGGTTTATGCCGTGCTTTATCCTGCGAACGAAACGCAGTCTTCCAGAGCAGCGCGCGGCATCTTCACGGTATTAATCTTGGCATCGTCTTCTGCATACCCAAACGATAAGCCGACGATGATTGCATTGCCCTCCGGGATCTCACACAACTCGTAGACCGACTTTGGAAAATAAGCCAGCGCACCCTGAGGGCAAGACGATAAACCGTACTCGGTGAGCAACAGCATGAGCGACTGCAGATAGATTCCAACATCGATTGCATTGACCTCACCCATCCACTTAGGCATGGAAATAAATGCTGCGTGGGGCGCACCGAAGAACTGCCAGTTTTGTACCATCAGGGCATTCCTCGCATCTTTATCATCCCTGCTGATCCCCATCGTGCCATAGTAATCCGCGGCACAGGCGATCTGTCTCTCGCGATACACGCCTTCCATGTTTTTATCAAAGGGCTTAAAACCAGGCGACGGCTGCCCACCGCTGATAATTTCAGTCAGCATCAAATTCTCGATCTGGTCGCGCTTCTCACCCGAAACAACCGCCGCATGCCAGGGCTGGGTATTGCAATTGGAAGCACTGTGCTGTGCAAGCTCAAATATCTCTTTCAAAATCTCATCCGGGACACGGTCCTTTTTATAGCCTCGGATCGTTCGGCGTGCTTTGAGTGCTTCACTAACTTTCATACAGTTACTCTTCGATAGGTAATGAACGGTTAGAAGACGCTTACCGGCCTTGCGCGGCCGCGGGCGCTAGGGTAACAACAACAATTTCATTTTGCGAGCCCAGCCGCATTCTTGGACCCCATAGCGAGAGACCGTCCGAGGTATAAACCGTCGCCTCATCGAGCTCAAACAGCCCGTCTCCATACTCATACATCCAGTCGATAAGCCAGGTAAAAGGCCAGATCTGCCCGCCATGGGTGTGACCATAGAGCAGCAAGTCGAATCCATGCGCCACGCCCAGCGGAATCTCTACCGGTTCGTGATAAAGCAGGATCGAGAATCGATCTTTATTGAGAGGAATCCCGTTAAAACGCGCGCTTAGGTAGCCGGGGGCACGACCAAAATCAATACCAACAATATCGACCTCACCAATGCTATCCATTTGATTGATCAACAGCCGCAATGTATCGATCTGATTGAGATCCGAAAGCAGGCGAGTCGGATCGTGATAAAACTCATGGTTCCCCCGCTCAAAGTAAATCGGTACAGGACTTTGTTTTAGAATCTCGAAATCTTCTGTTTTGTAACCTTCGAAATCAATGAGATCACCGGTAAAAACAATAAACTCGGCGTCGAGCGCGTACACACGCTGCATCTTTTTAATCATTTCCTCTTTAGAGGTGGTGCCATACTGCATATCGCTGATATGCACGAACCTGACAGTTTTGGTGAGCTTTTCCGACTCAATAAGAATCTCCACAATCGACTCATCTTTGTGGAAGTTGTAAGACGCAAATCCAATTAACGTTACACAACTGGCGAGATAGGCCACACCGAGCGAGCGCGACCAGTTTGCGGACAAATCAGGCCAACTTCCTTGAAGCAAACGGAAGGTTAACGCCGGCAACCAAAAGACCAGAGCAACCAGAAAACTAAAGTGGACAACGCCAAGATAGTTAAGCACCTGACGGTAGACCTCTATCTGGCTGTATCTCGAGATAAAAAAAAGAACAAACAGCACCACGGTGCTTAGGAAGGCAAACCTTGCCAGCTTGGTGCCCGGAAGCGCGAAAAGCAGCGCAACCGTCTTTAAACTTGCCCACAACGCTAGGGCTAACAAAAAGAACAAGACTGCCAGCGATGAGATAATCAGAAGAGTCTGGGCCATAGCAAAGTCAGCGATACTGCAAGAGATTCATTGCCGCTTTATTGAGGGGAGAGAGCACCCGCTTAGCTAAGGCACACCTCAAGCTCAGGGCTATACTAGCAGGGTGATAAAACGTTGTGCGCTCCGGTACCACTAGCTACGAATGCAAAGACATGATGGCTCTAATTGAGGACTCGAATAATGGGCAAACAAATAATAACTGAACGGGCGTTATTCTTTTAATTCCAGTTGAATTTTTCCGTTAGCGATCGAGAGGCTCTCGATGCCCCCTGCGAAGGCTTCCCAAAATCCTCCCTGATCACCAAACTGCTCGACAAGATCGACGTTTTTCAAACCACCCAACCAGTCGTTTGGCAGTGGCACCCCCATGACGCTGACCCCTTTAAGACGCGCCACTAGACGATCGCCGCTAAAAGACAGTTGCATGCCGCTTTTTACCCGCACGGTCTTTCCACCCAGAATGGGAAAATCCGGATCAACGGGAACCAGCAGGGTCGCGCTCAACAGCTCTGGCGAAAGATCTACCGCCAACTGCTCAGCCAGATCCGTATTCTTTGCCAACAGTGCATTGAGCTCTCGCTCGCTGAAAGACACCGTACGGTCTACCCCCTCTTCGCTATAGGGCGAAGGCTCCAGCCGCGCATTACTGGCACCGTTAGACGCGCCATCTGCAAACTCGAAGCCCGGGATCACTTTTTGTAGCTTTTGTTCAAGGCGTTGCTCCTCACCTTGACTCAATTCAGTGGGACTAAAAGGCGAGGGCCAAAAATAGTAGCGAATCACAAGCACCGTCACCAACAAGGTCAGTATCATGGTGATTAAAACGATGGCCCAAACGGGCATTCCGCTGCGTTTCTCTGCTGTCGTCATCTTAAATTTTCTCAGCGATTGCGCTTAAAGCGTCGATTAACCCCTACAAATGAGCTTTGATGCTACAGGACTTGGACTGGCGGAGAAAAGCTGAATTCCCGCTGCGTTGAAAAAACCTGTTAAAAGCTGCCCTCGAGCGTCCAGCCATCGAAGCGATCGTCGCTGGCGCTCTCTACCGCCCCAATGACGGTAAGGTTAAAATCTCCGGGCTGTGCCGGTACAAAAATAAAGCCACAGGCAAGCTCGTTACTCGCGGGGTCCGGCTGCGGATCCGTCATGACCGACGTGTCCATACCATCGTCCGGATCAAAATCCGGCACGTCAAAGTAAACAAAACCATCAGCCAACTCAGACGGCGCACGACAGCTGAAGTTAGTGGCAGGTATCTCTGGCGTACCAAAGCCGGTAAATAGCTCTTCGTCTCTGTTGAAAAGCGGAGTAAATGCTTGATCTGCAGGCTCATCAGACGTGCCATTGTCATCGGTATCGCCACCATTCAGCCTTCTTAACTCGTTCGTACCGTTGTCGTTGCCATCAATGCTGAGCAGAAACCAGCCTGCAGTACCATCAGCATCTTCAAAATCTACTGTGGCGGTTATATAAGAGGATAAGCCTTCCTGATTGGGCCCTAAGCCCTGTAGATCGCTTCTCAGATTCGTCCCACCAGCCACCGGTAGATTTGACACCGCACCCGGATTGACACTATTGGCACAATGTACCCCGTCAATAAAAACGGTGTCACCATTCATTTCAATAATCGGGTCAGGAACGTTGTTTTCTACACCTGACAAATCGGCAGGCGCGTTAACCGCGTAGCAATTCCCTCGATAGTTGAAGAAAAAGCTATTGGCGATACGCAAGTCGCCAAAACCATTATCAAAGAGCAGCGGCACCTCATCATCACCCGGCACCAGTGTCTCGTCGTTCCCTACCAAAGTTACATTGATAATAAAGGGGTTGGAGTCTTCACCGCCCGCACGAATCCCCGCACGGCCACTCCCGGCATCATTAATAACCAGTAGGTTTTTGATTAGTCCGCTGTAGTTATTGACATGAATCCCGTCATTGCCCGGCGCCGTCACCAACACAGACTCCATCAAAGCCTTGTTAACGTTACTGGGATCTTCGGAACGCATCACGATGCCATCGCCAGCTGAGTTGTGGGACTGCAAAAACTGCAGTCGCGTATTCTCATGCTGCCCGATCAAGGTAAGGCTTGCCGCCAGACTCTCGCCTGCCAGTATACCGGCAATGGGTGCTCCTGCTTCGGCAATAACCAAATAACTAAGTCTGTGCGCGGTGGTACTTGCCATGAACGACTCAATAACGATTCCACCCCACTCGCCACTGCCGTCCTCGCCGTCGTCGGTTGAGCTGAAAACGATAGGACGATCGGCATCACCCTCAGCTCGAAAAGTTGTACCTGCGCGCATATAGATATAGGACCCTGCGTCCGCGGCTGTGATTCTTGCGCCCGCCTCCACGATCAGGGTTGCATTATTGGAAACTTCAATGGCGCCGGAAATTTCCCACCTAACACCTGCGTCCAGCGAAGCCGTCTGGGTGAGTGATCCCGCCCTGACAACACAGAACTGGACACCACCAAGCGCGGTAACCTCACTCACATTCAGATTGCCGAGAGATTCGGGGCAGTTGTTGGCGCCCGAGCCGCTATCATCATCGCGGCCACGCGACTCGGAAGCACAGGCGGCGATTAACGAAAGCAGCAGCGCAGCAAACAGTGCACGAGAAAAACGCTTCTCGAGCCCATCTTTAAGCCCATCCTTTAGCGCATGCATTAACCCATATCTCCAAGGAGGCGCAGAAACTCCTGGCGCGTATTGTAGGACTCTCTGAACTCCCCAAGCATGACCGATGTACCCATGGCAGAACTTTGTTTTTCTACGCCACGCATCATCATGCACATGTGCTTGGCCTCGACGATGACGCCAACGCCGAGCGCTCCGGTGACTTCAATCACAGCATCAGCAATCTCTCGCGTTAGCCGCTCCTGAATCTGCAAACGCCTGGCGTACATATCAACGACTCGCGCGAACTTCGAGAGACCGAGCACCCTACCGTTAGGAATATACCCAATGTGACAGGTTCCAATAAATGGCAGCATATGGTGTTCACACATCGAGTAAAGCTCGATATTTTTCACCACAACCATCTCATCGTTGCCGGATTCGAAGACTGCGCCATTAACGATTTCATCCAGTGAGAGATCGTAGCCCTGTGTGAGGTATTGCATCGCCTTCGCTGTGCGAAGCGGCGTGCCCTGCAAGCCCTCACGCCCAATATCTTCGCCGACAAGCTTGATAATCGATTCGTAGTGCGCGGCAATTTCGCCAACAGGTGACTCACCGCCGGAAACAGAGTCAGAACCCGTTTTACTTGCTTCTGTCATAAAACTCTCTATCTATCAATCTATCCAAAACAGCAAAATTTGGACCGAACAACAATGCAACCGAGACCAACATACCCGCGGCTTTGGCGCTAGCTGGAAGCATAACCCAATCTTTAGGTGGCCACTACTTTGATAGCTTTAGTTTGATCACCACAACTTTGATTGCCGCTACTTTTATTGCTAATAAGGAAAGTCGCTCGGTCCTGCACTCCAGCCTTGTTGGCTAGCCAGGATCTCTCGGCTTCTCACGGCGCTCAAAGTAGATGTCGGCTGCCTGGGTAACTCGCTCGAACAGGGCATCGGTTTCACAGACCAGATGATGTCGCGCTTCTTGAATTGTAATCACGCGCGCCTTGGGAAACTTCTGCTGAAGCAGCTTGAGTCCGTACTGAAAATCAACCGTTTCATCTTTCAAGCCCTGCACGACGAGAACGGGGTGATCGAGCCAGCTAAGCTTTTTATAGCGCCGAACCCATCGAATCATGGCCTTCACCCAGGTGGTTGGAATCCGCTTTGCCTGAAGCACGTCATCCTCGCGCTGAAAGCGCAAGAATTCCTGATCCCCCGAAGACGATGAAAAGCCACGCTTCACACTGCTCAATAGCGGTGACAGCAAAAAATTTGCGACACGAATACCGCGCCAACCCGCCGGTCGAACAAGCGGCGCAAGTAAAACAACTTTTTCGAACGCGACGCTATTGTCGTCAAACTGGCTCGTAAGCAGATAATCCATCGAGATCGCACCACCCATGCTTTGCCCGATTAGGTGCCAGGGTGTTTTCAATCGAGACCGACAGAAAGCTGCGACGGTTTTCAACGCGTCAACATAGTCCGAAAAATCCGCTACATGAAGCGGCTCGCCGTGCGAGAGCCCGTGCCCGGGAAGGTCAAAGCAAACGACATTACAGCCACGATGCAGCAGATAACTGATTAACTTGCGGTAGATGCCGACGTGATCGGTAAAACCGTGGACCACGAGGCAGGTTCTCTGGGCATCCTGTTTTTTGTAGCAATGGACGACCAGAGTGGTTTCATCGCCCGAGCATAGCGGCGACTCGAGGGTGCCCAGGCTGTGTTCGACACCATCAATGGTTTTCGCAAAGTTAATCTGGTAGAAATCAAGATATTCTGCAACGGCCTTGCTGGTTTCGGTAGGCGCTGATAAATCCAGCGGAGCGAGATCCTGTCTTACTTGTTGAATATCGATGCTCATTACCTGATTACTCCAGTTTGCTCTGGGACCATATAGCAGTGAACGTGACAGCAGCCAAAACGGCTTTGTTCGATGTTGCAGCACAGCGCTGCGCTAGCAGAGACCTACTGTTGCGCAGCCCTTTCCTGCAGTATCTGGACTGCAGGCAGCACTTTCCCCTCAACAAATTCCAGAAAGGCTCCGCCTCCAGTCGATATATAGGATACCCGATCCGCTACGCCGTACTTATCAATTGCAGCCAGAGTATCACCGCCGCCAGCAATGGAGAACGCATCACTTTCGGCTATAGCGATGGCAAGCGCTTCGGTCCCACCGCCAAACTGGTCAAACTCAAAAACCCCGACAGGGCCATTCCAGATTATCGTTTTCGCCTGCTTAAGAATTTCCGCTAGCCTGGCACGGCTCTGCTCACCTATATCGAAAATCATGTCGTCTTCGGCCACCTCAGCCGAGAGCTTAGTCTCTGCTACTGCGTTTTCATCGAAGACTTTACCGGTCACCACATCGGTGGGCACCGGAATATCAGACGATTCACCCAGACGTTTCGCAATATCAATCAGGTCATGCTCACACAAAGATTTGCCGACAGGCTTTCCATCAGCAGCAAGGAATGTATTGGCGATACCCCCACCAACAATTAGCTGGTCCACCTTACCACTTAACGCTTCGAGCACAGAGAGTTTTGTCGATACTTTTGAGCCGCCGACGATAGCAACCATCGGTCTTTGCGGGTTGGCTAGCGCCTTGTCGAGCGCTGCAAGTTCGGCTGAAAGCAATGGGCCCGCACAGGCTGAAGGCGCATGTTTCGCCACTCCGTGAGTAGAGGCCTGCGCGCGATGCGCGGTACCAAACGCATCCATGACAAAAACGTCGCACAGAGCCGCGTACGCCATCGCGAGCTCATCACTGTTTTTCTTCTCGCCGGGGTTGAAGCGGACATTCTCGAGTAGAGCAATGTGTCCAGCATCTAGCACCGCATCGACTTTCGATGCATCACGCCATTCCTGCACAAGCTCTACATCTGTTTCTAAAAGCTGAGACAATCGTTGCGCGACCGGCGCAAGAGTAAAGGCTTCGTTCTCTTCGGCGCTTCCACCTTCAACGGGCCTACCCAGATGTGACATCAGAATGATTTTTGCGCCTGCCGCTTTCGCGGCCTGAATCGTTGGCAGCGATGCACGAATACGCGCGTCGCTCGTGACCACGCCATCTTTGACAGGCACATTGAGATCCTCTCGAATCAGAACGCGCTTGCCCGATAAGTTCTGATCTGACATCTGAAAAACTGCAACCATCCCCTACGATTCCTCTGTGAAAATTGCTCTGATAGTGAGACTCAGCAACCGAGCCTGAAACTTAATTCGCCCTGTAAAAAACTAGCCTGACAGCTTTACAGTTTTTTATAAAAAATGCTCAGGTGTAAAGGCGCTTGTGGAGCAAAGCTGTCGTTTTTAATCGCCTTTGGCTTGCTCTAGCAATAATAAGATATCCAGCATTCGATTGGCGAAGGCCCACTCGTTATCAAACCAGATCAATAGATTGACTGTTCCGTCGCCGATCAGTTGTGTTTGCTGTGCATCTATCGTACCCGAGCAGGCATCATGGATAAAGTCGCATGAAGCCAGCGGCAGGTCGCTGACACGCATGACGTTAGCGGGAAAGCTATTGCCCGCCTCGCGCAGCAACCGATTGACATCACCGGCCTGTAACGCTTCATTTCCTCGACCTTTTTTCAGGTTAACCGTAACGTTTAGCGCCGAGACATTGGTGACGGGAACCCTTATCGCCTGCGCAATAAAGCGCCCCGCCAGATGAGGCAAGACTCGGCCAACGCCCGCCGCAAGCTCAGTCGACACAGGAATAAAAGATTGCGATGAGGCACGATTTTTTCTCAAATCACCGCCGTGATAGGCATCGATTACAGGCTGGTCGTGCATCGCCGCATGGATGGTCGTTACAACACCACTGTCTACACCAAAAGCCTCATCGAGCGCCGATACCGCAGGTAACAGCGCGTTGGAAGTACAGGACGCAGCAGAAATTATTGAAGACGGGGAGAAACCCTCTTTATTATTCGGGATTAGCTGTGAGTGATTGATTCCATAGACGATAGCAGGGATCGCAGACTCACCCGGATTGGAAAGCAGAACCTGATTTGCACCTGCATCGATGTGATCGCGCGCCTCCGCTGTGGTACGTAGCTCGCCCGTACACTCCAGAACGCAGTCAACGTCTAACTGCGCCCAGGGCAAACAGGAAGCCTCCGGAATTGCCAGAAGTTCGCTCGCAACGTGCGAACCCTTATCGTCAGCAGCATGCAATTGCAGCTGATCATCGACAACCTCAACGCGCGCAGGGAAACGACCATGCGTACTGTCGTACTGTGTTAGGTAGGCAAGCGTTTCAGCGTCGGCAATCTCGTTGATCGCAACCAGATCGAAGATGCCTGCTTGACCCGCCCCGCCCGACGCAGCGGACGGTCTCAGTAAACGGCGCTCGTAGGCAGCACGCAAAACGCATCGCCCTACTCGACCAAAGCCATTAATCGCGATTCGCATAGTCAATTTAACCGTCTTCGCGAACTAGCCCGCCAACTGACGAGCTTTGTTGCCCTCGCTACTCGGCCAATAGCTCATCAAGCTCCGCGACGATAGCGTCGGTTGTGATTCCAAAGTGTTTGAACAGCTCGCCAGCAGGCGCTGACTCGCCAAAGGTCGTCATTCCTACCACGCGGCCATCCAGGCCCACGTACTTGTACCAAAAGTCGACATGCGCTGCTTCGACTGCGACTCGCGTCAGTACGGCAGCGGGTAGAACTGACTCTTTATAGGCCGCGTCCTGCTGATCAAAAACGGTTGTACAAGGCATAGAAACCACGCGAATTTGCTTACCTCTTTGCGCCATTGTTTCGGCTGCTTCAATCGCAAGCTGTACCTCGGAGCCGGTGGCTATCACGATGCCATCTAGCGCGCCGGATTCTTTGCGCAAGACGTAACCACCTCTGGCGATATCGGCTACCTGATCCGCATCCCTTTGCTGGTGAGCGAGGCCCTGACGAGTAAACACCAAGGCCGAGGGAGATGTTTTGTTAGTAAGTGCTTGCTTCCAGCAAACCGCTGACTCTACCGTATCACAAGGGCGCCAAGTGTGGAGATTGGGGGTAGACCGCAGGTTCGCAAGCTGCTCAACCGGCTGGTGGGTAGGGCCGTCCTCACCAAGACCGATGGAGTCATGAGTGTAGACAAAAATTGCTCGCTGCTGCATCAGAGCAGCCATTCGAACCGCGTTGCGCGCGTATTCCATGAATACGAGGAAAGTCGCTCCATAGGGAATAAAACCGCCGTGCAGCGCCATACCGTTCATCATTGCTGACATCCCGAACTCGCGCACACCGAAGTAGAGATAGTTACCATCCGCTTTGCTGGCGCTGATCGGCTCGCTGCCACTCCAAATCGTGTTATTGGAACCCGCCAAATCTGCAGACCCGCCTATCAGTTCGGGCAAATGTGGGCCGTAGGCATTGAGGCAGTTTTGCGAAGCCTTGCGCGTCGCAGGGCTTTCGCCGGCCGCCTGGCACTGGGCAATGTATTCATCAGCCTGCGTGAGGAAGTGATCACTCACCTCTCCTGAGATTCGACGTTCAAATTCAGCGGCAAGTTCAGGGTGAGCCTGCTGGTAGGCGTCGAATTTTGTCTGCCAGGCCTGCTCCGCTTCAGCTCCTCTCGCTTTGGCATCCCAGCCATCGTATATGGACTGCGGGATCTCGAAAGGGGCGTGGTTCCAACCGATCTCTGCACGCGTAGCTGCAACTTCGCTGTCGCCAAGCGCCGCGCCATGCACACCGGATGTACCCTGCTTGTTGGGAGAACCGAAGCCAATAACGGTCTTTGCGCAGATAAGCGTTGGACGACAGCCCTCAGCTTTAGCTTCTGTAATGGCGGCTTTGATCGCCTCAGGATCATGACCGTCAACAGACTCTATGACCTGCCATCCATAGGCCTTGAATCGCGCTGGCGTGTCATCGGTAAACCATCCGTCTACCTCACCATCAATAGAGATTCCGTTGTCGTCATAAATAGCGATCAACTTGCCCAGCCCCTGAGTGCCAGCCAGCGAACAGGCTTCATGCGACACCCCCTCCATCAAGCAACCATCACCAAGAAAACAGTACGTATAGTGATCAACAATCGCATGACCGTCGCGATTAAACTGCGCAGCCAGTACTTTCTCGGCAAGCGCCATGCCGACTGCGTTACATATGCCTTGTCCAAGTGGGCCTGTCGTTGTCTCGACACCGGGCGCATAGCCATATTCGGGGTGCCCGGGCGTTTTAGCGTGCAACTGCCTGAAATTGCGCAGTTCACCCATCGGAAGGTCGTAGCCGGAGAGGTGTAGCAGCGAGTAGATAAGCATCGAGCCGTGGCCATTCGACAGCACAAAGCGATCGCGATCGGGCCAGCTCGGATTGCCGGGATTATGTACCAGGAAGTCGTTCCAGAGGACCTCGGCGATATCGGCCATACCCATCGGCGCGCCGGGGTGACCGGAGTTGGCCTGCTGCACAGCATCCATTGAAAGTGCGCGGATTGCATTGGCCAGTTCACGTCGAGTCGACATCTGATATCTCCGGTAGATTACGAAATAGGTGGCACGCGGCTGTCTGTCGCCGCCAAAAAAGGGGCGCCATTCTCCCTCATGGCAAAGCGGGTGGCAATTTTTTCGCCCATTAAAATCGGTCGAAATCGACAAAAGCTCGCATTTTTCGGCATTTTCCCAGCCAAAGAATCGCTCCATTCAATAGTCACTAAAAACAGCTATGCTAAACTTCGCGCGCTTTTTTTGAGGAGGCCGAGCAGAGTCAGGCTTTTTCAATCGGCGCATTCAAATTTATTGAGGGATAGGGCGTGAAGTCGCCGGAAACTCTCTGATGTCCAGTAGCGGGGTGTAAAAGAGCATGTCGATTTTTGAGGAGCAATTTAAACAAATCTCTGAGAGCCCGGGATTTATTGCAGCTCTCGACCAAAGCGGCGGCAGCACACCCAAAGCGCTGCGACTCTATGGCATCGCGGAGGATGCCTATACCAGCGACGAAGAAATGTTTGCGCTGGTTCACCAGATGCGATCAAGAATCGTATGCAGTCCCAGCTTCAGCGGTAATCGTGTCATCGGCGCCATTCTTTTCGAGAACACGCTAGACAGAGAAATTGACGGCATCAATTCGGCCCGGTTCCTGTGGGATTCCAAGTCTGTTGTGCCATTTCTTAAAGTCGATAAAGGTCTAAACGATTTAGCCGACGGCGTGCAGACGATGAAACCGATACCGGAACTGAGTGCTCTGCTTGAGAAAGCGCGCAGCCGAAATGTGTTTGGCACGAAAATGCGCTCGGTTATCAAAGAGGATAACGCGATTGGGATCGGCGCCGTGGTCGCACAGCAATTCGAGGTGGCCAAACAAATTATGGCGGCGGGTCTCGTTCCCATTATCGAACCAGAAGTCGATATCAATACTTCAAATAAGGCTGATGCAGAGCGTACGCTCCGAACCGAGATCGAGGCGCAACTGAATAATCTCAGCGACGACCAACGCGTGATGCTCAAGCTTACCTTGCCTGAACAGAGCGGATTTTACGGTGATTTAATCGCTCATCAGAATGTCGTGAAAGTGGTCGCGCTATCGGGTGGATATAACAGGGAAGAAGCTAATTCCCGACTCAGGGATAATCCAGGCGTGATCGCCAGTTTTTCGCGCGCACTCACAGAAGGTCTAGATGCCGCACAAAGTGACGACGATTTCAATGACCAGCTTGATAAGACGATTCAATCCATTTTTGACGCTTCGACGAGCTAGACCATCAGCAAAAAGAAATTCTTTGAAATCCCGGTTATGCAGCGCATCACCGGGGTAACTCAAGCCCACCACTAGTTATCTCTGGAAATTCGCAGTTAAGTCGTATGGAATTTATTGTCGGTCAACGCTGGGTCTCTCAGGCCGAGCCACAAATGGGCCTGGGAATCATTGTTGAAGCAGATGGTAGACACGTTACAGTTCACTATCCTGCTATAGAAGAAGACCGAATCTACGCATCGGACAATGCACCTCTGGCTAGAATAAGCTACCAGAAAGGCGACCAGCTCCGCGATATCGGTGACAACGCGCTAGAAGTAAAAGCCGTTGAAGAAATGAAGGGACTGCTTTATTACCTGACAGAAACTGATACGGGTGAAGAGCGCATTGTTCCCGAGCCCCAACTCTCTTCATTGATCCAGCTCGCCTCGCCCACACAGCGATTGTTTAGCGGCCAGTTCGACAAGAACCGGTTATTCCAACTCAGAGCGGCAACACTTCACTACCGCTTTGTGCAGCAGAAATCACCTGTTAGAGGACTTCTTGGTTCGCGCACCAGTCTGCTACCGCATCAGGTCTATGTTGCCCATCAGGTCGCAAATCGTCACGCACCTCGGGTTTTGCTAGCCGATGAAGTAGGTCTGGGCAAGACCATTGAAGCCGGCATGATCTTGCATCATCAGCTGCAAACCGGCCTCAGCAGTCGATGCCTGATCCTGGTTCCTGAGCCACTTCTGCATCAGTGGCTAGTTGAGATGCTGCGCAAATTCAATCTGCGATTTTCACTTTTCGATGAACAGCGTTTTACCGAACTGAGAGAAGCGGGAGAAGACAATCCATTTGAGAGTGAGC
>CAZDEW010000024.1:0-7907 GCA_964504585.1 uncultured Pseudomonadales bacterium | reverse complement strand
GCAATTGATCCTTTGTAGCATGACCTTGCTCGAGGAAAATACGATTGCTGCTGCGGCTGCCATCGAAGGTAGCTGGGATATGGTGATCATTGACGAAGCACATCATCTGGAATGGCATAGCCCAACGGAGAAAGGGCAGTCTTATCAGATCGCGGAATCATTGGCAGCAAATTCCGATGGGCTGCTACTTCTTACTGCCACACCAGAGCAGATCGGGATAGAAAGTCACTTTGCACGGCTGCGCCTGCTTGATCCGGTGCGCTATGACGACCTCGATACCTTTAAGGCCGAGCAGCAAAACTTTAGAACGCTGAATGACCTTGTAACTGCTCTGCAAAATGGGGAGACGCCGCCAGAGCAAGCGCTGAGCAGCATCGAAACGATCGTCGACAAAGATCTCATCTCCCAGATCCGCAGTGCAAGCCAGTTGAACGAAGATGAGCGCAGCGAAGTGATTCGCCACCTGCTCGACTATCACGGCACGGGCCGTGTGCTGCTTAGGAATACTCGCGCCGCGATCGAAAACTTTCCTTCAAGAAAACCGGTCGCCTATCCTTTGCAAATGCCTGAAAACTACCTCGGCGGCGCTGGGCTAAACCCGGAACTCAATAATCCGGAGTGGATTACCAACGACCCCCGAGTCAATTGGCTGGAAACGTTTCTGCAATCGATGAAGCGAGAAAAGATCTTGATCATCTGCGCAAGTGCCGCTACTGCGCTGGAGCTAGAGAGACACCTTCATCTGGATATCGGTATTCGCTCCACCGCGTTTCATGAGGGCCTGTCTATTCTGGAGCGTGATCGAGCTGCCGCCTATTTTAGCGATGATGAATCTGGCGCCCAGGTGATGATTTGCTCAGAGATCGGCAGCGAGGGGCGTAACTTTCAGTTTGCACACCATCTAATCCTGTTCGACCTCCCAACAAACCCTGATTTACTCGAGCAAAGGATTGGTCGCCTGGATCGTATCGGTCAGACGGAAGACATCAACATACACATTCCGTATATCGCCACGACTGCGCAAGAGTATCTTTACAGATGGTATCAGGAAGGCCTCGGTGCATTCGAACAGAGCTTCTCAGCAGGCCATTCCGTGTTTGAGAAGTTCGAGGCAGAGCTTCTACCGTGGTTAAGCGAATCGTCTGCTTCGCGGGATGAACAGGCTTTTGTTGCGCTTTTGGAAAAAACAGCCGCACATACTGGTGCGCTGAAAGACGAGCTGGAACATGGGCGAGACCACTTACTGGAAATGAACTCCTGCAATCTCGATGAAGCCGGCGAGATTATTGATGCGATCAGGGACTCCGAGAAAGGCAGTCTTTGCGCAGAATATATGGGGCTGGTTTTTGACAACTACGGCGTAGAGCAAGACTATCACTCAGAGAACAGCTGGGTTATTCGACCTACCGAGCAAATGTTAAATGAGGAGTTTCCTCATTTAAGCGAAGAGGGAAAGACGATTACCTTTGGTCGCGCACAGGCCCTGAAACGCGAGGACATGGAATTTGTGACCTGGGAACACCCCATAGTCACCGACTCTATGGAGATGATCCTCGACAGCGAGGTCGGCAACTGCTCAATTGGCGCTATTAAGCTCAAGGCCTTACCTGCCGGTACCGTGTTACTAGAAACCTTCTATTCAATGACATGCAGCGCACCGAGAAGACTGCATCTGGAGCGCTACTTACCTGCAACACCTATTCGTGTGCTACTTGAAATAAACGGCAAAGAATTGACCGAGGTACTCAAGCACACGCAGCTGAACTCTCTTCGAGAGCACTTGAAGCGCTCTTCTCGCTTCGCGATTGTCAAGAAGATCAAGCCGCAGCTCGAAAAACTCATCAAACAAAGCGACGCCGTTGCGAGCAAAAGAGCAGAGCCTCTCATCGACACCGCACGCCTCGAAATGCAGAGTGAACTTGGGGAAGAGCTTGAGCGCCTGCGCTATCTAAAAGCGAAGAGCAACACCGTCCGCGACAGCGAGATTGCTTTTTTCGAATCCCGCATAGAGCAGGCAAATCAACATTTTGTTAATGCAAAACCCGAACTTCAAGCGATTCGGGTTATTGTAAACACCTATCAGCCCAATTAAGTGCCTGGCAAAGCAAGCAGCGGCTCCTGCTGGAACTGCTTATCGATGGATGCCAATTGATTGGAGCGAATCATAGAACGCAGCAGCTTTACGTAACGCTCTCCGAGCTCAGAGTAACGTCTTAGCTCTCCCGCCAAATCACTGCCCGTCAAAGCCTCTCCCTGTGAGCGCTGAGTCGCACGTAACTTGCGAAACGATCGATAAGCCGCATGCGTGTTGAGATTTCGCATGTACTCGGCAACGGATGATTGCGCTGATTCGAACCGACGGACTTCGTGCACTGAGCCTTCCGCACGTTGCCGAGGCACAAGACCGCAACCGCGGCTGAAACACCACTGCCCAAAATAGTTATTAGCCTCCACTGAAAAACGCGAAGTACCCCAGGCCGATTCGATCGCTGCCTGCACTAGAACCAATGACGGCGGAATCACATCAAGCCGCTCCAGAAGCTCATCGAGCAACGCCTGATCCTGCAAAGAATTCGCCTGAAAGAGATCAGTGGCACCCTCTTTACTCGCGGAATCAACCCCATATCTAAGCAGCAAGTCCTCGAGAAAACTGAGCCGCTGAGGTGAAAGGCCGCCCTCATCCAGATCTTCTACTGAAGCAAGGACCACTCGCCTCGCAGCGATAAGCTTGGCACTCTCGAGCAGCGCAAGCCTTTCGAAGGCAGCAAAAAACGCCTGCTTACGCTCGGGAATTGGATTAATCGATGCAAAGTCGGGAACAGGGGTGAACTGCTGTGCGATTGCATCGATTTCCATCATGCGCTGCTGGTAGGCCAATAGCACCTGGTCTTCAGCGCCACGCTCTACTTGCGCAAAGAAAAACAGAGGAATAACGCAGCAAAGCACAAGCGAAAGTGTAATAAGGGGATCGCGCGGCTTAGTCATTATTTTTTAATAATCTAATAAAAGAGAAAACCGGGCGAGGTTTGTACCTCGCCCGGCTTAATCTGCATAAGATATTCTTAGCATCGCTTGATACCGATCGGTTCAGAGCTAAGAGCTCATCGCTAAAAGCTAGAAGCTAGAAGCTAGAAGCTAGAAGCTAAAAGCCGGAAGCTTAGGCGCTAAGGAGTCAAGGAACTAGGAGGCCAGAGAATTAGAGAGCTTCCAGAATTTTATCGGCCGTGCTGACGCTGATACCGGCGCCGTCAGGCTCTACGTTGAGCGCGCTTACCACACCATCATCCACGATCATGGAATAGCGCATCGAACGCGTACCAAAACCAAAACCAGTGCCGTCGAGCTCAAGTCCCAGCTTGCCAGCAAACTCAGCATTACCGTCTGCAACCATTAACAATTCTTCAGCGTTCTGCGACTGGCCCCAGGCACCCATGACGAAGGCATCATTCACTGACGTACAAACAATGCTATCAACGCCTTTTGCCTTTATCTTGTCTGCGTTCACGACAAATCCAGGCACATGAGTCGCCGAGCAACCTGGTGTGAAAGCACCGGGCACGGCGAAAAGAACCACTTTTTTACCGTCAAAAATTTGTGCAGTGGTGATCGGCTCCGGACCGTCGGCGCCCATAATGCTCAAAGTACAGTCTGGTATCTTATCGCCTACATTAATGCTCATAGTTTATTCCTGTTGATCGATTAAAAATTAGCTGCAGAAAACTCGGGATTATTTCTTGAAGAGCTTATCAAAAATATCGCGGTAGTGCTCTGCAAAATGAATCCGAAGGCCTTTGGTGACATGGTCAGGTAATTCTTCAAAGTCACGCCGGCAGGCCTCGGGTAAAAACAAGGTATTGATACGACTGCGACGGGCAGCAATGACTTTTTCCCTGATACCGCCTACCGCTAAGACCTGGCCGGTCAAAGTGAGTTCACCCGTCATAGCCAGCGGACTCTTGATGCGCTGATTGCGCGCCAACGATATCAGCGCGGTTGTCATGGTAACACCGGCACTGGGGCCATCCTTTGGCGTCGCGCCTTCCGGAACATGCAGGTGAATATACGACTCGTCGAAAAAGTCGGGATCACAGCCGTACTCTTCAAGGTGGCTCACAACGTAACTATAGGCAATTTCAGCAGACTCGCGCATCACCTCTCCAAGCTTACCCGTTAGTTTGAAGCCGCGATTTTTGGTATGCACGCGAGTTGCTTCGACAGGCAATGTCGCTCCACCTAAAGCTGTCCACGCCAGGCCGGTAACGACACCAGTTCCATGGATCAGCCTTTCATCGCGAAATACCGGCGGGCCTAGATATTCCTCGAGTTCATTAATGCCGATACGTATTGGCTCGTCGGGCGCACTCAACAATTTTACGGCTGATTTGCGAAGAATGCGCTGCAGCTGCTTTTCCAGATTTCTTACCCCGGCCTCACGGGCATAACCTTCGATAATCTTGCGCAGCGCGGGCCTGGCGATACGAAGCTGTCTAGGGCGAATACCGCTTTTCTTGAGTGATTTCGGAATCAGATGATTTTTTGCAATGGCAAGCTTCTCTTCGGTGATATAACCGGACAGCCGTATCGTTTCCATGCGATCGAGCAACGGCCCTGGAATTGAATCCAACTGATTAGCCGTACATACAAAAAGCACATTGGAAAGGTCGATCGGCAAGTCAAGATAGTGATCCACGAAACTGACATTCTGCTCAGGATCTAGAACCTCTAACAAGGCAGAAGCAGGGTCTCCCTGATAGGAAGCGCCAATCTTGTCAATCTCATCCAGCATGACTACCGGGTTGCAGGTGCCAACCTGTTTTAATGCTTGCACGAATTTACCCGGCATGGCGCCAATGTACGTTCGGCGATGCCCCTTGATTTCAGCTTCATCACGCATGCCGCCCAGACTGAAACGGTAGAACTGCCTACCCAACGCTTCTGCAATCGATCGTCCAATGGAAGTTTTACCAACCCCTGGCGGCCCGACTAACAGAATGATCGAGCCTGAGATCTCTCCGCGTAGAGCGCCGAGCGCGAGAAACTCAATAATCCGATCTTTCACATCACCGAGACCGTCGTGATGCGCGTCAAGTACGGTACGAGCCGCTTCAAGATCAAGTTGATCCTTACTTAACTTACCCCAGGGAACGGATGTCACCCAGTCGAGGTAGTTACGCGTGACGCCGTATTCCGGCGAGCCGGGCTGCAAGATCGCTATTTTTTTAAGCTCATCGTCTATTCGTTTTGCAACTTGCTCCGGAACCGTCAAGTCCTTGAGTCGCTCTCGAAACTCATCACTGTCAGAGGTTTTGTCATCCTTCTCAATACCTAGCTCGCGCTGGATAATTTTCAGCTGTTCGCGAAGAAAAAATTCTCGCTGGTTATCACTGATTTTCTCGTTTACCTGAGCCGATATTTCCGTCTGTAGTTGAGCAACTTCGCGCTCTTTACGCAAAAGTATCAAGACCTTTTCCATGCGCGGCAACAGATCCAGGGTCTCTAGAACGTCCTGCAGCTCTTCACCTTTGGCTGTGGTAATCGCAGCGGCAAAATCGGTCAACGGACTGGGATCGTTAGGGCTGAATCGACTCAGATAGGCACGCAACTCCTCAGAGTAAAGAGGGTTGAGCGGCAATAAATCCTTGATGGCTTTTAAAAGCGCCAGAGCATGGGCCTTGATCTGTTCAACATCGACCCTTCCCGCTGCCTGACCACCCGCGACAGCAGCCTGCGCATGCGCATGCGCGGGCGGGTAGGATACGATAGCCTTAAGCATTGAGTCAGACTGCAACCAGCGCTGGACCTGAAACCGCTTGATACCCTGAGCGATCAGCTGCAGTTGGTCTCCTACAACGGTTACATTGTGTAAGCGAACAACGCATCCGATTTCCGCACAGCGATCAGGGTCGGGCAGTTGATCTCTGGTGTGTTTATCCTGATGCTTGACGTAAACCAGTCCAAGACAGTTATTGCCGCTCGCAGCAACATGCTTGAGCGTCTCCTCCCAACGCTGACGATCCACGGCAACAGCCTGCACCTGCGCGGGGAAAAAAGGTCTTTCGTAAAGTGGCACGATGGCCAGCTCCTCGGGCAGAACATCATCTGGCCGAACCAGCTCATTCAGGCTGTCGCCATTGGTACTCTCTGCGTCGAGTATTTCACTAACGGCATCGCTGCTGTCCGAGCCACTATCAACATGCATGATGGGTGCTTTTGTTTTCTTTTTTTGCGTCATACGGGGCTTAAGAATCGATTAAAAGTAGAGCGGGTTCTACGGTTAATATTGTAACGTTTGGGGTTTAACTGCGTTTTTCAATGCGCGCTTCGAACTATTGCTGAAAATAATGCTTCACGTGTAGAGCACACTCAGTCGCGACCGCTGCCTTCCTCGCCGTTATCACTATGATCGAGATCTCGTATATACAGGCGATTATCGGCAAAAGACCCAATGAATAACTGTTGTTTACCTGCCAGGGCAACGGTGCCAGCACCAAACCTTGAGCCATCTTCATTAAGCACAACCTCGATCGAAGCGGGATCACCCGCTGGCAGACTATAAACGGTAAACCCCATACGACAGGGAGCGTCATGGTCAAGCATACAAGCGGTCGTTTCAAAGAAGCCCGCGTTTTGCCCCGTCACCAGATAGCGATCGGCGGCGGAATCATAGACAATATTATCCGGCTGTCTGATCTCGACACTTCGGAGGAACTCTCCATCGCGGGTGTAAAAGCTCGCGCGATTACCCACCGACTCATTCACCACCAGCTCACGCTGCTCCCTGTTCCAGTGCAAGCCATTGGGAAAGGAACTCGCAGTGCCCGGCAGCTCCTTCCAACCGTGCTCCTGGCTCCAGCGCAACACGAGTCCCGTATCACTGGTAAATAGATAACTCCAAAGCAAGGACCACAGCGACAGCTCACTGGAAAATTTGGTGGTAAAGAATCCTCGTGGCGCCGCGCTAACGTCATTCAGAATCGTATTACTATCGGCATCGACACAGCCTCGCCATTGGGCAAACCAGAGGCCGTCGATTTGCTCCAGCTCAAAATACTGGATCGAGTCAGCGATTTCGACAGCACTACCGTGATTGACCACCAGCAGTTGCCATCGACCGCTGCCTCGCTGAGTCAGGTCGATTCCGTGAGGAGAAAAATAGTCCGGCTCTGCACATCCGGGCTCGCCCCAGATGTTGGCGGTGATACTCGCTCTGGGCTGTGTGCTGTCATACAGTATGGTTAGTTGATCTGTATCGGGTGAATAGAGGCTTAATCTGCCCTCTGCAGCACCCATGTGTCCATACTCGCTCAATATCAGGCCACTGCCATCGGGGAGCCAGGCCATATCTTCCGGAGCCTGAACCTCGCAGACCAACCGGCCGCCGTCGAAATTGCCGCAGGCTGTATCTGTTGACGGGCGCTCACTGCAGCCAGCCAACACAGCTGCCAGAAGGCTGGCACTGACGCCAAAGAACCATGATTTATGTTTATTTTTCAGAGACATGCTTTGAATACCGCGCATGAGATAGTACAAATTGCTGGCGGCTGTTACGGACTTCTATCCTAACGCCCTGCGCCACTGTGTTATTCTTTTCGCCCGACGTGGGAAGTGGCATTGTAGCCTCGCACTGCAACCATGAATAGTTTCTCTGGATCCTCGGCAGATCCGGCCGAGTAACTCATCTTTGACCCTTTAAGCTTGAGCCCCAGGATGCGCGAATTAGTCGACCGCTATGGTCGAAATATTAATTATGCAAGACTATCGGTAACTGACCGCTGTGACTTTCGCTGCGTCTACTGCATGGCCGAGGATATGACCTTTTTGCCCCGGCAGCAGGTGCTCAGCCTGGAGGAGCTCTACACAGTTGCACAAGGGCTGGTCAATGCAGGTGTCAGCAAGATTCGGCTAAC
>CAZDEW010000023.1:0-35415 GCA_964504585.1 uncultured Pseudomonadales bacterium | reverse complement strand
AAGCACACGTGCCAGTGCGCAAAACACAGCTAGACCCAAGGCTGTGGAAAAGCCGGCAGTGGCGTCTGTCACGGCTCAGGCTGCCACGCCAGTCGCAAAGTCTTCAGCCGATTGTCCGCTCAAGCAGCTTGGCTCGACCCTGCGCGAGGGCCGCGAGGCGCTTGGTCTGTCGCTCGAGGATGTTGCTGAAAAATCACTGGTGCACACCCGATTCATCCAGTGCCTCGAAATGGGAAAAGACCCCGGCGTGGCACCGACCTACGTGCGCGGCTATTTGAGATTGTTGGCTGAGCACCTCAATTTGCCTCCCGCTAATTTGCTCGCGCTTTTCGACGAAGCGCAAAATCCCCAGACTGAAATTGGCAGTGCCACTGCGGGCGAGAGTCAAGCACCTGCGCAAAGAGACGCTGCCGCGGATCAGTCTGGCCTACGCAAAGTGGGCGCTCTGGGCAACCTGTTGAGGCATACGCGCATCGCGCTGCGGTCCGAGAAACAAGCGGTCAAAACGATAGCCGTCACTGTCCCGGGAGCCCAGCCAGAGAGCGCCACAAGCGAGCAGAAGCATCCAACATCCAGCCAGCAGCGCAACACAGAGCCTGCTCCAGAGAACGTGAAAGCGGATAGAAGGCCAGCGCCCAAGGCCATAATGCGCAATGGCACGGCCTGGCAAACGCCTTCCATTCTGCACACTTCGGCAAAGCGGGTATCCCTGCAAACCATTGCATTGCCCCTGATCGGTTTGCTGCTGGTCGCAGCTTACTATGCGTCGGACTCCGACCCCATTAGAGCCGGTTCAGTGGCTGTTGAGGCGAGTTCAGAGCCGCTCGGCAAGTTGGCTTCATCCGCACTCGAAAGTGAGGGTGCTGCGACGCCAGCCGAGGAGCGCGCGCTGGTGCCGCTCAATCGAGAGGAGCGTCAGGCCGCACTCGCAGGCCTGGACAATCCACAGCCCAATCCACAGACCAGTGAATCCACTGCGCCCGTCGCATCCAGAGTCGCAGCTATTGAATCAACGGTATCCCCATCGGTACAGTCCACGGCGGCTGGCGAGGGTGAGAGCGTTAGATCGATTATCAATGTCGGGGCGATTAGCGCGCGCAGCCAGGTCGAGCGCAGTGCCGCTGCTCCGCTGCTCGATTCTTATGAGCCTGTGGGTCCAGGTGCCGAATACATGATTTCGCAGCAGGCGGTGAGAGACCGTCTTGTCATCAGCGTCTACGAGGACAGCTGGGTTGATGTGCGAGATGCCAATGGCGTCAGGTTGTATCGTGACCTTGCTAAAGCTGGCCGCCGCATCGATTTGAGTGGGCAGCTGCCATTTTCCCTTCACGTGGGTAATGCGCCGGGCCTTGCTCTGGAACTCAACGGCAACTACGTTCCAATAGAGCGCTATCGCTCTGACAACAGCGCTCGCCTAACGCTGGCTACCAACACCCCCTCAGAAGGACCTTAATCCGGTCATAGAGCCGCTTCCGCGCTCGATTCGGTGGCCCTTCGAGCACAATTCTCCCACATAATCCCGTTGCGTAGCGTCAAGGCTACGACTCACCCCTGTAATCCACTAAAATCGCGCCCTCAATGACATTGTCGGGCATTGATGCGCGGCAAGAAAACGAGTGAAGAGAGCAGCTTAGTGGAGAAAATTAAGGCGGTTCGTGGCATGCACGATATCACGCCTGCGCGAAGCAGGCAGTGGGCCGCGATGGAGACCCAGCTCGCCCGATTGCTCGGCTGCTATGGCTATGCCGAAATCCGCACGCCCATCGTCGAAAGCACTAGCCTGTTTAAGCGGTCTATCGGTGAGGTCACTGACATCGTTGAGAAGGAAATGTACACCTTCGGCGATCGCAACGATGACTCGCTCTCTCTGCGTCCAGAGGGCACCGCTAGCTGTGTGAGATCCGTGATCGAACAGGGGCTGTTGGATATACCGCAAAAGCTCTGGTACTGCGGCCCCATGTTTCGCTATGAGCGACCTCAAAAGGGGCGACAGCGTCAGTTTCACCAGATCGGTGGCGAAGCCTTTGGCTTTGAAGGGGTGTCGATTGAAGTAGAAACCCTGCTGATGCACAAGCGTTTCTGGGAGGCGCTGGGTTTGAGCGAGCACGTTGAGCTCGAGGTCAACACCATTGGCTCTCTCGCTTGCCGATCTCGCTACAGGGAGGCGCTGGTCGCTTACCTTGAGCGTTTTCGTGGCGATCTGGATGCCGATAGCCAGCGTAGGCTCGAAACAAATCCGTTAAGGATTCTTGATTCAAAAGACTCGGGGACCCAGCGAGTGCTACAGGAAGCGCCTGTGCTCGATGACTATTTGCACGATGATTCCAGAGCACAGTTCGAACTTTTACAGCAAAAACTGTCTGATTTAGGGATTTCCGCGCGGCGCAATGCAAAGCTTGTACGCGGTCTGGATTACTACAACGATACGGTTTTTGAATGGGTCAGCGGTCTCCTTGGCGCTCAGGCGACGGTGTGTGCCGGTGGTCGCTACGATAGTCTGGTTGAGCAGTTGGGCGGCAAGCCGGCGCCCGCTTTTGGCTTTGCCATGGGGCTTGAGCGCCTAATGCTCATGCTCGAAGAGACCGAGTTTGCCGGGCTTGATGTCCCTGAGATGGTCGATATTTATGTGGTTGTTGCTGATTCTTCCTATCAAGATAGGGCGTTCGAAATCGCGGAGGCGCTGCGCAACCGGTTTCCCGATAAGACCTGTTACCAACACCTCAATCAGGGCAGTATGAAAAGCCAGTTTAAAAGAGCAGATCGCTTTGCGGCTTCTTACGTGTTGGTCATTGCTGAGCAGGAGTTTATCTCGCATTCAGTTGCGGTGAAAAACATGCAAACAGGAGAGCAGCAGAGCTGTGATGTTAGTGACAGCTACGACTCGCTCTTTGCAGCGCTTCGCTTCGATGCATAAAGTCTCGCGTGTATTGGGCCTTGCGATGAACACAGTTTTATCAACAAATTAAACTTTATTGGATAGACACAGGTGAGTTTGGAGAAAAGTAGTGGCAGATTTAAATAGTGATGAAGAACAAATAGAAGCGTTGAAGAACTGGTGGAGCGAAAACGGTACTTCGTTGATGCTCACACTCTGCATCGCCATGGGCGCCTGGGGCGGCTGGAACTGGTGGCAAATATCGCAGCAAAACAAGCTGGACAGCAGCTATGTCGAATTTCAGGGTCTGGTGTCACAGCTGGAATCAATTGATGATCAGGGCGATGATGTGCAGATTGCCGCTGCGCTTTTTCAGGCCGACCAGATCAAGGAAAGCCACCCCGAAACTTATTATGCGGCTTTCTCTGCGTTTATTAAGGCGCGTCAAGCTGTAGCGGACGAGGATTTCGCGGCGGCGATTAGCGAACTCGAATGGGTGCTGGCGCAGGATCCTGCGGTGGAGATCTCGTTAATTGCGAAAATGCGTTTGGCTCAGGCGCACCTGGCCAACAATGCTGCCGATGAGGCTCTCGCTGCGCTGAACGTCGACGACGCGGGTACTTTTCAGGCCGCCATCGATGAGTTAAGGGGCGATATTCATCTGCATGGCAAGCAGTATGCAGAGGCCGTAAGTGCCTATGAAAAGGCCAAGGGCGGCCCGGATCAAGCAGCGGGTCGTTTGCTTGAAGCCAAGATCGATCACGCCCGAAGCTTTCTTTAAGTTTGACCCTGGCGTTTAAGATGATGTTTCACTTGCTACCGCAACGTTGTATTGAGGGCTGCACCAGAGCTTCTCGGCGTTACCTGGCCGTGTTAGTCGCGTTGTTTTTTCTCGGCGCCTGCAGCTCAACACTTGAGGAGCGGGAAGAGAAGGGTAAGGCTTTTCCGTTGCCAGACTACGAGCGCAAGGTCGATGTTTCGATCAACTGGAGCCGTTCGATTGGAAGCGGTCAGGGCAATCGCTATGCCCGCCTGTCGCCGGTAAGGCATGGAGACAGACTTTGCGCGGCCTCTTACGATGGTGCAGTCGGTTGCTATCAGTTAGACGGTAAAAAGCTCTGGAAAACTAAAATCAAAGGTAACATCCTTGCCGCTACAGGCGTTGACGATAACTCGGTGTTTGTCGTCGATGCGGACGGATGGCTGATCGCCCTTGCGGCAGAGGATGGCGCGGAAGTCTGGCGCAAGGCCCTCGAGAGTGAAGTACTGGCGGCGCCAGTGGTGAGTGGCGAGCGCATTGTTGTACAGAATAGTGAAGGCATTGTGCGCGGTCTAAACTTGCAGGGAGAGCTGGCATGGGAGTACAAGAGCGATGCGCCACTACTGACCCTGCGAGGGACTGCAACGCCGGTCATTCGCAATGGCGTCGTCTACTGTGGTTTTGGTAACGGAAAGATTGTAGCCCTGAGTCTACTCACCGGTGAGCCCTTGTGGGACCAACCGGTCGCAATTGCCAGTGGCACCGCGGAAATCGAACGACTGGTCGATGTGGATGCATCGCCGCTCGTCACTGAGCGGGCCGTGTACGCCGCGAGCTACAACGGCAATTTGTTCAAGTTCGAGCGGGTGCGTGGAAGGCCGCAGTGGCGCACGGAATTTTCGACCTATCGTGGACTGGATCGAGGCTTTACCAATATCTATGCGGTTGATGAAAAGAGCAGATTGCTTGGCTTCAGCGAAGAGGATGGCGATCAGCGCTGGGAAAATAGCCTCTTGCTTAATCGAGGTCTAAGCGACCCCGTGGTATTCGCAGGCTATGTCATTGCGGTCGACGACGAAGGCTATCTTCACGTTTTTTCGCAGGTCGACGGTGAGCTAGTTGGCCGGCATAAGATAGGCGGGAATGGCGTCCGCGTACCGCCAATTGTTTACGACAACTCTCTTTTTCTTTACACCAATAGCGGGTCATTACTGTCCCTGAATTTGAGCGTTCGTTAGCGCTCCGGCGGATTTATAGCGCCACTTGATAGTCTCACTTGATGACGTCACTGCGACTTCACTTTTAAACATTGATCCGCCTTATCAGCATCGCGTTGTTCTGGATCGCAGATGAGGAGCTGGAGAATCTTACATGCTGCCCGTAGTCGCGCTTGTCGGAAGACCTAATGTCGGCAAGTCAACATTATTCAATCGGCTGACTCGTAGTCGCGACGCCATTGTCGCTGACTATGAAGGGCTCACGCGTGATCGTAAGTATGGCGAGTCGAAAATCGGTGATCGTCCCTTTATCGTTGTTGATACCGGTGGTTTGAGTGGTCTCGAGCAGGGTATCGATGAGCAGATGGCGCGTCAGTCTTTTGCCGCTATCGATGAATCAGACTTTATTTTGCTAATGGTCGATGCCAAGACCGGGCTGCTCCCCGCCGATATGGAAATCGTCGAGCGTATTCGTCGCAGCAATAAGCAATTTTTTCTCGTCGCGAACAAAATCGATGGTCAGCAAGAGTCCGTCATTGCAGACTTTTACGGGCTTGGTGTAGACCGTGTATTCCCTATTACGGCCACTCACGGGCGCGGCGTTCGCCAGCTCGTTGAGATGCTAGAGGCTCGTTTCCCGGAGCAGGAGGGCGGGCTGGAGGAGGCAGGCGCGCGATCGAGACGGATTGCCGTAGTCGGGCGCCCCAACGTCGGCAAGTCGACGCTGGTTAACCGCTTGCTCGGCGAAGATAGAGTTGTCGTCTACGATCACCCCGGAACAACCAGGGACAGTATTGAGATCGACTATCGGCGCGAGAATAAGCAGGGCGAATTACTGGACTACACGCTGATTGATACAGCGGGCATTCGGCGTCGTAAAAATGTCAGTGAGGCGGTAGAGAAATTCTCGATACTCAAGACTCTGCAATCGATTGCCGATGCTCACGTTACTATCCTCGTCATTGATGCGAGAGATTCGCTGGTTGATCAGGATCTGCACCTGCTCTCGCATGTTGTTGATGCCGGGCGTGCGCTGGTGATTGCGGTCAATAAATGGGACGGTCTGACAGCTGAGACCAAAGATGGTATCCGCCAGGACCTCGAGCGACGTCTGGCTTTTAACGATTTTGCGGAGATTCGTTTCATTTCGGCATTGCATGGTTCCGGAGTTGGCGATCTCTATGCAGCGATCGACAAGGCGCATGCTGCGGCGACACAAAAGCTCTCGACTAATGAACTCACCAAAGTTCTGGAAAAGGCCGTATTCGATCATCCGCCGCCGACCGTTTCGGGGCGACGGATTAAGCTGCGTTATGCACATGCCGGCGGTCAGAATCCGCCCGTGATTGTTATCCATGGTAACCAGACGCATGCGGTGCCATCTCACTATAAGCGTTATCTAGAGAAAACTTTTCGTCGCGCTTTTGGTCTATACGGTACGCCGATCAGGGTGGAGTTCCGTAGTTCAGAAAACCCCTACGCGGGCCGTAAGAACAAGCTCACCGATCGACAGGTTAACAAACGCAGACGCATGATGGCGCATATCAAAAAGAGTAAGGGTAAGAACAAGAACAAGCGATGAACGTGGCTGGCGTAGATGTTGTCCTGAGACTGGCGATATTCGTCACGGTGCTACTACTGCTGCTTATTTTGGAGAATCAGTTTCGCGCGCGTGAAGTTTTGCTGCGTGATGGCTTGCGCCGGCTTACCAATGTTTTGCTCTTCTTTGCAGGGCTTGTGGTCACACGTTTGTTGGGTCCGCTGGTCGCACTAAATGCTGCGCTCTACGCGAATTCTGAAGGATTTGGGCTGCTCAATAACGTTGAGTTGCCCGCGGGGTTTGAGCTTTTCGTCGCGATGGTGCTGCTCGATTTGTCCATCTATTTGCAGCATGTTGTCACTCATAAAGTGCCATTCTTATGGCGGCTGCACGCTGTGCATCATGCCGATAGTGCGGTCGATGTCACTACCGCGCTCAGGTTTCACCCGCTCGAGATCATGCTTTCGATGGTCTATAAAGTAGCAATCGTCATTGCGCTTGGCGCATCCTGGTGGGCAGTGTTGTGTTTTGAGATAGCCCTGAATGCGCTGGCGATGTTTAACCATGCCAATATTCGCCTAAGTCAAAAGTTCGATTCCTGGCTGGTCAGGTTTCTGGTTACGCCATCGATGCATGTCGTTCACCACTCCGTGCAAACCACCCGGCAGCAAAGTAATTTTGGTTTTGGCCTCTCGCTGTGGGACCGGCTTTTCAACACCTATAGTTCCAGATCTCTTGATCCTACCCCCATTGGTCTCAGCGAGAAGTCGTCGATCAGTGATGATGGTTTCATTGCAATGTTAAGGTTGCCATTTGGTAACAAAACGCTGGATAGATAGATTTACAATGACTCTGCTGAAGTAAGGGGCACTCGTGTAGATGTTAGGTAGTAAACGCAGTCGACTAATTTTTCCTGTAACACTCATTGTCGGAATCCTTGTTATCTGGTTTGTGTTAGTGGGGAAGCCCGCGCCAGATGCGCGGCCGTTGCAAGCCGCGCCGGTCCCCGCCGTCGCGGTTCAGCTGACTCCTGAGGAAACGGTGCGTCTGTCAGTTCAGTCGCAGGGCGTCGTCAGTGCGCATCGCAGAATTGAGGTGGTAGCGGAAGTCAATGGTCGTGTTAAGGCGATGGGCGGCAACTTTGAAACGGGTGTAACTTTCGACAAAGATGAACTGCTGCTTGCCATAGACGACACTGACTATGTCGCCGCTGTAAGTCAGGCAAAGGCGAGTGTTGCCGATGCCGAGCGTGCATTGGCAGTTGAGCGCGGTTCGGCGCGGCAGGCCAAACGCGAATGGCGCGATCTGAATTCCAGCGAGGCTAATAGCCTGTTCTTACGCGAGCCGCAGATCGCCAGCGCAAGCGCTGCGCTTGATGCGGCTCAGGCTGCGTTATCGAAAGCCGAAAATGATTTGGCCCGGACTCTGGTATCTCTCCCCTTTGAGGGAAGGGTGCTGCGCAAAGAGGTTGATCTGGGCGAGTATGTATTAACCGGGTCAACCATTGCCGAGGTTTTTGCGCTCGACAGTGCCGAGATTCGATTGCCCTTGAGCACGGAGCAGTTCTATAAACTGGGTGCTGCAGTCGGAGCACCGGTTACTGTGTGGAGTGGTGCGTCCGATGCTGACTTTGAATGGTCGGGGGTGATTGACCGAGTCGAAGCCGACGTAGACCCGGCCAGCCGTTTGCACCACGTCATAGCTAAGTTGGAAAATCCCTTCGTGCGCGACCCTGCCAACAATCGTCCGCCGCTCGCGCTTGGCCAGTATGTTGAAGCGCAAATTGGTACGCTTGACGAGTATCAGGCCTATGAAATTCCGCGTGACGCGCTGCGTGCCCCTCAGAGTATCTGGGTGCTGGACCCCGAAAACAGGCTGTTGACTGCAGATGTTGAGATTCTTGAGCGCAATAGCCGCGTTGCTCTGGTTAAGCTCACGGAAAGTAGTGAGGCACTACTGCGCGAGCGGCTTGAGTCGCGCTTTGACGACGGTCTTCGTGTCGTGACGAGTAATTTATCGCTCGCTTTTTCCGGTATGTTGGTTGAGGTTAACGCGACCAATTAATCTGAACGAATGATTGGGTGCTAACGCCCCGATCGCATACAGGCTCGATTCCCTTTTTCCAGTTCAAGCTGTGACAGCGTAATGAATGCGATAGCAAGATGGTTTATCAATAATCCGGTTGCATCAAAAATTTTGATGCTGGTGATTCTCGCTGGTGGATTTCTTAGCTTTCCAGTTATTTCCAAACAGTTTTTTCCGACTGCAGAGACCGACGTCATCCGCGTCACCATGAGCTACCCCGGCGCAGGCCCCGAGGAAGTCGAGACGCAGATAGTCAAGCGTATTGAAGAGGCTGTTCAGGATATCTCAGGCATCGAGGAGATTCGCTCGAACGCCAGAGAGGGTCTCGCCAATGTCGAGATAGAAGTATCGACTGGCGAGAGTACGCTTCGGCTTTTGAATGACGTCAAGGCCAACGTCGAATCGATCACAACATTCCCCAGCGATGCGGAAGTTCCGCAGATTGTTGAGCAGCGCTTCCAGAACACAATAATGCGCCTCATTCTCGCGGGCGATCTTTCCGAATACGAGCTTAAAGAGCTTGGCGAGTCCATTCGTGATGAGATCGCCGCCTTGCCGTCAGTCATGATGGCATCAATCAGTGGTACACGTGACTACGAGGTCGGCATTGAGATATCAGAGTCCCGATTGCTGCAGTACGGTATTAGCTTCCAACAGGTGGCAGATGCGATTCGATCCTATTCCTTTAATTTGCCAACTGGAAAAATTAGTGATCTTGGTGGCGATATTCAGCTGCAGGCTCGTTTGCAGGCAGAGGATGCCGAAGATTTTCGCAATATTCCTATAGTGCGTACCCAGCAAGGTGGGATTATCAGAGTAGGGGATGTTGCGATCATCAACGATGGTTTTGCTGATCTTGACCTGGTGAGTCGTTACGATGGTAAGCCGGCAATACAGGTTGAGGTAATAAACCGTGAGCGCCCGCAAATTCTGATTACGGCGAGTGAGGTTAGAGATTACGTCGCTGCCAAACAGGATCTGTTACCGCCGGGCGTTATATTTGAGGTGTGGGCGGACACCTCAGTCAATTATCAGGGCCGTCTGGATACGTTGCTAAAAAACGGCGCGAGCGGATTGTTGCTGGTTTTCGTGGCGCTCGTATTTTTTCTTCGGCCAGTGTTGGCGTTATGGGTTTGCTCGGGGATTGTTGTCGCTTTCGCCGGTGCTATGTGGGCACTCTCGGCAACCCCCATCTCCCTGAATATACTCTCCATGTTCGCGTTTATTATGATCCTTGGCATCATAGTGGATGATGCGATCATTGTCGGTGAAGCTGTGCACACGGAGCAGCAGCGCCTCAAAGATTATCGTCAGGGTGCGATTCAAGGTGTACAGTCGATCATGATGCCCGTGTGGTTTGCTGTCGCGAGTACCATTGTATTTTTCCTGCCGTTTTTTGTACTCCATGATGACCCCGATACAAGCAATATTGGCGCCCCGGTTGTACTGGCTTTGTTATTCTCCCTCGTTGAGTCGCTGTGGCTATTGCCCTCGCATCTTGCTGCTGGTGGCTTACTTCGTGCAAAGGAAAAGTTTGAAGAAGGGGTCGAGGGGGTTAAATCGGGTTTTTATCAAGGCTTCGAAACTATTCGCCACAGAGTATCAGAAAGCATCCCTTATATTGCCAACACGGGGTATCGACGGCTTTTGCTGCGTGGTATCAGCGGATCGGGCTACACGATGTTGCTATTTTTCTTGTTTCTCACCCTGGCATTGTCGCTTGTGCGCGGCGGCTGGCTAGACACGGCCTTTTTTCCACGGGTCTCCTCCGACTATGTGATTTCCACGGCCAAACTGCCTGAGTCAGCACCGTATTCATTGGTCAAGGGAGTGATGGAGCGCATAGAAGCCGATGGTGAGCTTACCCGCCGCAAGATCAATAGTGAATATGATCAGGAAATTATTAAAGAGATTTATGCGCTTTCGTTCGACTCGACCGCCTCGGTTTATCTAAGGCTCGACACCGATGGCGACCGTCCAGTGTCTGCAGGCACGATTGCAAGTCAATGGCGCGAAGAAATTGGCGAACTTGCGGGTCTCAAGGACTTAAATGTACGTTTCACAATTACTAATATCCCCAAGCCAATCACGATAGCTTTACGCTCCGAGAACGAAGCCCAGCTCAAAGGGTTTTCTGAGGAGCTGCGTGACTTTATGAGCACAGTCGACGGAACCTTTGATGTTAGATCGTCGCTAGAGAATCCGGTTCAGGAGATTAACTTCGAGTTAAATGCCAACGCCGAGTCGCTGTCGATCACGATGCTCGATATTGCGCGTCAGGTACGTCAGGCATTTTATGGGGAGGAAGTTCAGCAGATTCCCAGGACGCGAGAGGATGTGAAGGTTTTTGTAAGATTTCCTGAGGGGGATCGAGGATACGAGGAGCGTTTGCGGGATATGCGCATACAGACGCCTGATGGTCAGTACCTGCCGTTAAATGCACTTGTTAATTTCGATTATCGCGATAGTTTGAAAACGATAGAACGCGTCGATGGAAAGCGGATAGCGGAAGTCAGCAGCGACGTTGCGCCAGGCTTTTCGAATGAATCGATTATTGCGGAGTTTATGGCGCATGCTGAGGATTCGCTTGCTAGAAAGTATCCTGATGTCGCAATCAAACTGGAGGGGGAGCAGCAGGAAAATCGAGAGTTTATCGATAAATTGATGCGGTACTTCGTATTATCGATGATGGTTATTTACGGTCTGATGGCGGTCATGTTCAGATCCTACTTTCAGCCAATTCTTGTGCTCTCGGCGATTCCCTTTGGTTACATGGGCGGTGTTTTTGGTCACTTCCTGCTTGGCGTTGAGCTCAGTATGTTTTCGACTCTGGGTATGTTGGCATGCGCGGGTGTTGTCGTTAATGATAATGTGGTTCTGATTGATCGAATTAATCAACTGCGTAGGAGGGGGCACTCGCTGCGGGTTTCGGTAGTCGAGGCAGGGATACAGCGTTTCAGGCCAATTATTTTGACATCGGTGACAACCTTTCTTGGCTTGATGCCGATACTGCTGGAGCAGAGTGTGCAGGCTCAGTTTTTAAAACCAATGGTTATCTCGCTCTCCTTCGGCGTACTATTTGCGACAACGGTAACGCTGTTATTCGTGCCTTGCTTATATCTTTTTTCTCATCGCCTCGGCAGAAACTTGGCAAAGGCAATCGGAATCGACAAAAAGGCGGGTGCAACTTAGGAAGAGCCAGCCGGGAGAAACAATACAATCCCGCTAAAATCCGACTTTGAGAAAGTGCTATTTTTGAGAAAGCACGAATATAAAAAGTGCGAAAATAAAAATTTCTAATAGAAAAGCACGACTATAAAAATCGGTTGATTAAAAAAGGCGACCACAGGCCGCCTTTTCAAAATAATTAATTGGCCTCTACTCGGCTTTCTTGTCAATTCTATAGGCGTGTAGCAGTGGCTCGGTGTAACCAGAGGGCTGCGACTTGCCTTCGAAAACCAGATCGCAGGCTGCTTTAAACGCAATCCCGTCATAATCCGGCGCCATGGGCTGGTAGAGTGGGTCGCTACTGTTTTGTTGGTCTACTGTGATCGCCATACGCTTAAGCGCTTCTAACACCTGATCCTTAGTGCATATGCCGTGCTCTATCCAGTTGGCCATATGTTGGCTCGAGATGCGAAGTGTTGCGCGGTCCTCCATCAGGCCAACGTCATTGATGTCGGGGACTTTGGAGCAGCCGACGCCTTGATCAATCCAGCGTACGACGTATCCGAGTATGCCCTGAGCGTTGTTGTCTAGCTCTGCTTTAATCTCGCTGTCGCTCAATGTAGTGCCGGTCTCCATCATGGGGATAGTCAGGATGTCATCAATGCTGGCGCGCTCGCGCGTGGCCAGTTCCTGCTGTCGCGCGAATACATCAACCTGATGGTAGTGAAGGCTGTGCAACGTCGCACCGTTGGGAGAGGGTACCCAGGCGGTGTTGGCTCCCGACATGGGGTGGCCTATCTTCTGCTCGAGCATTGCTGCCATCTCGTCGGGCATGGCCCACATGCCTTTGCCGATCTGGGCTTTGCCGGGGAGGCCACAGGCAATTCCAATGTCGACGTTCCAGTCTTCGTAAGCCTTGATCCAATCCTGCTGCTTCATGGTCGACTTGGGCACCATGGGGCCTGCCAGCATCGACGTGTGTATCTCGTCACCGGTGCGATCCAGAAAGCCGGTGTTGATAAAAACAACGCGCTCGCTTGCGCGGCGGATGCATTCTTTGAGATTGAGTGTGGTGCGGCGCTCCTCGTCCATGATGCCCACTTTGAGCGTATTCTTTTCCAGACCCAGCGCTTGCTCGATGCGGGCAAAAAGATCGACGGTGAAGCTGACTTCATCGGGGCCGTGCATCTTGGGTTTTACAATATTGACGCTTCCGGAGCGACTATTTTTGCGCGCTGTGTTGTCCTTTAAGTCGTGAATCGCGGCCAGAGCAGTGACCATGCCATCCATGATTCCCTCAGGGACCTCATTGCCGTCGGCATCAAGGATGGCGGGATTTGTCATGAGATGGCCAACGTTGCGAACAAACAGCAGGCTACGTCCGTGCAGCGTTAATGGGCTGCCATCGGGGCTGTTGTAATCTCGATCCGGGTTCATGGCACGGGTGACGGTTTTGCCGCCTTTCTGGAAACTCTCGCTTAGCGTTCCGCTCATGAGCCCGTACCAGTTTTTATAGACCTCGACTTTGTCTTCAGCATCAACCGCTGCGACAGAGTCCTCGCAATCCATAATCGTGGTAACAGCGGCCTCGACCAGCAAATCCTGTACGCCGGCTGCGTCGGTCTTACCGATGCCGCCCTCTCGATCAATCTGAATTTCGATGTGGAGACCGTTGTTTTTCAACAGAATGGCGCTGGGAGCCTCCGCACTGCCGCGGTAGCCAACGAATTTTTCTGGCGATGCCAGTGAGCTTACCGATCCACTTTTGAGGGTGACCTGAAGACTGCCATCGACCACCGAGTATTGTGTGGCTTCTGCATGGGATCCTGTATCGAGTGGTGCAGCCGTGTCCAGATGCTTGCGGGCGAAGGCAATCACCTTGTCGCCTCTGACCGGGTTATAGCCCTGGCCTTTTTCTGCTCCGCCGTCCTCTGAAATCGCATCGGTGCCGTATAGCGCGTCATAGAGACTACCCCAGCGCGCATTAGCAGCGTTAAGCGCAAAACGCGCGTTTTTAACGGGTACTACCAGCTGGGGGCCAGCCTGTTCTGCAATTTCCTGGTCAACGTTATCGGTCGTGACGGTAAAGTCATCGCCATCCGGGAGCAGGTAGCCAATGTCGAGTAGAAACTGCTTATAGTTTGCCGGGTCCCAGGCATTGCCGCGGTTGTCCCGATGATAGCTGTCGATTTTTGCTTGCAGTTCATCCCTCTTTGCAAGTAAAGCCTTGTTTCTAGGCGTAAATTCGCTCAGCACGGATTCAAACTCCGACCAAAAATGGTCTGCACTGACGCCAGTGCCAGGAATCAATGTGTTGTTGACCAACTCAAAAAGTGAGTCGGCGATCTGCAGGGAGTTGTGCCGGGTGCGAGAGATACTCATGGTTTCTTTCCAGATAGATAAGGTTTCAGCAAGAAAGGTCGACTTTGTTGCGATCTACCGCAGCAAAGTCCTTTGCTTCGACGTGAAGCCAAATGGACGCGCATGATACCCGCTTCGTCGCAGATTTTGGACAAAAAAATTGCGTGATTTGACTAGTTGATAGCCATTGTTGTGGCTAGGGTGACGGGAAATGTCGTTGCGGACTGGCTCAGATCGCCCCTAGTAGCGACCCTGTTTCATGAAGATAGTGACTTCGGCGAGCACCAGCCCAAATTTCTTGATGTAGGCTCTGTTAATCAGCGAGCTTTCGTCGATTGCCCACATCCAGTCATTAAAGCTGACGCGATAGGTACCGCTCGATACCGTTAGATCCATCTGATATTGCCAGTTGAGTGCATTGCCATAGGCGACGCCCTGGCCAAGGTCGATGATATCGTCGGCACGGCCAGTGAAATCTCTTTCATTTGGGCTATTTTTGTCGATGACCCAGACCCGCTTTTCCACGCCTTCACCCAGAAAATAACTGAAGGTTTCGTCGAGCGTCAGGGTTTCACCTTCGACGCTTCCCTCGATTGCGACTTTGAAGCGCTGCAAAACCTGCCCCTTGCGGTTCTGTACGATCGCCCATCCAGTTACCGGACCATCGAAGAATTCAAACAGGTCTAACTCGGGCGCCTGAGTGGCATACTCGGCTCGGTAGGGGCTGGTGCCGCAGCTACTACTCAGCGCGGCGATGAGAAAAAGTGCTAGAAATCTTGGCATTGGCGTATCCTCTTTCAATCTGGATACGCAGTGAGAACAATCAGAGATGACTCGGATTTACAGCGAGCATGCTGGCAACGCCGGTAAAAACGGCTCGTGTTGTCAGATTATAGGTGCGTTATCAGGCGCTTGCCGCGCGCAGAAAGATATCGGCGCGAATATTCGCAAGATCCGCGCCTGCCATAAAGCAGCGTTTTCTAAGCTTGGTGACAAATGATTCGTTGCCGCAGACAAAGGTCATAGCTTTCGGGTTAAAGATCTCCTTGTCGGTCGCGTAGCTATAAAAGTCGGTGAGCACGGTTTTTACCCGATTAGCGGGCTGAATATTACCTTCCATAGCAATACAGGTGACATCCAGATTACTGTGAGCCTCTGCAAGGCTAACCAATTCGTCAATATAATAAAGATCGCTGGCATCTTTCGCACCCGCAACCAGATTGATTTGCTGGCTATGTCCTTCCGATAGCGCTGTGCGCAAGACGCCAAGTATGGGCGCCAGACCGGTTCCAATTGCGTAGAGCTGAAGCGGTTTCTGTTTGCAGTCTTCTGCGTAGTAGCAGGTTCCCTTTGGCCCCTGTATGTTGAGCTTCTCCCCGATGGAAAGTTCTGAGTAGGCCCACTCACTGAATTTACCATCTGAATGTCGCCTGACGTGTAGCTCCAGGACATCCTCATTGTCGGGGCTCGCTATCGAATATGAGCGAATCACGTCGGGGTTCTTCCAGATGTTGATAAACTGCCCGCCGCGGTACGAGAAAGGGTTGCGCTGATCATGCAGCTTGATTTTGATAATGCAGATATTTTTTGTCGTTCGTTGAACGTCGACTACTACAGCCTGACGCTCCAGAAAAGTGGTGGCACTGCCATGCACGCTGATGGGTTCGGCCGGGTAAGACTTGCAGGCGAGGAAATAGCCTTGTTCGACTAATGGTTTTGCTAACCCCTCCTGAAAAACCTGATTCGAGGAGCCTCCGGCATCCAGCTGCATAATGCAGCTCTGGCATATCCCTGATCGGCAGCTGTGTTTGATTGGTGCATCATTCCGTAGCAGGCAATCAAGAACGCTCTCGTCTTCCTGAATAGGGTACTCGATATTCTCGTAGGTGACTTTCACAATAGCGCTACCAAACAGGGTGTCAGCACAATAACGTCATTCTGGTGCCAGAGTCCTCAAGACATTTGGGCCCGAAGATTTAACATCGAGCTCTGGCTGTTATTACAAGAGCGTTTAATCGCTCACACATTGAGAACGTCGTCTTTAACCGACAGCGCAATTTGCACAATTTCGTCGATGTGTTCCTGCGGCACTTCGAGTTCTTCCAGTGTTCCAACCAGATGGCCTGCGACTGCGTTGAAGTGCGCCTCTTCAAGGTTCATCTTGGCGTGGGCGGTTCGCATATCGGCGCCCGTGTAGTTGTTTGGGCCACCGAATGCCATGGTCAGAAATGCTTTTTGCTTGGCTCGCATGCCATCCATGTCGACGGTGTCGAAGTAGCCGCTGATCAGCTCATCTCCGAGCACTTTGCGGTAAAAAATATCGACAGCCGCGTCTACCGCTGCTGCTCCGCCAATTTTTTCGTATACAGACATAGTCTTTACCCTAACGTTTGCTTATTTAGATGAAGATCTGTGTTAAAACTTCGACAGATCAATTCGTTCACAGCTCAGACAGCATGTAAGAGACCGCGCTGGCTATCGTCGCCTCGTCCAGTTCGGGCTTTCTTCCTAGATTCGCAGGCATCAACCCAAACCCGTTTTTGGCGCTTTCGACAAGAGCAGCTTCGCCTTTTTCCACCCGCGGCCCCCACATGGCTTCATTGCCGACTATGGGTGCTCCGTTTAAGCCCTGCGCGTGACACACTTTGCAGTACTTGGTGTAGATAGCTTTACCCGGGTGCTCTTCCACTACCGCGACTTCCGTCGGGGGCTCACTACTGCCGCATCCAGTAATGAGAACAGCCAAGCTGATCAATGAAATGGAGAGTTTGCTCTGTTTGCTCATCGGTACCTCCGTAGCATGGTTATTGCTACTCTGTTTTCCGGCGCGGCTTCAGCTGCTCAAACATTTAACCGGTGGCTGGGCTGCAGGCGAAACAGGCGGCGCCCAGTCACGGGTTAAAGTTAGTCAGTGGCCTAGAGTGGAACGCGAATGACAACACCGCCCATCACTTCACCGAGATCAAAATCAGTTCTCGGGGAGTCCTTGTGATCATTGTGGCAGCTAGTGCAAGCATCCGACACAGCGACATCTGGATAGACTGCGGTGAAGTAGCTCACGCCACCAAGATCCTCGGTACCATAAAAGTTCTCACCAGGATTGGCGGCGATGTACTCCAGACCCTCTTTTTCCATCGGCGACTTGGGCTTGTTCTGGCTGTTGATCGGCCACAGCGATTGCAGCGAATAGGTAAAGTCGTCGGTCATTTCCCTGACCGCTTCCGCACCGGCACGAAACATCTGCGCAGGTAGCAGGGTGCCGTTATCAAAGTCTTCCCACTTCTCGTCGGGCTTGATGACATCGGCACCTGCGGGCCCGAGACGCTTGACGACAAGCTTGGTGTAATTTGTTCTGTCGGCCTTCATGACGGCGAACAGCGAGTCGGTATAGATTTTGGGGTCTATTCCCGGTGCAGCAGCAGAAGTGCTTTCGCCAGCGCAGCCCGACAGGAAGTAGAGTGGCGCTGAAACAAGACCGAGTAGACCTAAACGTGTAACGTGTTTGTTCATAGCAGTAACCTTTGACCGTGGTAGTTCAGTGGTTAATCGTTGCCTCATCTCTGGTCGCGTTTAACCGCCCAATCGATAGACTCCACATGCTTGTCCGGTTTGCCATTAAAGTTGTTTTTGATTAATGCAGGATCTGCCAGTGCATCAATCGAAAACTCCAGGCTGTGGCAAGTCAGGCAAACGGGCCGAATCATTTTCTCGTTGGGTCGGAGGCTCCAGTTTTGGTTATGCTGGACCCTCCAGAGTTCGACACGGGTTTCGCCAACCTCTGACGCCGCTGCGCCAGATGTGTTCGCTGTTTCTCCCGTTGCATCAAGCGTGCCAGTTTTAATTTTATGTTTGCCTGCACTAATTAGGGGCATGTGGCAGCTTGCGCAACTAACCGTGTTAGTTAGATCCAGGCCTTGATTTATAGCGTTTCTTCGAATTTCTCCATGTGGCGATGCCTCATAAGAGAGCGAATGTTCGTCGGAGTGACAAGTCAGACAAGCCTCGGCAGCAGCGACGTTGGTATCAAAGCTGTGCGAGCTGTGGCAGGCGTTGCACCCTTGGGAAGCATCGAGCATATTGTTGTGAAACGATAGGTGAGACTCCCCTGGAGTTATCGGTGCAAGCGGAACACTGTCCGGGCCGATCTCTGCCAGACGCATACCGTGCTTGCCCTGCTTAAAGCCGCTCGCCTCTTTGCTATGGCACTGTTCGCATTGTGCGACGCCGGGTTTTTCAATCCAGACGACTGGGCTGCTGCTGTCTTTCGACTTCACATCGCTGGCCGTGTGACAATCGACGCATTGCAGTCCTGCTAGCTGGTGGCTGCTATTATCCCAGTCGTGTGGCGCTTCTAATGTCTGGCTTGCGAACTCGGATACCGCATCTGAACTTGCCACATTACGCCTGGCTTTATACCTGGCGTGGTTAGCGACTGGGCGATCTATTACCTCGGCGATCCAGGGTTGATTAGCGTGTCTTACGAGGAAGGACTCGTACAGCGCGCGATTATCGTGATAGTTGTGACAGCCTGCGTCGGCGCAGCTGTCAAAGGGCAGGTCGTGGTGGGACTCTCGCTCTTCAACGGTTTCTACATGGCAGTGATAACAATAATCGTCGGGTAGCGTCACGCCCATTGGGTGTGTTTCATCTCGCTGATGTTCGACATGGCAGCTTATGCAGTAGCGCGCATCAATTTTCTCCAGCCGGTAGGCTTCGCGAGGGTCGGTAAACTTGCTTTTTGGGTGTGAGTCCTGCGATTCATCCAGTTCCACCGCATGACACTGTGTACAGGCGTCCTGTAGTACTTCTTTGCCGCCAAACGCCGAGGTGTGGCAGGAATCGCATGCCATCTCGATCTGGTGATGACCATAGGTCGTATCTCCGATCAGATACACAGATTTGTCGCCACCGCTGATCAGAGGCAAGGCAAAGTATGCGGCCAGCGCAAGGCAGATTACACCCCAGAAAACCCAGAGAATTTTATTCATCGACTACCACGCTTCTTTTTCTACCGTCTTCTACCGTCTGGCTCATCAGTTCGTGCCTAAAAATAGTAAACAGAGACGATATGAGCAGCTAACAAGATGGGCAGCGGCCAGGTCACTAATAAATGAGACCAGTACCAGATGTCTCTCAACTTCTTGCCACCATCGAGACTCAGTCGGTGTGATTCTGATATCACTACGCCGGTCAGAGCCCCGAATACGATAACCGCTATAAAGTTGTAGAGCAGATAGCTATTGAGATTGTTGCCCGTGTGCAGACCTGTGTGGACGAGAACCAGAGCGATACATAACAGTCCGATTATTCCGTGTAGCATCCTCCAAATCTTGTAGTCGCCAAAATTGATAAATTTGATTCTCTTTCTCAGAGAGACAAGGCTGGCAAGCACGATTAAGCCCAGCATAGTGAAGCCTGTCACCTGTTTATAGAATTTATCGTTCCAGATGCGCTCGAATAGAGGTGTGTTCTGTACGCTCTCGTTTAAGGCAAGTCCGGGCGTGAAAAACTGGACTGCAGCGATCAAGGCTGCCATCAGGCTGGCTGCAAAGAGGGGAACCGTAAATTTCTCGCGATTTCTGGGCCCGGAACTAGTAGCTGCTTTGGCGAGCAGGTATTCGCAACTACCGCAGCCGGTTCCAGCCTTTGTGCTCGCTTTGATGTCTTCGACGCTTGATGCACCAGCATCAATAGCGCTGAGGATGTTTTCAACGGAAACTCCGTTGCACTGGCAGACGACGGTGCCGGATGGCCATCGTTCTATATTGTCGTCCTCTGCTTCAAGAGGCCATAGATCGCCGCTAAAGCGAAACCATAATTGCCTCAGTGGATTGATGCGCCTGTCGTTAGTTAGCGCCTCCTGTACCCGCGGCGTCTCTCGCCATTCACCGTAGCCAATCGCGCCAATGATCCTGCCACGCTTTAGGATGAGCTTCCTGTATGTTGTACTGCCCTCGGGGTAATAGATGAGTTCGCGCCGGCCGGGCTCATTTGGCCTGTGATCGATGTCGCCGATGCTGCAAATTGTTTGATCGATGACTTTCAGACGAGTTAGCGATACGGAACCAAAATATTCTGAATGCCCTCCGGCAATTCTGTCGGCCAATACCGCGGCCTGGTCGTAGCCTGGTTCAACCAGCCCCCAGGTTTGCTCATTGAACTCCGCGCATTCGCCAATCGCATAGATGTCGGGGTCGCTAGTTTGCAGATGTTTATTGACCTTGATGCCTCTACCAAAATCCAGCCTCGTATCGAGTGCGAGACCAGTATTGGCGCGAATACCGGTCGCGAATAAGACGGTGTTACACGCGAGTAACTCCTGTTTTTCCGCGACCTCTGTGCCCAAGCGATTGATGCGCACACTTTCAACGCGCTGCCCGCCAATAATTTCTACGATCCGCGCATTGGTGATCAGTTTTATACCGTAAGACTCTACTGCATTGGAGAGCAGTTCGGAGGCGTCCGCGTCGAGTTGCCGGTTCATCAGCACTTCGCTTTGCTGGATCAGAGTAACTTGAGTGTTTTGCTGGCGTAACGCTCTGGCCGCTTCGATTCCCAGCAGGCCGCCGCCGACGACGGCGACGTGCCTTGCGCTGGCGAGTCGGGCGTAGAGTGAATCAGTGTCTTTAAGATTTCGAAAGGTATAAACCCCTGTTAAATTAGAGCCGGGAATATTCGGTACGAAAGGGTGTGAGCCGACCGCGAGTACAAGCTTGTCGTAGTCGTAAATCTTACCGGTACTGTCGGTTACACAGCGTGAGGCTTTGTCGATAGAAACGATATTTGCGGTCAGATATTCGAAGTTGGGGTTGGTTTGTTTCTGCGGCAAATCCAGATCGATGGCGTCTCGCCTCGTATCACCTGCGAGCACGCTAGTCAGCTGCACGCGATTGTATGGCTGGTAGGGTTCATTACCAATCAGGGTGATGTTGCTGGCACTATAACGCTTTAGCAACTCATTACAAAAGCGAACGCCGACGGGACCTGCGCCTATGACAAGAATTTTTTGTCCGAGCTCTGATGAGCTGGAGGCGATCACTGCTTGATCCTCGCCACGGCCCTTTTGCAGTTGCTGCGTAGTGGATTGCTTTATCGAAGCTCGCTCGGCCAGACTAGCCATCGTTCAATAGTCTCTTAAAGGTTTGAAGATGCTTCTAACCAGGTGTTTTTGCTGCGCGGTCTAGCAGAGGCACCTGATTGCTAAGATTTAGCATGAATCGTGCCAGCGTCGAATTCGTTTTTTTGTGCCTTATGGGTGCAATTTGAAAACGTTTCTTGACAGCTATGGTGCGATTGGGCTCTTGGTGAGTTGTTGTTGTGCATAAAAAAACTGGCGCGTTTTGCATGCACCAAAGAGGCGCCGTCCGTGCACTTTAAAAAACCTTAGCGACTTGTGTGCAATTCTGACTGAAACGCTAGCTTTGGATATCTTCGGAATTCTCGTCGGGGTTCTCTTCGCAAGTAACCATCGCGTCGATTCCTATGATGGTTGACACTCAGGCCCTGAAATAAAGGCAACTGAATACCTTAGACTTAATGAAAATCACGGGAGGGCAGAAGGTAACCCTCTAAGTGATGGCTAAGATCAACTAGTTTGCCGGCAATGACATGCACGACTTCATTTTTTCGCTCAAGCACACCTTTAACCAGAAGCAGGCGGCTTTTTAGCAGTGCCTCGCGGAACTGTTGCTGTCGGTCGCGCCAGATGACGACATTGATGTTTCCAGTCTCATCTTCAAGCGTCAGAAAGATTACACCCGATGCTGTGCCGGGTCTCTGCCTGCCGGTCACTATGCCCGCAACCTGAACAAATCGTTGATGCGAGATTTGAGTGAGGTCGATGCTGCGTTTGCAGGTAGTAAAAACGCCTTTTTCTCGCAACACCAGCATAGGGTGACGTCTAAGAGTCAGCCCTGTATAACTGTAGTCGGCACGAATGTCATCGGCTTCATCAGGTGTATCGAGCATGACCTGATCATTCAGATGATGATTGTCCGGGAAGTTTTTCGCAGCCGCATAACTTTCACCGTGTTCTCCAATTTGGCTGCTAATCGCCATGTTCTGCCAGTGACTCTGGTGGCGATTTCCTGACAGTGAGTGCGTAGCGCCAGCGCGAATCAGGAACTGGCGCTCATGAGTGTTGAGCTTGCAGCGACGCTGTAAATCTTCTAGATCCCTAAGGGCGCCAGATTGACGCGATGCTTCAATAGTATTGGCGGTCTTTTCGCTCAAACCTTTGACTAATCGCATGCCCAGCCGCAACGAAGGATTATTTTGATCGGCTTGAGACCATTCCAGTGTGCAGTTCCAGGCGCTGTGATTTACATCGATAGGTTTAATAAGGACTTTGTGGCGTTTTGCATCCTGTATGAGCTGTGATGGCGAATAAAACCCCATTGGTTGGCTATTGATAAGCGCGGCATAGAAGGCAGCAGGGTAGTGGCATTTTAACCAGGACGAAACGTAAACCAGCAGAGCAAAGCTGGCGGCATGAGATTCTGGAAATCCGTAACTGCCAAAACCTTTCATTTGTTCAAATAAGCGTTTGGCGAAAGCCTGGCTGTAGCCGCGTTGTAACATTCCACTGATAAGTTTTTCTTCAAACTGCAGCAGGTTTCCATTTTTCCCCCAGCTGGCCATCGCGCGTCTCAATTGATCGGCTTCTCCACCACTAAATCCTGCGGCGATCATAGCTAGCTTGATAACCTGTTCCTGAAAAATAGGAACACCCAGAGTTCTGGAAAGTACGTTTCGCACTGCTTCGTTTTCATAGCTAACGGCTTCGGAACCTTCGCGCCTTCGTAGAAAAGGATGCACCATATCGCCCTGTATAGGCCCGGGTCGGACGATAGCAACCTGAATAACCAGGTCGTAGAATGTTCGAGGTTTAAGTCGCGGCAGCATAGAAATCTGGGCTCGGGACTCAACCTGAAATACGCCAATACTGTCGCCCTTGCAAAGCATGTTATAAGTGCTTTTATCTTCCTCCGGGATATTCTCAATAGCGATCTTGCGACCGATACCCGGGTAGCTATTGGCGAATGCTATGGCCTTGCGTATCGCACTCAACATGCCGAGTGCTAGAACATCAATTTTCAGTAATCCCAATGCTTCGATATCCTCCTTGTCCCATTGTATGACTGTGCGTTCCGGCATACTCGCGTTCTCTACCGGCACCAGCCGACTAACAGGTCCGTTAGAAATGATAAATCCGCCTACGTGTTGAGAGAGATGGCGGGGGAATCCAATGATTTCCTTAACCAGCCCGATAAATAGACTGGCCATAGACACTTGCCCATCGTCCGTGGCTATTCTGCTGACGGGCAGACTGGTTTCGTTGTCATAGTCTGTCAGATCCATGCCGGCGCGCCTTAGATGCTCTTCCAGTTCATGAGGCTTGCTCCACCATCCAAGTGATCGCGAAATTTTCTCAATCATATGCCGATTTAACCCCAGCGCCTTGCCAACATCCTGTAGTGCGCTTCGGCTTCGGTAGCTTATTACCGTTGCGGCGAGAGCCGCTCGCTCGCGACTGTACTTTTTATAAATATATTGAATGACTTCTTCTCGACGTTCATGCTCAAAATCAACGTCAATATCAGGTGGCTCGTTGCGCTCTTTCGAAATAAAACGCTCGAAGAGCAGAGATACCCGCTGTGGATTAACCTCGGTAATATACAGGCAATAGCACACGACAGAGTTTGCAGCTGAACCGCGGCCCTGACAGAGGATATTCTGGCTTCGGGCAAAGTTGACAATATCGTGTACGGTCAGGAAGTAGTACTCGTAGTTAAGTTCTTCAATCAGTGACAGCTCTTTTTCAATTTGCTGTCTGGTGCTGGTTTTTATGCCCTCTGGCCAGCGCTTCGATGCGCCGTCCTCGACAAGTTGCCTGAGATAATCAATGGGCTTGTAAGTCTTTGGTACGAGTTCAGAAGGGTATTGATAGCGCAACTCGTCGAGAGAAAAATTGCATAATTCAGCAATTTTGGTGGACTCCCTCAAAAGCTCGTCGGGATAAATTTTGCTGAGTGTGTTGAGACTTCTCAGGTAATTTTCGGCGTTGATTGCTACGTTTTCACCAAGCTCATCCAGCGTTTTACCGAGTCTTATTGCACTCAGCGTATCGGATAGAGGCTTTCTGCTGCGGCAATGCATATATACATTGCCGCAGGCAACCATGGGTTGATTGATCAGGCTGGCTATCTGATAAGCGTTTTTATAATTGGCTTCGTCGTTCGGATGTAAGGTCCGATTAACAGCAACCCAGCAATTTGGGTGTTTCTTTAAATGGCTGTAGAGCGCATCCTGCTGTGCTGGAGAGAGTTTCTCTCTGTGCTTTTCATTCTTATAGTGTTTGTTTTCAAATGACTGCTCAACAGGGCGCGGTGAGTAAATTAAAAGACTGTTGTTGAGATGGTAGTCAAGGTCTTTAATATTGAACTGGTAAGAGCCTTTAGACGATTTTCGGCGGCAATAACTAATAAAAGCAGATAATTCTTCATAGCTCCCCCTATCCTTAGCCAGAGCTATTATTTTGCTTCTATCGGGCAATGAAAATTCACTGCCAACAATGAGCTTAATTGGGCGGTTTGTAGACGCGAGAGCTTTTTGCTGTGTGTGTGCTTTAACGACACCTGCTAAAGAGCATTCGTCAGTAATTGCAATGGCTTGATAGCTTAATTGGGATGCACGCTCGACCAGCTCCTGAGGGTGAGAAGCCCCACGAAGAAAGCTAAAGTTGCTGATGCAGTGAAGTTCGGCATAATACATGGTATCTATCGGTTTTTTTCAGCACTCAAAAAATTCCATGAATAAACCAAAGCGCTGTATCCTTTTCCTGATATATCCAGTAAATAGATTTTATTGAGCATTCTTTTTCGTCAGGACGGGCCTGAACACCTGCTATATAGTAGTCGCGAGCACTTTTTTTCTTCCACCACTCGCTATAAATACGATTGGGACCTTTTAAAATCAGTAGCCGGTGACGATTATCAAGCCAGTAGAACTGGTTGACGCGATTAACAGTAATCATTTTTGCCGGGCTGATTAGCCATCTGGGCTGAATGGAAGTGTCTTTGTTGTAACTTTCTTTCAATGTGCGGCCGGGCTTAATGCCTTTAATCAATGACCGTTTTAAGTTTTTTATCTGGTTGGCCTGTTCTGGTAGATGAGCGTCTCCTTGGCTGATGGTTTGTATGCTCTTTGTTCCGAGTCTCGCCTGAATTCGGCTCTGTAAAGTTCTGGAGTCACCGTTGATAAGTTGAGCTATTTTATTCTGCTTTGTATCGTTGGAGGGTATTAGTGTGCAGCTCAGACTTTCGATTGTGGCTTGATTCATAGGAATAAAGTCACGGCTAAATAATTGCACGTCTTCGATAGCAGATGACATATCCATAGCCCCAATTTTTATCTGGCTTAGGTTTAGCATTTCATCAATATTGATTTGTGGTTTTGTAAAGTGGATAGTGGTTTTTATGCTATCTTTTCGACTGTTTATAAAAATCCATGAAAGCTGTGTGCACTGCAATTGCCTGTTACGCAAGTAGAAAGCGAATGTTTTTAGCAGCTTTTCCATTGGAATCTGGATTTCATTCTGGTTATTGATTCCATAGTTGAAGTAAATGCTTTGTTTGAATCTGTGATTGGGTTGAAACAAAGGTAGTGGGTCTGCCAGGGATCCATCAATTTGATTGAGGTAGAGGATAAAACTCTTCGGGAATCGCCTGCCCATCGCATCTCTGGGTAGCTGCATGACCTTATCGAGACTGTGAATTCCCATATTGTGACATTGAGTTTTGATGTGTTCTGCACAATCGAGAAAATCTATTGAAACTTCCTTTTTTTCATTTTGCTCACGATTTTCATCGCTTGAGTGATAACGGGCTAGCACTTCGCTCAGCCTGGGTGTTTTGGCTGTTGCTATGCTGATCGTGAACCCCTGGCTGGATTGTGATGCGCATTTCTGTTTGTTTCCTAGTGGGTGATTAGAAAAAGCATGATGAATAGACTCTTTGAGATTCTCTATCCCTTTAAAAAGGCGCATGCTCCTACTGATCTCGAGTAAGAGACTGTGCTGTTGTCTCTGATTGCTATAGGTTACAACTTGAGAGCTAAACTCATAGGCTGTTTCGGCCAGGGCTTGTAGCGTGTTGGATTCCTTTGTTAGATGGCGATCAATAATTGTGACTTCATGACATAGCGCAAGTGCAGTGCTGTGAGACATGCCTGATGTAATGCCCTGTTGTTTTGCTTGCTCGTTGGCAACTAGAACAATAAGTTTTCCTCGATTTTCTTGCACAACAATGCTTGCCTGTTTTTCTTTTGATGAGTCTGGCTTGCAGTTATCCAGAAATATTTCTAGAGGTAGCAGAGGAAAATGTATTGCGAGCCATAACATGATGGAATATTGATTAATCGAAGACTTTTTATGCTGGCCTTGTATTGGCGTTTGTACTGGCGTTTGTGCTGGCCTTTTTGTGAAAATCTCGTGAAGAGAGAATACAGGGCCTGAGATCTAGATGATGTTTCTTGAAAAGCTATCGAAATATGAATGAGCATCGTTTTTCACGAGCTCTATTTAGAAGGCTGCTTTCAAAAAAATACTCAAGAATAGTATCTTTCAAGATTTTGCTGGTCTTTACTTTGCTCCTGTTGATGGTAGAGTTCATTGCTTGCTGGGTGAAACACAGGCCAATCCTGAGGCGGAATGGGTGTTTGTTGTAATCGACTGCGCCACGGTAGTACGCAGCGTTGCCCCCCCCAGCCACCCGGCTGTTTAAGAATATGAAGATTCAGCTGACCAGGTTTCAATGAGCGTGTATTTTCTCGTGGGCTATTTTCTATATTGAGTACTATCCGCAGCCTGGCAGGAGAACTTGCCTGAGCTGCGCTTTGATGTCGAAATAAAACCGTTAATCCGTGGCTACAATTTGCGGCCAGCTGCAACTTTCGTAACTGTGTAGCGAGTTGTGTGGAAAGTTGCGTGGAGAGCCGTGTAGAAAACCTTGTAGAAAGCCGTGTAGAGAATTGCGTAAGGTTTTTTTTTGAGTATGACGCTGTAGGCCTTACAGATGATCCGGTGGCGGATCCTGTGGTGATTTCTGCTGTGCTTGCACGGTCTGCACGGTCTAACTGTGGTTGAAAAAGCCAGATAAGCGTTGCTAAACAGGCATTACTTTGCAGCGCTTGTTCAGCGGCCCAGATTGTTTCAGCAAGGTTTTCGGTTTTAATAATCCAGAGTCTTGCGCTTTCTTCTAATTGCCAGCCTGCGAGATAGGGTATGTGAGGCGGGTTGATTAATACGATTGGTTGTTTAGCAAGAGCTTGCTGATCCAACTGTTGCTGCAATTTATGCAGGCCTGGCATCAGTAGATCGATACCGGGGCTAGACTGACGTGCTTGCAGGCACTCTATCAGCTGTTTTCGAGGCCAGCCTTTGTCATGCAAACATCGGTCTAAGGCTTGATAACCGGTTGAAATAGTTCTCTGTTGCTCTTCCTGCTTCCAGCTTTCACCACCTTGCCAGATGTTCTTGCTGTTAAGGAGCATGGACAGAGCGGTTTTTCTACGGTTGCTATCGCTATATTCAGTATTACTGCTGTCGGCAATACTGCTGCTGCGGGCGCGATCGCAGCTATTGCCGGTTTTGTCTCTGTTTTTTCCCGGCAGGGGGGCTGCAGAGCCTGAAGGTGGAGCTGTCTTTGAGAGCTTTAGGTTTGGTTTTCTCATACTGTATAAATATACAGTATTGGGTAATGATTTGCACCTCCTGTTTGATTAGATTTGAGTGAGGTAACACGGACCAGGAGTTGGGGGCTGGACGTCAGCGATCTTTGAAAATCAATAGAATTCAAGTGCTTGCGAGGATCTAGGCGCAGGGCGGCGAGGTGATATAGCAGTTGGGAGTGGGGTCGGGGTAGAAAATAGTTAACTTCTGCAGGTATTTGGATCGATACGCTTATAGATTTGTGCGTATTGAGAAAAGCGAACTACTCTTTCAGGGATTCTGCGCAGTAAGGATCCCGAAACTTGATAACAATAAGTTTCTCGGCTTCAGTAATCATTGCCTGAGCCCTCTCTTCGGGCATCTTCTGCACGACCCGCGCGGTCTGATACATGGATTGCACGATCAATGTAACCATGGTTTTTATTCTGTCGGGTGACCAATGGGGTGCCAGCTCCGTGAGTCTGTCAATAAAACTCTGGCCTCGCTGCAGGGAGTGCTCCTGCCCAAGAGGGTGTAGATGTCCATTTTCGAAAACGTTGCGCCATAGAACTTTCGCAAGTGGATCGTTGCGAGTCAGGAAGCACAGTTGTCGTACGCACTCAACTAGGCCGCTTTCGATGTCTTCCAGCGATTTACTTGAGGCAAGGTAAATCGCAATCATGTCAGAAATTTCTTTGCCATGAGCGATGAAAATTCTTTCAATAATCGTAGTCACGCTGGCGACACCGCGAGAGTTTTTGGCGCTCTCTACCACAATGCCGATGGGAAGCTTTGCCGCTTGTGCAATATCCTCGAGGGTGAAATCCAGGTTTTCTTGACGCCGAATGAGCTCGCGACACGTTGAGTCAATCAAGCGTCGGGTGGCCTTGCTATTGTTGTCCTGACTAGGAACGAGTTGCATATCTTCTTTTAATTAAATGCATGTAACTAAGTGATGCAATTATGCGCACGCTCACGGGCACTACCTCACCCGCCGAACCATACCACGAAAACTACGCATGTGAAGTAGTTTGGGATGACTACGTGTGAAATTTATTGGCAAGCTATGCGGATTGCGTGCATATAACGACCGGCTCGGTTTATTAACACTTGTTCATAAATCGAGTCGGCCGACTTACTTAGAGAAACTGCCGGCAGGAAAGTTCCATCAGTTGCCTGCATTCGTCAATTATTGTTGAGCGGTTGGATTCCAAGAGACTAATGGAAGAGTAGGAGAGATGGCAGAGCGTGAAGGTGGCCAGGCGCATGGCATTGAAGATTTCGTCGTAGGGCTTTCGTGTGCTAAAGCGATTAACGGCTGCGGCCAGTGAATGCGACTCGAGTTTCAGACAGTTCTGTTTTGCCGAGACATAGGAGTCATGCTTGAGGTGGTGGCGCCAAAGAATCTGCATCGCGGTATCGCTGCAGGCTGTTTCGAGTTTGCGCGTTGTGCTACAGCGAACCTGTTGGATGAGTTCATCAACGTGATCGCAGTCAGTTAAAGCGGTTCGCGTAATCTCCAGACGCTGGAAAAGTCCGTCCATAAAAATTGCGCGGACCAGTGTCTGCGGGGTTGTATAAAAGCTTTTCACTGCGTGCTCTGTCATGCCAGCCAGTGCACTGACATCCTTGAGCCATATCTCAGGGTTGCCCTGCAGCTCGATGAGTGCACGGCCTGCGCTAATGATGGATTCGTGTTCCGTCGAGTGATCGCCGTATTTCGTAATCAGATACACGTCGATTAGTCCTCAGGGTTTTCCTCGCGCAAGCTCTGCAAGCGCAGTGTCAACAAACGATTAAACTCCGCAACGATCTGATTAGCATCGTGCTCTGGCATTGACTGGGCTACGGTCGCCGTGTGCGAAATTGCCTGTATCATTAGCCAAACCGGATTAAATATTTCATCGTAGTCCCTGTGCGGGATGAAACGATGGATGTGCTCTGCAATCAGGCGCGCATTAACGTGAGTGTCTTTCTGCTCCAGTTTATTAAGCTGCGGGTACTCGCGAAAATGCACCCAGATTACGCGCATGGTCTTGTCGAATTTGGTCTGATCATAAAAGAAGTGGACGACGTTGTGCAGCGCACCATCCAGATCTTCCCACTCCTTGCAGACGCTCAGGTTGCTCTTCATGCCGTCGCGAATTTCATCGAGATAACTTTCGAATATCACTTCGACGATGTCGAGCGGATCCTTAAAATGCTGCTGCACCTCGCGCATACTGCAGCTTGCCCGTTTGGCGATGTCAGCTAGCGTGAAGTTAATGTCATCTCTCGCTTCAATGAGCGCAATGGCCGCTCCGATGATGGCCTGATTCTGTGCTTCGTGATTTTTTTCGGTAGGGACTAGACGCATAGCTCGAAATGCAGGGATAGACTGGTCAGCCTGTTATTATCTGCTCGAATTATAGTCTGCTTTAACGATCGATGGCCAGCTCCAAAGCCAATGCAGGTTTTGTTGATTGCGTGCTCCCTTTATCTATCAGCAACACGCTGTGGATTGAGAGCCCTCAGCAGATAAAGAGCCCTCAGCAGATAAAGAGCCCTCAGCGGATAAAGAGCCCTCAGCGGATAAAGAGTCCTCAGCCTGTAAAGAGTCCTCAGCGGATAAAGAGCCCTCAGCCTGTAAAGAGCCCTCAGCCTGTAAAGATCCTATATAAGAAAAGCGAGCTTGCGCTGGAAGGGAAGGGGCAGGGGTGGAACGTAGAACGCAGTTTTCGACTAACGCCGCCCGGGAATCATGAGAGTCACGGGCGGCGAAGTCAATCTGCCTGGCATTTAGGGGAGGAGGTGTTGAACAGCGTCGCGCTCTTCACAAAGCTCCTGTTCAGTCGCGCTCATTTTGCTTTGGCTGAAATCGCTGATCTCAACGCCCTGAACGATCTCCCACTTGCCGCCGCTACAAGTACAGGGGAATGAGTAAATCAGCCCTTTTTCGATGCCATAGCTTCCGTCTGAATAGACACCCATGCTGACCCAGTCGCCACTCTCGCTACCGAGCGCCCAAGTGCGCATATGATCGATTGCTGCGTTCGCAGCAGATGCGGCACTCGATGCGCCTCTCGCTTTGATGATGGCGGCTCCACGCTGCTGGACCACGGGTATAAATTCGCCCTCATACCAATCCATATCTACAAGGTCTAAAGCCGGTTTGCCATCGACCTTTGCGTTGAACAAATCAGGGTATTGGGTGGCGGAGTGATTTCCCCAGATCGTCATGTGGGTGACGTCCTGAATAGTCTTGCCGGTTTTCTGAGCCAGCTGAGTGAGAGCGCGATTGTGGTCGAGGCGCGTCATCGCAGTAAAGTTGTTCGGATCAATATCGGGCGCGTTGCGCTGAGCGATCAGTGCATTAGTGTTAGCGGGGTTGCCGACGACCAGCACCTTGATATCCCGATCTGCGACCGCGTTGATTGCCTGACCCTGCGCCGAGAAGATCGCAGCATTAGCCTCGAGCAAATCTTTTCGTTCCATGCCTGGGCCTCGCGGGCGGGCGCCAACGAGCAGGGCGTAGTTAGCGTCTTTAAAGGCAACTTCGGCATCGTCGGTGCAAACAATGTCTTGCAGCAGAGGAAACGCACAATCATCCAGCTCCATCGCGACACCCTTAAGCGCATCGAGCGCAGGTGTTATTTCCAGAAGCTGTAAAATCACGGGTTGGTCTTCACCTAGCATTGCGCCCGATGCAATTCGAAAAAGCAGGCCGTAGCTGATTTGGCCGGCGGCTCCTGTGACGGTCACTCTGACTGCTGGTTTCATATAACTGGATCCTGGATTAGTGTGTTCGAGAGGTCTGATTGGAGAGCTCCTTGAGCTGACTGTGCCCGGCATCTGTGGGTATCACTGATAGTCTGGCCATTCGACATCGACACCAGCTGCGGGTACCGCTCCCAAAGAGCGCGCATTGTACGTATTGGCCAGCTCGATTTCCAGTTGGGGTGATCCGGTGAAGCTGGATTTTCACGCTTTTAAGGCGTGAATAACGACATTAGCAAGGCATCTGGCGTAAAATGCAGCGTTTTCCAGCTATGGGTGGTCGCTAGAGGTTATCACCCAAACTCAGACTTATGATTCCAGACAACAAAGACCGAGCGTGGTCACAGCAATCCCAGTATCGACAGCCTGAGCCTCGACAGGTGCCCGCCGACGATCAGCGGCGATCGCGGACAGAAGCGAATAAGTTGCAGAAGCGCCTACGCCGCAATGTAGGTAATGCCATCCAGGATTACTCAATGATTGTTGACGGCGATGTCGTCATGGTGTGTTTATCGGGCGGCAAGGATTCCTACGCAATGCTCGATATTCTGCTAAATCTGCAAAAGCACGCACCGGTAAACTTCGAAATCATTGCTGTAAACCTCGATCAGAAGCAGCCTGGTTTCCCCGAGGAGGTGCTGCCGAATTACTTGCAGGCACTGGGCGTACCTTTTCATATTCTCGAGAAGGACACATACAGCATCGTCAAATCGGTGATTCCCGAAGGAAAAACCACCTGTGGTTTATGCTCACGTCTGCGACGGGGGAGTTTGTACGGATTTGCCGAAGATATCGGCGCCACAAAGATCGCGTTAGGTCACCATCGTGATGATATTATCGAAACGCTTTTCCTGAACATGTTTTACGGTGGCAAATTGAAGGCGATGCCGCCCAAGCTTTTGAGCGACGACAAAAAGAATATCGTGATCAGGCCGCTTGCATACTGCAAGGAATCGGACCTGATTAAATATGCCGAGTTTAAGCAGTTTCCTATAATCCCCTGTAATCTTTGCGGGAGTCAGGACAACTTGCAACGGCAGGCGATCAAGGCCATGTTGCAAGAGTGGGAGGCGCGGTATCCGGGGCGCGTCGAAAGTATATTTGCCTCGATCTCCAATGTTGCGCCTAGCCAGCTCGCTGATACTGAGCTGTTCGATTTTGCAGGCCTTAGCAAATCGGTCTGCATGCCCGACACGGGCAATGGCATCCGGCTGCAAGCGCTCGATTAAGCCGGCACGGTTTTAAATGGTTTGTGCGCGGCGATCGCTGTTTGCTGCGCTGCAGCCGCGTATAATGGCCCCTAATGAACGATAGCCCGAGCAAACCCTTTTGGGAAAGTAAATCCTTGGTTCAGATGACAGCCGCGGAGTGGGAGTCTCTCTGCGACGGCTGTGGGCTGTGCTGCCTGGTGCGCATTGAGGATGAAAATACCGGGCAGGTCTACGACACCAATGTCGTTTGCGCACACTATGATTGTAGTGTCAGGGAGTGCTCGAGCTATGAATCCCGCACCGGCTTGAGTGATGGCTGCGTGCAGCTTACGCCCGCCCTAGTCGAGCAATTCGACTGGTTGCCCGACAGCTGCGCCTATCGACGTCACGCCAGCGGTTTGCCGCTTCTACCCGGCCATCCACTGCTTGCTGGTGCCGAGCGAGAGAGCGATTCAGGCCTTGCCGCTGAACAAATCATTCATGTTGTCGATCTGTACGAGCCCGTTGGGCTGATAAAGAATGGACCTGACGTTATTCCGGAGCAGCATCTGGTTTTTGCTGATGAGCTGGCCAATGCGTCAGACCAATAAATCAGAGGTTCCTCAGTGCATTTGGCGCCAAATGACGAGTCCAACAATCAACAGCACGGTGAAAACAATCGTGATTAAATTGAAGTAGCGATCGATCCACTCCTTGATGCTAGGTCCGCAGAGTTTGATGAGCAGGGCTAGCAGTCCAAATCTGAGCCCCCGGCTAATGACCGCGCCGAGCGTAAATGCCAGTAGCGGCACCGCTGCAGCACCTGCTGCAATGGTGAAAATTTTAAAGGGAATGAGCGTAAAGCCGGCCGTGAAAATCGTGATGAACGCGTTATCTGCAAAGGTCGAAGCCATCTCAGCAAACTTGGCTTCGGTAAAGCCGGGTATGTGGTCAAAAAAGAATTGGTCTATAGAGCCCCAAATTCCCCAGCCAAGCAAATAACCGAAAAGCCCACCGAGTACCGAGCCGATCGTGCACACCAGCGCAAACCGGAGTGCGCGGTGTGGTGCCGCCATCGCCATGGCAAGCAGCAGAATATCTGGTGGGATAGGGAAGAATGACGCCTCTGCAAAGGAAACAATGAATAGCGCGGGGAGCGCATGTTTGTGTTCGGCGAGATCCAGCACCCAGTCATAAAGCCGTCTTATTGGATTGGGTTTTTCTGCGCTGAGTATGTCTTGACCATTCGCGGGCATTGTTTCTTGGTTCCACTGGATAATAACGGGTTCTCCCTGCGGAGAGCCCTTGTGATGAGGCATGCAGCAGTCGATGTTCGCGTCTGCCCCTATAGTGTAGTTGTAGTTAAGGCCTCGGACGGGCAGAGCTTTTTGACACTCTGGCGGATTAGGGCGAGCACTTTATTCGCATTCACTGATGAACGCAAAGGATTGCGCAGGCACGGCTATTCTCCCCAATTTAATATAAAGTACTTTCTAATAAACCAGCATAAGCCGCTAATAACTAGTAGGCCAAACTTTTAGTTCTGCAGCGGACGAGCTTGGCAATAATGCACAGTTGATCAAATAGGCTTGCAAAACTTTCTTTAGAATCATTATATTAGCTCCACTTGTTTATATAAGACTTTACAAGCGATGCGTCGATTGTTAGAAACTGTACACATTTCAAACAATTTAGCTTGCGATTGGCGCATTATGTGGCTTTCGGGTGTGATTGCGGTCGCTATGAGCTCTCTGGGCTGTGCTAGTGCTGGCAACGTCCAGATTACGGAGTTCTCGCAACCACCCAGTGAGAAGATCATTACACATCGTGTCGCGCCGGGTGAGACGCTGTATGCCATAGCCTGGCGATACAACATGGATGTCCGCCATTTGGCGAACCGTAATGGCCTCAGCGCACCGTATCGCATATACAGTGGGCAGATGTTGGCGCTGGATCTTCGCGAGCGCGATCGCAATACGCGCTGGGTCGCCAGGAACCAGACCGGTTCAAGCGAGCGGCGAGCAGAGCCTGCTGGGTTTTCCGATAAGAAAGCGGCACCAGTCCAGCGGCGCCAGACGACAAGCGCAAGCGATAAGTGGCACTGGCCTGTGGACGGCGAGCTCCTAACGGAGGTCAACCACAGAGAATCCCGCAAGCAGGGTTTTAGAGGGCTGAATATTGCAGGCTATAAAGGCCAGCCAGTCCTCGCTGCTAGAGACGGTGTTGTTGTGTATTCAGGTAGTGGTTTAAAAACGCTTGGCAATTTGCTGATTGTTAAGCATGACGAAGATTATCTGAGTGCCTATGCGCACAACAGCCGTTTACTGGTTGCCAGGGGCGACAGGGTTGATGTGGGGCAAAAGATTGCAGAGCTGGGCAGCTCCGGGACCAATCGAAACTATCTGCACTTCGAGATACGTTATCGGGGTAAGCCGTTGGATCCGCTTAATTTGCTCCCGCGGCGCAGCTGATTGGTTTTTTTTGGTGCGCGCACAAGCTGAGCTGAGTGGCGAAACCAACGATTTGGAAAAGCTTTACACAAGCCGCGAGTGAATTTACAGCGGTTGAATGGTTTATGAACAGCGGTCGTCTGACGTTGAACTATGCTTTACGTCCTGCGGCCGATATAAAAATATTTGAGTGAGCAGTGAATGCCGATGAATGGGTGAGGGCCCGATTGATTGGCGTTGCTAACAAACCAACCGAAGAAAGAGGTTAGTTTCATGGCAAGTGCGGTAGAAGATGAGATGAATCT
>CAZDEW010000022.1:0-37123 GCA_964504585.1 uncultured Pseudomonadales bacterium | reverse complement strand
AGCGATCCAACGGCTGCGTAGATATAGAAAATAATAAACATCAGCAGGCCAATGTGCCCCATGCGAGGGATGGCTTTAAGCAGGGCGTTGATCAGGGAGCGCAACTGGGGGACCACAGATACCAATCGTAACACGCGAAATACTCTCAGCAGCCTTCCTACCAGTACCACCTCGGAGTTCTGAATCGGGATCAAACTACCGACAACGATGATCGTGTCAAATATATTCCATCCATCCTTGAAAAAACCAAGCTTTTTCTCGCAGACGGCAAAGCGAATCAGTATTTCAATCAGAAAAAAAACGGTAATCCCGATATCAAGAATACTCAGCAAAGGAGTGCTCCAGTCTGGCAGATCGTAGGTTTTGGCACCAATCGCCAGCGCTGAAATAATAATAATGAAAATGACTGCACCCTGAAAAAGCTGACTGCTCTCCAGACGCTTAAGCAGATCGGATGCTCTACGCAAAGGGGATTCCAAAATAACACTCCAGATTTCGCCTCCCACCCGACCGCAAAGCCTGAAGCTGCAGCTGGTGACGACGCGAGTAAGTCAAAAGTCTGACCGATGCAAATCAGCGATCTACTAAAAGAAAATCCATTTAATCAAAAGAAAATAAATTACGTACTGAATCACATAGTAAGCCGTCTTATTCCAGGCCTTGATGCGCTTACCGACTTCGCGCACTTTGTAAATACCGCCAAAAGCACGGTTCAACCAGCCGACTTCGTCACCCTCCATATTTTTGGTGGCCGACGCCCCAAGCATCACCCTCGAAAATAAATTGTTAAAGCTGTCGACCCAGGCATACTTAACTGGCCGCTTGATATCGAGGAATAGCACGATGCGGTTTTGCTCAGTCTTGTTCTTGGCGTAGTGAAGATAGGTTTCATCAAACATCACCGCCTCCCCATCTCGCCAACTATAGCGCTCGCCGTCGACACTGATAAAACAGTCCTCGTGATTGGGTGTTGCAAGCCCTAGATGGTAACGCAGAGAACCCGCATAGGGATCCCGGTGGCGAACAAGCTTCGCACCGGGCGGCAGCATCGCAAACATCCCACCCTTGACCGACTCAATACCCGAAAGCAGCGCAAAGGTTTCCGGGCACAACTTCTTTGCCGAGACGAGATCAACGCCATACCACTTCAAATAAAAGCGCTTCCAGCCGGTTTTGAAAAAAGAGTTGAAACCAATGTCATCAAGATCGTCTGAAGCCTTGATCGCCTGCTGCTCATTAAGCGCCAGCGCCTCGTCGCGTATCACCCTCCAATTTTCTCGCAAGACCTCCAGCTCTGGAAACTCATCAACGTCAATAAAGGCCGTATTTCTAGTGGTAGAGGTAAAATAGAACAGACAATTGACGGGACCAAAGAGATTACTGTGATCGCTGATGCGCCGAGTCAGGCGTTCGTGCCCGACTTTGCCTCGAGTTTGCACGTAGATCGCACAAAACACAAAAAGTATAAATATGGCCAATCCCATTACAAGTTCCCGTTAGTTCAAGGCGCATCGACCACCAGCCGAGGTTCCGCAAAGCATCACCGCTTCATGCTCGTACTGACGCTGCGACAAATGCTGTGCGATAATCCAAACCTGCCATCAGCGTAAGATTGCGGAACAACGCTGGGGTAGGCCGCAGAATCTCGTACGATGTTAGAGAGACTCACTCAGAAATCCCGCAGCACACCCGAGAAAAGAGCAGCTTAGTTGCGGGGGAATACAGCAAAAATATCAGCAGGTGAATATGTCAGTTCAACTACGCGCCGAGCAAGACAGTAAACTTTTCGAGCAGCTGAAGCAAGCCCGAGAAGTCGAGCAGATTAACCAGCAAATTGCCAAACAGGAGAAAGAGGGACCGCTTGGGACCCGACGGCGACTGCTGGCCACCTCGGTCAAACTCAGTGAACGCATGGCACCCGAACTGCACGCTATTGCAGGCGAGTGTATAGAGAAGCTAGGCGTTGATATCCCGATGGAACTCTACGCCTACAACAGCCCCCAGTTCAACGCCGCCTGCGTCAAGCCCGAAGACGGCAAGCTCTTCATCATGTTCTCATCAAGTTTGCTCGATGCATTCGATAATGATGAATTGAAGTTCGTCATGGGGCATGAGCTCGGTCACTTCATCTTTGATCATCACGCGATTCCGGTGGGCTACCTGCTCAGCGGGCGCTCTCCAATCAAACCCGAACTCGCTTTACGCCTGACGAGCTGGTCGCGCTATGCAGAATTTTCCTCCGATCGCGCCGGCGCGTACTGCGTGGGCGACTTCAACGCAGTCGCACGCAGCCTGTTCAAGCTATCTTCCGGCGTGACCAGCGGCATTGTCAAATTCGATCTGAAAGAGTTCATCAGCCAGGTTGATGAGATGCAACTCGAGGAGGATAACCAGAGCCGCTCTTCCTCTCAGGACTGGTTCATGACCCATCCGTTTAGCCCCTTACGCGTCAAGGCCCTGCAGCTTTTCCACCGCTCTCACCTCATGCAGGAGCGCGATGGCATATCCAGCGCCGATATGGAGCTTGGTGTCGAGGGGCTAATGGAGCTGATGTCGCCCTCCTACCTTGAAGCGCGCACCGAAGCCGACAAATCGATGCGCCACCTTCTCTTTGCTGGCGCACTATGCATCGCGAATGCTGATGGCTCCATCTCGGAAGATGAAATCAAAGTATTTGAGGAGTTTTTCGGCCAGTATCAATACAACGAGAAGCTGGACATTGAGAAGCTTAAAGAGCGCATTCCACAGCGAGCTGAACGAGTCGTTGCGCAAACCAGCATCGCCAAGCGCATGCAGATCATTCGCGATCTCTGCACAATGGCTAAAGCGGATGGCGGCGCCAAGGCAGTCGAGGTCGAGGAGCTGAAATCGATTGCCAGCCTGCTATCGGTGCCCGCGATATTTGTCGAACAGTCTCTAGAGTCGATCGAGCTACTGGACTGATCAAGTACGAACGATGCAAATTGCACCGAATACCTTAAGCTTGACCGAGGTCTCTATGCAATGGCTGCTAGCCACTGCAGCGATCAGCATGCTGGTTTCTCTAATTCTCGCGTGGTTAGCAACGCTGAGTATCTATGGAAAAGTGACTGCTATCAAGAGGGTCTTTCCCGTCACCCATAACCTGATTCGCGCCCACATTGATTACCTGATGATGACGGCACTTTTAGGCACCGCTTACTTCGCCTGTATTGCCCTGAGCATCACTCTACCTCCATTTATTATTGCGCTGACTTGCTTTGGCGTGCTTTACAACCCTGTGGGTTTTATTGTTCAGGCACACAACCCTAAAGCGGGAAAAAGCGATGATCTATTGTCGAGAATCATGGTTTGCGTAGGCTTCTTACCGACAACTATCGGCTTTGGCTATATTTTCCTAACAGTGCTACTGACGCTTTAGTTCGGCCGTAGCTGCCCTTTACAGCTAAGCGATAACACCAGCAGGCTAGATCGAATCTCCTAGCGCTCGAAACTCTTCAATAATTCGCTCGTACAGCTCACGCTCAGTCGCTGCTGAGTCTCCGCCTCTGAAAGTCACTGCCCCTGAACTATAGGTTTCGCCAAAAGAGGCCGCCAGCGCAATACTTTGAGCAACGCCGGATGCGAATTGCGTATCGGCAAGCTCTTGTAGAGGGTGGATAAACGTCGAGAAAATCGTTTGATTGGCAATGGCATAGCGTGCGTCCAGCGCAGTATCAAAGTTTGCCTGCATCATGCGATAGAGTAGATCGGCATCCAGATTCTGCGTAGCACCGACCGGGACGACGATTCGCATCCGGTTAGCACCTTCATCTGTGATAACGGTTGCCACATTGTCACCCACACTCAGCTGCCAGTGGCCATTGCTACCACGAAAATCGGGATCAATGCGTGCAATTAGACTCTCGAGCCGCGCATTATCCATAACGACCAGCGCTGCGCAGGATTGTGCATCAGAAGCGGAGGACTCCGGGTCATTGTTCGCCGCACTTTCCCCAGCCTGCCCAGCGATACAGTAGACAAGTAGTGAGAAAATTATCGAAAAAACAACTGATACCTGAGAAAAGATCTGTCGCTGTCTTTGCATCCTCATACCTCAACTATAAACCTACTGTTTCAGAACTCGCTCGCCCAATGACTAACTCGCGTGCTGCTCATGTGCTCTTTTCCACTCGGGCGGCTTCCAGAAATGTTTTAGTCGCTGCCACAGAGCTCCGGGGCGAGAAGCATCTCGAAACATATCAATCCACTCATGGAAATTGATGGTCAGCAAATTCAGCGAATGTATTTGCCGGGGAATTCCGTAGTCAACCGGCTCAGTCTCATCCTCCTCGACAAAGGTTCCGAACCAGCGGTCAAAAATAATGACAACCCCACCAAAATTCTTGTCGATGTACCTGTCGTTTCGCCCGTGGTGAGCACGATGGTGTGATGGCGTATTAAAGAAAGCCTCAACCAGAGGATGCAGCTTGGGAATTTGCTGCGTATGGATAAAGTATTGGTAGGCCAGATTCACAGCATATGCGGCAAAAACCGCTTCCGCAGAAAAACCGATCAATACCACTGGCAAAAAGAACAGAAAGTTACCGGACACCGGATACATAATACTTTGACGCATTGCGGTGCTGAAGTTCATATTTTCTGAAGAATGATGAACGACATGTGCACACCAGAACCAGCGTATGCGATGACTGGCGCGGTGGTACCAGTAGTAAAAAAACTCGGTGAGAAAAAACAGCGCCAACAAAGGCAATGGGCCGTCAACAGCGATATTAAACAGCTGGAACTGTTCAACCCAGCTCAAAAAAACTGCCAGAAATAGCAAGCTGATCAATGCCTCGGCGATTTGATAGGTACCGCCCAGCAAAAAGTTCACCACCGATTCTCTGAGAACGATAAACTGCTCAACAACGCCACGCTTCTGAAGATAGCGATACTCAAAATAGAACGTCGCCAAAAACAGCGGCGACATCCCAAGCAATATGAAATCGCGCAGAGAGATGTGAAATCCCACTTTCGCACCGAGCATTTCCAGAAAAGCTGACATGATGAATTTGCTATGCGCGGCCCGTCGTCATTTTTTTTAAGGTCCGATCGCCTTTGCCGTAATGATGAAAAAGCGCCGCAAGAACATGCCCGGCGATAAGCATCCAGACTAGCCATGCGCCAAGGACCTCTTTATGCAGAAAATCGATTGGCTTTTCGAACTCCTGAAAAGTCACCCCAAAGTTTTGACTAAAGACATTAGTAAAGAGCCAGGTGTCTGCGAACTTCGGAATGTCAAATAAAAAGAAAAACTCGGTCGCCACGCCCGTGCCAATGTAACCGGTAATTGGCATGATGATCATCACGCCGTACAGAGCGTAGTGCCCGATTTTGGCGGCCAGATGCTCGAGCCTGCTACCCGGCTCCTCCTCAGGCGGCCGGTTATACAGACGCCAAAATATTCTTAGCACAACCACTACCGCAATCGATACACCAAGCGACAAATGCAGCTGTAATGCCGTCCAGTTCGCATCGGTTTCTTTCGCGGTAAACCATTGCCGGTAATAGACACTCACGTACGATGCAAGAAACAGCAAGGCTGTCAGCCAGTGCAGTGTTTTGGCGATGGTGCCGTAGTTATCGGCAGAGTTCTTGTAAGCCATCTATTTTCTATTTGATGCCGTTTATTCGGTTCGCGGGCGCTTGCCCCATTCTTCGGACCACTTCGTGAGCATCAAGAGATGCTCGCCAAGTTCTTCGCCCCACTCGGTATAACCATAACCATCTTCAAACAAATCCACCAGCTCTAATGCTCTTAAGTCCTTGAGTCGCTGGTTGAGGCTGGTCGGCGATACATCGTCGCAAGATTCACGCAGTTCGCGAAAATTCAGCCGCCGGTCGCGCAACTCCCAGAGAATACGCAAGGTCCAGCGCTGCCCCAGCACGTCCAACAGCTGCATGATCGGCCGCTGAGTGCTCGCACGAACGGTCTTTTTGACCATAAACCCACCCTCTTGACGCTACACTTTGTGTAGCGCATAATTCGCTACACAATTTGTAGCATATCCATTGTAACGGCGACCTGAGCAGGAGGCAAAGACCATGCGCAAGCGATTCGAACTTAAACCCCTTGAGCCGCCCTACGAAAAAGCTATCGAAGACATACTTGCCTTCTATCCCCGCGGAAAAGACGGCTACTTGTTGAAGCTGTTTCGACTGTTTGCCAACAGTTCGCGCTTTCTATCCGGCAAGGGCGTAGTCAATTTACTCGATAAGGAGAGTCCGCTGCCCTTACAGGAGCGGGAACTGGTGATTCTGCGGGTGACAGCCAATAATCGCTGCGAATATGAATGGGGGGTACATGTCACGGCATTTGCCCACGCTGCAGAGATTTCTGAGCAGCAATATCACGCGACCGTTCTCAGTGACCACGGGGCAAACTGCTGGAGCGAGCGACAGGCGCTCTTGATTCAGTGCGTAGACCAGTTGTGCGTAGGGGCATGTATCGACAACGAGACGCTTGCAGATTTTCAGGCGGCGTGGAACGTTGAGCAACAGTTAGAAATTATGGCACTCTGCGGCAACTATCATCTGGTGAGTTGTGTTGCCAACACCGCGCGCCTTGAGCTTGAAGAGACGGCACAGCGATTTCCAAAGTAGACGAGCCATACAAGATCTGCGATCGAAGTGGCTAGTCAGTATTCTTTGGCTCTATAAAGAACAGCTAAACCGCGCTTCGCCAGAGCTGAATAGGACTGCTTTCAAGCACGGGACGTAGTACCCAGTATCCGACTGAGACTACTAAAAGCAGCAGAAGGGTGGGAAGTAAAAACCACAAATCGAGCGGCAACAGTAACTGCAAGTCGAAAACAAGGCGCCCAATCCCGCTAACCAAAACGCTCGCAGTCAGCATACCGGTTATCGCCGCCACCAGCCCTGTGATAGCCAGCTCGGCAATCAGACTACCCATGAGTGTCGCCTGCGAAGCACCCAGAGCACGCATGATGCAAAACTCCTGCACCCGTACTCTGAGCGAGACGCGAAGGCTTGCGATTACCACCAATAGTCCGGCGACAACCGTCATCACAGCGATAGATTCCACTGCTAGACTGACGCGAGCCAGAATCGCCCGCACGCGCTCAACAATCAGGCCGATATCAACCAGGGTCATTCCCGGCATATCGCGAGCAATTTGCTCTAGCTCCGGAAGCGCAGTCTCTTCGGCGAGAAAGCTGGTCATATGACTATAAGGCAAGCGAGCAATCCCCGGCGGCTCAAGCACAAAAAAGAAGTTGGGCTTCATGCTATTCCAGTCCAGATCTCGGAAGCTGCTCACCTCAAAATCGTGTTCCTGCCCGGCAAAACTAAACTGCAGGCGATCGCCTATCGAAAGGCCGAGCTCGCTTGCGAAACCGGACTCTACAGAAACTCTCAGCGCGTCCTCACTGGCAAGACCCTCTGGATCCTCGCCGTGCCAAACACCTTTGGCGATAGTATTGCCGGGAGGAATCGTCGCCGACTCTGTCAGCACCATCTCCCGGCCTAATGATTCCAGCGCTTCTTCCGAACTGATGCCAAATGCCTCTGCTTCGAGGCCATTAAAAGCGACCAGTCTGGCTCGCGCGACCGGGTACATAGGCTCGCTGATAATATTGGCCTCGACGAAACGCGCCGAGAGCTCATCGACCGATGAAGGCGCAATATCCAGCGCGAAAAAATTGGGGGCATCGCTAGGCACCTGAGAATCCCAGTCATCGATCAGACCACTGCGAAGTATCCAGGTAGCCGCGAGAAGCGCGACCGTTGAGGCCAGCAGAACCGTTCGCAACTGAACTTGCTGTGTCTGCCGACAGAAAGATTGCAAGCCCATGGCCAGTGGCAAAGCAATACGTCGGGAGAGCGGTGAGCTCATCAGTCGCCTGACCAACCAGACCAGAGCCCGCATAACCAGCCATACGATAAGTGCAAGGACTATGATCGCGCCGTAAACCCACAGCGTTATCTGCCAGCTGCCGCTGTAATAAACCATCAGCGCAAGAAAGCCGACGGCAAACAAAAGGATGCCTCTAACCTGACTGGTGCTTGAAGACTCGGCACGCAACAGTCGCATCGGCGAGGTTTTCAAAAGGCCCACGACAGTGGGCAGAGCAAAACACAGCAGACAAAACAGGGCCGTCACCGCACCGGCGATAAAAGCTCTGGGATCGGTCTGAATGGGCACGTCAATCCAGTCTCGCAGCCAGCTAAACACGACAAGCTGTCCAAAGTAGCCTATGGCGTAGCCCAACAAGAGTGCCAGCAGACTATAGAAACCGAACTGCAGTAAATAAAACGCCAACAGTGACTGGCGGCCCGCACCCAGTGCTCGCATAATCGCCACGCGATCCTGCTGACCCGCCATATAGCGCGCGGCAGTCATCATTGCCGCAATTCCTGTCAACAGAACTGCCATCACACTGCCGAGACTAATATAGCTCCGCACACGGCCAAGAATCAGCTGCGTGCGCTCGTCGCCATCTCGAAACGAAACTAACGTTTCATGATCACTGAGCTCAGGCTCAAGCCAATCGGCCAGCTCGCCTATCGCATTTTCGGGGCCGGCCAACATCCACTGGTATTCAATGCGCGAGCCAGGTTGTATCAGCTCGCTCGCCAGCAGATCGTCAAAGTGCATCAGGGCACGACCCGAAAACCCTACACCCGGCAAGGCGCTGCCCGGTTCTTCATGTAGTATTTTTTCGAACAGCAGATTTTTGCTGCCCACCTCAATCCGATCCCCGACACTGGCATTCAACAATCGCATTGACGTGACATCCAGCCAGATACTTCCCACGGCAGGTGAATCACTCTGCAGCAAAGGCGCAGCGCCCTCGTCGGCAATTGCCGTCAACTCACCCCGCAGGGGATAGCCGTCGGTGACGGCACGAAGATCGGTGAGCTGCATGGACTCTCCAGCAAACAGCATCGACATCAAATTCGCCGAACGCACCTCTTCAACTACTGGCAAAAAGGCTGTTGCATCATTCAGCCCAGTAGCACCGTCGTTAGTCTCTGCACTTTGGCGATTAGCGTCGGCCAGTCTTTCACGCCACTCCGATGGCACCGGTCGACTGCTGTCGACCACCAGATCGGCCGCCATCATGCGAGCGCTTTCCTGATAAATCAGCTGCTCGATGCCATTGGAAAACAAGAGAATGCCCGTCACCATCGCGACAGACAGAGTCTGACAGATCAACAGAAAGTAGAGATCCGTGTTAGGACGCCGCTGCAGCACCAGCCGCAAAAAGCCGCGATTAATTGCCGGAAAAAACATGCGCTTGAATCAAATTTCAGGAAACTAGCGACAGGCGCCGCTTTTCAAGTCGATAGACATTGGCGCAGCGTGCTGCGAGTGAAGGGTCGTGAGTGACCAACACCATGGTTGCACCAAATTCGCGGTTCAGCGAGAACAAAAGCTCAATCATTCCCTCGGCAGTGTGCTCGTCGAGACTTCCCGTGGGCTCATCGGCAAAAAGAATACCCGGCTCGCAGGCAAACGCCCGCGCAAGCGCCACGCGCTGTTGCTCGCCACCGGAGAGTTGACGTGGAAAGTGCCGCTGCCTGTCTTGCAAACCCACGCGAGCCAGCCACTCCTGCGCGTCTTTCACGATCGCACCTCGCTCGCGCAGTGTACCTCTTGCATGGCCGGATAACTCGAGCGAGAGAACAACGTTATCCAGCGCGCTCATATCTGCAACCAGCTGAAAATTCTGGAAAACAAACCCCATGTCGCGCGCTCGGATTTGCGCGCGCTGCTCTTCTCCGAGCGAGTAGAGATCGCGCTCAGCCTCACCATCACTCGAGCCCAGCAGTACGCGCCCGGCATCGGGTCGGTCCATGCCAGCCATGATGCCGAGCAAGGTGGTTTTGCCCGAGCCTGATGCGCCAACAACGGCACAGGTTTCAGCGGCACTCACCTCGAGATTCACGTCTGTTACAATTTCCAGAGACGGCGAATTAGCTGAACTTTCATCTGCAGATGAATGTCCATTGTATGAAGGCATGCGACGCGCAACGCTATCAAGCGTCAACGGTATTCCGCGTTGCTTTAACACTTTACTATTTTCCAAACCACGTGTTTTCCATTTATGTTTTTGCAAAGTTCGTTGCTATCAGAGCTCTATAGAACACTGTCAGAACTGGCCAGAGCCTCACTCCTCTTCCTGAGCGTGGTAGCGGGGATAGCGTTCGCCGATGTAGCGGCACAGCCGCAAGATCAGCAGCGCTCAAGTGCAAGCGATAATATCATCCTCGTCATGGGCGACAGTCTCAGCGCCGCCTACGGTATCGATGTCGAGAAGGGCTGGGTCACGCTGTTGCAACAGGAGCTCAAACGCAATCAACTCGACTACGAGGTTATCAACGCCAGTATCAGTGGCGAAACGAGCTCCGGCGGCAAGCGGCGTATTGATGCGCTACTAGACAAGTGGCAACCTCGGATAGTGATCCTTGAGCTCGGCGGCAATGATGGTCTAAGGGGCGTACCTACAAAAACTATCGAAGCGAACCTGGATTCCATGATCACGCTTTCCGCCACGTCCTCAGCAGAAATCTTGCTGCTCGGCATGCAAATCCCACCCAACTATGGGCCTCGTTACACCGCGGCGTTCCATCAGGTATTTCATACGCTGGCAGAAAAGCACTCGATCAGCCTGGTGCCGTTTTTCCTTGAAAACGTCGCAACGCGCAGCGACTGGATGCAGGCCGATGGGATCCACCCAACTGCTGATGCACAGCGGACGATGCTGCGAAATGTGTGGCCTTTGCTACAACAACTGTTGTAGCGAAACAGTTCCCCACAGTATTTAGGGCCAAGCTGCACTCTGCAGAGGACAATCTTGGGTAAGCGGAGCCTACCTATCGCCTTGCTAAATCTCACGATATCAAGCTAGCTATTATCTATCATTGGCAACTACTGCTAAGATAGTCACACGAATCATTAAAAATTATCCTGCGAAGTCGTGAGTAATCCAATAAAACATCAGCAGTTCCAGTTTCCCTTGCCATCACTTTTGTCATCGCTTCTGGGTGCCTGTCTCATCTGCTTCTTGTATGCGGCGTTTCCAATGTTTGCTAGCGCGCAAAGTAGTTGCGGCAATGACTTTTTTGATTGTGGCGATGGCATCTTTGTAGGGAGAGACCCCAGCAATAACTGCGAGTTCGAAGCATGTCCTAACGCCAGCTGTGGAACCGACGTTCTCACCTGCCCTAACGGGGACACCGTGAGCAGAGACCCGAACAACAACTGCGAGTTCCCGACCTGCCCAGCAAGCTGTCCACCAGACGTATTCGACTGCGGTGGTGACATCTTTGTAACCAGAGACCCCAACAATAACTGCGAGTTCGAATCTTGCCCTACCACCAACTGTGCGAGCGATGTTTTTGTCTGCGCCAACGGTGACGTACTTAACCGAGATCCAACCAACGCCTGTATTTTCCCGCAATGCCCCCAAGTCTGCGCCAGTGACGTGTTCAACTGTGGTGACGGGATATTTCTAAGCAGAGACCCTGGTCTCGACTGTCAATTCCCAAGCTGCCCTCCGACGACCTGTGCAAGCGATGTACTGGTTTGTAGCAACGGCGACGTGCTGAACAGAAATCCAGAGAATCAGTGCCAGTTTCCGGATTGTCCAGCGGCCTGTGCCTCAGACGTATTCGACTGTGGCAGCGGGGTATTTTTAAGCCGCGATCCTGATAACGCTTGCCAGTTTCCGGCCTGTCCCGATACTGCCTGTCCAGGTGATCTAAAGTTTTGCTGGGACGACTCATTTCTGACAAGGCAAGCACCCGGTTGCGGATTTGCTGACTGCCCCCCGCTCAGTTGCACTCCAGACCTATTGGACTGTGGCGAGGGCAGCTTTGTGCAGCGCGATGCGCTAAACAACTGTGAGTTCCCGGCGTGCCCTGATATTGTTTGCCCTTCCGACGTTAAAATCTGTGAAGATGGCAGCACCGTCACGCGCAACCCAAAAATCGATTGTGCCTTTGATTCTTGCGACACCGTTTGCCCGCAGGATGTCTTCGACTGCGGAGGCGGCACCTTTGTATCGCGTCTCGTAGAACTCGAATGCGAGTTTGCTGCCTGTCCAGAAAAGCCTTGCGCAAGCGACCAGAAACTTTGCCCCAACGGTGATATTTTATTGCGCGACGCTGCTCTAGGCTGTCAGTTTACGAGCTGCCCCGTGGTCCAATGCCCAAACGATCTCAACGCCTGCGGCGAGGGGGTTTTTGTGGGGCGAGACCCTCTCAATCAATGCGCGTTCGCTTCTTGCCCTGAGCAGGCTAACGTACCAACATCTCCCACAGCATTGATAGCGCTCTTCTGCGGTCTACTTGCCAGCTTGGGGGTGTGGATCAAGCTACGTCAATAACTACCTGCTAATGAGCGCGCGTCGGCGCGCTACTGTAAGCGTTGACCTATTTTTTCGAGTAAAACGCCTAGCGTATCATCACGATTCGCCTGGGAGTTCAAACGTAACGTCTGTTCAAGACTCGATGAGAGCGAAAGCTGAGCCAATTTTTCGCGATGAGCGTTACCGCGGTGAAGCTCATCGCAAAGAGTACGAACTTCAATACGATCTGGCGATCGCTTCAGCAACAGGTCACCCTCTTCTGACTGAGCCAGATAGCCTAGCGTCTTTAGCTCATCAATGACTTCGTGTAACACCGCATTGTCAACGGCCAACTCAAGCCTGAGCGCATCAATCGAGTAGTTTTGCTCGCCGTTCACAAAATCCCGACCGACCAAACACAGAATGCTGATCGCCAACTTCTCTCTTATCTCGCCACTGATGACGGCATCAGCCTTGGCGACCTGTACCTGATCCGGATTCTGCGTGTAGAAAGCGACGCTGGCGCCTACCAGCAACACCAGCCAGGCCAGTTGCATCCACACCATCAAAATGATCACCGACGCAAAGGCGGAGTAAATCGCCACGCTCGCGGCGGAATTTGCAACAAACTGGGATACTCCCCAGCCCATCGCCTTCCAGAAAACGGCGGTAACAAAGCCACCTATCAATGCAGCCGGTAAACGTACTTTGGTATTCGGCAGAACCAGGTACAACAGTGCAAAGCCTACCGTCATTAGTAGATAAGGCAGCAGCTTCCCGAACACATAGATAAGCCAGCTCCCCGATGGAAGAGATTCTACCGCCTCATATACGATGGACGTTTGAAACGATGTAGTCAATGCGGCTGACAAAAATATCAGCAGAGGCCCTGCAAAGATAACGCTCAGATAATCTCTAAGTCGCTCAGAGAGCTGGCGGCCACGACTGATTTTCCATGTCGCGTTGAATGCCCGCTCTATCTTCTGCATCATCGAGATAACGCTGAATAGCAAAATGGCAAAACCTAGCGAGCCCAGCACGCCGACATTGACGTTATTGATGAAACCCATCACGCTATTGACGATATCAAAGCGCTTATCGCCCAGATCCGAGAGCGCATCCAGCAACGCCGGCTCGACCTGCTCATGCAAGCCAAAACCCTTGAGCACAGAAAAGACAATCGCGATCAAAGGAACAATGGCGATAACGGTGGTATAGACCAGGCTCATAGCCCGCATACTCAAATCGCCGTCTCGCAGGTCGCGAAAAATAGCCGCAGCTATTTGCAGCGCTCGGTGAGAGAAACGCAGGGGCAGCGGCGAGCCTGATGGGTCACGCCATAAGCGCTGCAAAGCCCGCGCCCGCATCTGACTAAATTTGGATCCGTTATTGTTCAAACTGCTTGGCTCTATATCGGTGAACGCGGGCGGCAACGAAGTATCAGGGGGGCGCTCAAAAAGATGAACAACTTATTCTGCCTGAAGGGCCTGAATGCGCTGTGACTCTTCGGCAATCATTGATTGCAGCTCAGGTAAGTTGTCCTGCACCTTGGCCTGACCGACTTGGGCACCCTTAGCCATTAGCATAGGCATAAGCTCAATGGTTTTCTGTCCCGTTGAGGTCTTATAGAATGCAATCATGTCAGCGACTTCGTCAGCGGTAAATGCATCGGCATAGATGCTCACGAACTCGTCTTTCAGCTGTTCGTAACTAAGATGCTTCTGGAAAAACTGGGTCATGACCTGCTGATAGGGGGCCAACGCAGGATTGTTCTGCAACTCAACCTGAACCATCTGGTCGATAGATCCAGCCATGGCTTCCGACATGTTCATGATCTCTAGCAGCTCCTCAACCGATTTATTTCGATCAGCAAAAGCGCCCACTGATAAAGTCATCGCCAGCAAAAGGGTAGGCAAACTTTTTAACATTAGGATTCTCCCTGAGTTAGGTTTATAAGGGCGTCAGTATACTACGTTACGTGCACTGCGCTTAACGCCCCCAACAGCCGGCAAACCGGCAACTATGGATCAGCCAGAATTTTTTCTCTCGCTCTTTGTTCTAACTGGCCCGCCGCTTCCATCACGTGAAACAGATAGTTCTGTTCGTGGGTTCCGCTAACCCATTCTGAACCGGGGCCTATCGCATAAACCGCGACGTCCTCCCCCGCATGGGTTTCAGCCTGCAGGGGAACCAAAGCTTCCTGGTGGTAACCGATGTCGTTCGGGTCAATCTGGGTAGCAATGCGCCCGCCGACAACAGGCGTTTTGTAGCTGGCATCGGCATCGGGGTTGCCCGCGAAAAGCTGGACACCCCTGCCATTGGCATAGCTCAGCGTGGTATAGGGTTTCCCATCCTGGGTTTGCACATACGGCGCAACGCTCTCCAATGAATTCATATAATCAAGAATTTTGTTACCGCGCTTTGGATAGCCGGCAATAGTCATCACGTGGCTGTGATCCGCCGTCACAAGAATCAGGGTGTCGCTCAGATCAACACGCTCAACGATCGCCTGTATCGCACGAGAAAATTCGGCGGTTTCGTTGAGCGCGTTAAAGGCGTTACCGGCATGATGCGCGTGGTCAATCCGACCAGACTCTATTTGCAGGAAGTAACCCTCGCTAGCACTCTCCAACACATCCAGCGCCCGCATACTCATGGTGGTTAAAGACGGCTGTTCGTCGGCAGTTTGCAGCTCACGCTGGGCCTCATAATCCATATGTGAACTTGCAAACATACCGAGCAGCTGAATGTTTTGAGCAAAGTCTTGATCTTTTTGGATCTCTGACTCAAAAAAGGTAGTGAGCTCAGACACGCTGCTAACAAGAAACCTGTTGTCGCCCTGCCGCTGCCACTGCTCGATAAGATTCCTGCCATCTTTACGCTTGGACATGACCCGGCGCCCCCCGGCGACTTTAAACTGCGAACCCTCTTCACCTCTGGCAACAAAATGTCTCGCACCGCCGCCGAATGACACATCGACCCCATCGGTCAGTCCCGCCAGTGACTGGATTGACCCCCCCATTTCGCCAACGGCTCCGGACAGTCGCTGCTGCAAATTCGATTCAAAATCGACAAACTGCTGCGCAATGTCATGGCAAGCCGGTGTAGCAGTGTCGGGGGAAACGCCGTTTGCAGTAACAATACTCTCCCAATCGCGCTCCGATACCTTGGCAAAGTTTGCCGCAGGCGTTGCATGGGTGATCCGCGCAGTCGTAACGATTCCGGTGCGCATGCCCGCGAGCTCAGCTAGCTCTAGCAGCGTCATCAGCTGTGCCTGTTGCCGATCAGGCTCGCAGCTGCCGCGCTCGACTGACTCGTCATAACCAATCACACCAAAACGGTTTTTTACACCCGTGACCATCGCAGTCATCGTACCTGCCGAATCGGGCACCTGCGCGTCAACGTTGTAAGTCTTTATTAGCCCCGTGAAAGGAAACTTCTCAAAACTCAGCTCGTGCTCTTCCCCCAACTTGCCGAGTCGTTGCCCTGCAAATATGCGGGCCGCGGTCACCGTACTGAGCCCCATACCATCACCCACCAGAAAAATAATATTTTTCGCCCGACTAGCTGTGCCGCGATGCAACAGAGACTGACGCTCTTGAAGTCGTCGCCGGGCTTGCAAAAACCAGGGATTGTTAAGCTGATAGTCTGGAATGAGTGATGGGTGATCGGATGATTCGCTATCAGCGACTGCGGGGCTCACCACCGCCATGAGACACAGCGGAGACAGGAAAAAAATTAGCCAGTAGGTCTTGAACAAGTTTACAGACCCCATCTTGGGAGCTAGCTCTACTGCAAGGATCGATCAACAAAGCCTGAAAAAAGAAACACCCATGGCCAATGGCCATGGGTGTTTCTAGCGTAACCGATTTTGCCGTCTTTTTGGTAGCTGGTGCCTAGGGAACCTCTAAGAACCTCTAAACAGCAGCTAGATAACAGGCGCGAGCGAAGGCGCTCTAGAGCTGACCCACTGCAAAATCTGTCAGAACATCGCTAGACGCACGCAAGGCCTGAGCATGATGCTGCGCACGCGGGAGTACCATCTGCATATAGAATCTGGCCAACTTGACCTGAGTATCGACAAACTCGGCGTCGTGCTGGTACTTGCTCTGGGCAATAATCGCAGACTTTGCCAGGTAAAAAGCGCCCAGCGCGAAGCCGTTTAGCATCAGAAAGTGATGCGCTGCAGAACCAAGTGTTGCCTGATCGCCGCCGGCAGATTCAAGGATCCACTGTGCCGATTCGCTAATCAGATTCAGGGCATCCAGCGCAGGCTGTTTCACACCCATACCAACGGGCTCTTCCATCGCCGTAAGCTCGTCGCGCATTGGGTCGATCAATAGTTTGAGGCGCCCACCGTTATCGGAAGCCAGCTTGCGACCAATCAAATCAGCCGCCTGAATACCCGTTGTGCCCTCGTAGATAGTGGTAATACGCGCGTCGCGAAGGTGTTGCGCAGCACCGGTCTCCTCGACAAAACCCATACCACCATGAACCTGTACGCCAATGGACGCAATCTCTACCGAAAGCTCGGTGCACCATGCTTTCACAATCGGGGTCAGATATTCCACTCGCGCCAACGCCTCAGTGTCTCCCAGATGTGAGGCATCCTGATCAGCGTAGGCATCATAGGCTAGACAGCGCATTGCCTGCGTAATGGAGCGCATCTCCAAAAGCATACGTTTGACATCAGCATGATGGGCGATCGGACCGCGCTCGGACTGACCCTGAGGTACGCCCTGTACTCGATCCAGCGCATAATCGCGGGCACGCTGATAGGCCCGCTCACTGATACCCAGGCCTTCGAGACCGACATGTAAACGTGCCGCGTTCATCATGACGAACATATTCATCAAGCCGCGATTTTCCTGTCCTACAAGATAACCGATCGCGCCTTCACTACCGTCGGACTGACCAAAACCCATAACACAGGTCGGGCTCGCATGGATGCCCAGCTTGTGCTCAAGCGAGTGGCAATAGGCATCATTGCGTTCGCCAAGGCTGCCGTCCTCGTTGACCATAAACTTGGGTACCAGGAACAGAGAAATACCTTTCACACCCTCAGGTGCATCCGGCGTGCGAGCCAGCACCAGATGTACGATGTTATCCGCCATCTGATGATCGCCCCAGGTGATAAAAATTTTAGTTCCCGTGATGCGATAGTGATCACCCTCGGGCACCGCTTTGGTTTTTATTACAGAGAGATCTGAACCGGCCTGTGGCTCGGTCAAGTTCATCGTGCCCGTCCACTCACCGCTGATCATATTCGGTAGGTAGGTCGCCTTGAGTTCATCACTGGCGCTTGCTAGCAGGGCATTGATCGCGCCGTGGGTAAGCGTTGGGCACAACGAAAAGGCCACGTTCGACGCTGTCCACATTTCTACACAGGCGGCGTCAATCACTTCAGGCAATGCCATTCCGCCAAACTCTGCCGGACAGGACAATGCGTTCCACCCCCCCTCGGCGAACTCTTTATAGACCGCTTTGAAGCCTTCAGTCTCGTGCACAGCACCATCGACCAACTGACAGGGGTTCTGGTCTCCGATCCAGTTCATGGGCGAAACCCGCCCCTGAGCCAGCTTGGCCGCCTCGGCCAGGATAGGCCCGACTAGATCAGCCGAAATATTCTCATCGTTGTATTTCGCGCAATGCTGCTCTAATCCCACAACCTCATCGAGGACAAACTGCATTTCTTTGAGAGGTGCGATGTATTCGTTCATGAGTAACTCCATCAGGCCAAAGTATATGGCCCGCTGATTTAAAAAGGACTTAAATTTCAACTACCTGGCTACTATCGCAGCATCTAGAATGCTCACTACATGCGCGAATTGAGGACAACAATTGGAACTGAATCAGGGTACTTGCAGGTAAGTTAGTTAACAATTGTACGCATTTAAGGAGAGATTGTCATCAACCTCGATCAAAAGCTCTACGCCCAGACCATTCAGATAGCGCTTCTCTCTGAGCAAATCAGCGCCGATCAAGGGATGCGCCTGCTGGAAATCAGGGGTGATCACGCAATCGATCCGCTTGCTGTCAATACGAATCTTGACCCCACTCAGATCGACCAGACGGCGCGGAATATTCAGGATAACTGCAAATCTGAGCAGATACACTAGCAACTCAAAGTCGCGCTGACTCATGTGGGGGAATTCAGGTAAATCGCTAAAGTGCAGTCGCTTGCGATAGCGGCCAACTAACTGCGCCAATATCTGCTGCTCTTCTTGCGCAAAACCTGGCAGATCGCTATTCATCAAAATGTAGGCCGAGTGCTTCTGCAAGCCTCCCGCGCTAATTTGCAGGCCCACCTCATGCAGATGAGCCGCCTCAAGCAACAAAAGTCGGTGGTCTCCAATCCGTGCCGCCAGTTTTTTTGACAGGCTATTCTCTATCAGCCATTCACAGGTATCCGCAACGCGCGCCGCTTGAGCGCGGTCAACGTTGTAGCGGGACTGTAGAGACTCGCGCGTACGCTGGGCAATATCCGGATGACGCATCTGATCATCCATCTCGTAGAGCACACCCTCACGCAACGCCACATTCTGATAAGCGAGCCCTTTGACACCAAGTGCCTCCATGGTTGCGATCAGTATCGCCAACCCGCTGGGTATCAGGCTGAGCCTGTCACTACCGACGTCCAGCGCCTTTAGATACTTTTCGCCTTTTTCAATCGTTGCCTCACGTATTCGCTTGAGCGCCTTAAGCTCAATCAGAGAATCCCGCTTCAGCTCGCCACGCTCGTACAACAGAGAAACAACACTATCCAGCGCCTTTGCCGTGCCCGAAGTCGCATAAGCGTGCTCCCAACTCAGATTGTTAAGCTTTGGGAGAAACGCCTCAAGTGCCTGCATTGCAGCATAGTGCGCATCTCTAAACGCCTGTTTAGTCAAACCCTTAGAAAAATAGCGGTCACGATAGCTGACACAGCCCATTGCCGCGCTGGCAGTAAATACTGGTTCAAAACCTTTACCGATCGCCAACTCTGTGCTGCCGCCACCGATATCGATGATAAGTGCATGACTTTGCAAGGTTAGAAAATGCGCCACACCAAGAAAGATAACCCTGGCTTCTTCCGCGCCGGAGATAACCTCAACCTTGTGACCTAGCGCTTCTTCCGCCTGCGCAATAAACTCGTTGCGATTGCCCGCGACGCGCAAAGCATGCGTAGCCACAACGCGTACGACATCCGGCTCATGGTTCGCAAGAATTTGACCCATGCGGGCCAGACAGTCAATGCCTCGCTCGAATGCAGCTTGATCCAGCAGACCATACTTTGTCAGACCCGCAGCCAGCTGCACGCGCTCTTTGTGCGTTTGAATAGTCTGCATCGCGCCCTGATTAACGCGCGCAATAATTAGATGAATGCTGTTGGATCCGATATCAACAGCCGCCAGAGATTTTTGAGTCACTACGGTTTCTAACAAAGGGCTTTCCTACGATTTGGAAGCTTCTAACTTCTTATAATAGTTATAGGTCGATGTCTGGGATCTAACTTTCCGCTTGTTGCCTCGCGGGCGATAAGCATTTGACTGATCCTCGTCTATCACTCTGGCCTTGGTGGTATCAGACCACTGCAGCTCAAAGTTGTCGCGAATGCGACTACGCAGCCCCTCGTCGTAAATCGGAGCTATAACCTCGACACGCAGATCCAGATTGCGCAACATAAGATCACAGGAGCCAATGAACACTTTTGCTGGCCTGCTTTTGCGCTCCTTGCCAAAAATAAAAACCCTCGGATGCTCTAGAAAGCGATCGACCACTGAAAGTACTTCAATATTACTACTGTAGCCGTCCACACCGGGCACCAAAGAGCAAATACCTCTCACTATTAAGCGTATTCTGACACCCGCTTCGCTCGCCTCATACAACTTGGCTATGACCTCTCTGTCGTCAATGTTATTGACCTTAATGAGTATCTCGGCGGTTTTGTTCTTCTTCGCCAACTTTATCTCGTCATCGATCAGCGCAATCAAACCGGATCGACTACTGCGCGGCGAAACCAGCAGATGCTCAAAATTATAGTCACGATAGCTGTGAGTAATAAACTGAAAAACGTCGCGCACCTCTGCCGTGATATCAGGATTAGCGGTGAATAAGGTATAGTCCGTGTAGCTCTTCGCGGTTTTCTCGTTGAAGTTTCCGGTACCAATGCAGGCATAGCGCACCGGTTTGTTCTCAGGCCCCTCACGACGTGTAACGAGACAGATCTTGGAGTGACACTTAAGCCCCGGGATACCAAACTCGACTTTGACGTTCGCGTCGGTGAGAGTTTTGGCCCACTCAATATTAGCCTCCTCATCAAAGCGCGCAGCAAGCTCAATGTAAACAGTCACAGTCTTGCCATTCTCTACGGCATCAATCAGCGACTTTACGATGCGACTGCGGTTGGCGAGCCTGTAAACGCAAAGCTTTATATCAGTAACGCTGGGATCAAAAGCAGACTGGCGCAGCAGTTCAGTGAAATAACGAAACTTATAATAGGGGTAATAGAGAAGAATGTCGCCCGCCGCAATAGCCTCGAATACATTGCTTTTCGATTCAAAAGCGACGCTATTCAAGGCGGCGATTTTCTCATGCTCCAGATAGGACCTACCCGGATTGGGAAAACCCATAAAATCGCGAAAATTGTGATAGCGGCCGCCGGGGACTACCGAGTCAACCGCACTCATGCCTAACCTTTTGGCTAACATCTCTATCATACTTTGCGGCATAGCTCGATCGTGAACAAAGCGCACCGGCTTTGCAGTCAAACGCTGCTTGAGCCCTTCCGACATCTGCTCGACCAGCGACTGATCGATATCGTCAGCCAATCCGTATTCCGCGTCTCTGGTCATTTTCATGGAATAGGACGCGCAGCTTTCGTAGCTAAAGAAAGGTCGGTAAATATCGTCTATGCAGTAGCGAATGATGTTGTCGAGCATCATAAAATCTTTGCGCTTGCTGCCCTTGACCCTTGGCATCTGCACAAAGCGAGAGGTTTCATCAGTAGGAACCTCCACCGCAGCATAGCGTATGACTCCCTCGCCGCGCATTTCTGTGATCAGGTAGGTCAGGTCATCTTTGAGAATCTTGCCTAGATCGGTATCGTCTTTGATGATGATCGGCGCTATATGCCTGAGCAGCTTATCCTTGAAGTAGCGATTGATCCATTGACCCTGCTGCTGGTCAACCTGCTGTTCGTTGATCAGGAAAATCTTATGCTTTTCCAGAGCGCGAATGACATCGCCATAAATCTCGTCGAACTCGTCCTGTAGCTGCAACACTTTCGCCTGAATCTTGCGAAGCGTGAGCCGAGCATTGACCGCCTCTTCACTCTCGGCGCCGGCACTCTCCGCGCCAATCACCACACGCCGGCGCACGGCCGCCACTCTCACGCGAAAAAACTCATCGAGATTATTCGAGAAAATACCAAGAAATCGGGCTCTCTCCACCACTGGAACGCTGGTGTCAGCAGCTTCCTGCAGCACCCGCTCGTTGAACGAGAGCCAACTCAATTCTTTTTCGATGTACGGAAATTCCCTGTGACTACCCATGGCGAGTTACATTGAGGTTTCTAGCGATTAATAGCCTGTCTATGATAACAAAGCGGAACGGGTAATCTGCGCGATAGTAGCGCGAAAAAAGTGGTGCTACAGCCATGCGAAACAATAGTTGATCCACGCTCGAGCCAATGATGTGACATGGTGTGACGCAAGCCCACCCGGCAGACAGCCAGGGGTTGCCGGCAAAGTGTGCAATAGTTGTTACCCAAGTGTTATGGCCCAACATTTATCGCCCAACAGTTATTGGCAAAAACAACAAAAGTCGCCAATTCACTCACATCTCGCTGCAAATTAAACCACTGTCATTACACAGAAACATTTATTTCACAGTTTCGACATATCACATGCCTAGTCTTTGTGAATGGACTGGTTACTTCGACTTTCATCCTTTGACCAAAAGCTCTTTCTGGCTTTGTCACAGCAAAGCGAGAAATTTGCGCTCCAGCGCCCCGCACGCTACGTCTCGCGGAGTGGCGATGGCTATTTTCAGGTCATCTTGCCTTTGCTTCTCTTCGCAACTCTTCCAGCGGATATAGCGCTGCGCTTTCTGGCTGTAGTCGCCGCTGCCTTCATCGTTGAAAGAGCCTGCTATAAACTGCTAAAAAGCTCTCTCAAGCGCCGCAGGCCACCGCAGTTTTTTCCATCTTTTCAATCGGTGGTTGAAGCGTCCGATGAATTCAGCTTCCCCTCAGGCCACACCTGCGCCGCCTTCCTTCTCTGGACGCTTTGTAGTGCCATGATGCCTGCACTCGCTATACCGCTGCTAATTTGGGCAGTTCTGGTCGGCTGCTCTAGAGTCATACTGGGCGTTCACTTCCCCGCCGATATCGCTGCAGGCGCGGCCTTAGGCTTCGGGATTGGCCAACTATTTGTGCCCCTACTCTAGGGCTGTTCGTTAGCGCGGACTCACTCCACCTTTTTTCCATGTGCAGACATAGTCGTTGAGCGGACAGAACTCAGCTAACTTCCAGCATCCAAGGTTTAAACAATTCAACAGCTATGAAAATTCTTTACGGTATTCAGGGCACTGGTAACGGCCACATTAGCAGAGCACGGGAAATGGCGAAGTGCTTTAGCGACAAGGCCGTCGAAGTCGACTATGTGTTCTCGGGCCGACCTGCAGAGCAGTACTTTGACATGGAGCCATTCGGCGAGTACCGAAGCTTCCGTGGTCTCACCTTTGCCAGCAGCAACGGGCGACTCAGCTATACCCGAACCGCGCTGTCAAACAACATACTCCGCTTCGCCAATGATGTACGCGCGCTTGATACCGAGCCTTACGATCTGATCCTCACCGATTTTGAACCTCTAACCGCATGGGCAGGTAAACTGAGACGCCGCACGGTTATCGGCATCGGGCACCAGTACGCCTTCGGCCACGCGATCCCACGCGCCGGCGACAATTTTCTTTCAAATCTGACTATGCGCCTGTTTGCACCTGCTGCAGTTAGCCTGGGCTTACATTGGAACGACTTCGAAAGCCCAATCCTGCCGCCCATAATCAACACCGAACTCTCGCATCGTTTTGCTGACGAGTCAGGGTTAATTGATTACGATCAAGCGACAAGTATCGTTGTTTATTTGCCCTTCGAAGATCAAGCGCGGGTACAACGGGAGCTGAGTGCTATCAAGGACCAGCACTTTATTATTTACTCGCCGGCGCTACAGGATGAGGAAAAAGGAAATCTAAGCTTACGCAAGACACAACACAGTGGGTTCAAGCAAGACTTGAGAAGCAGCCGCGCTGTGATTTGCAACTCGGGCTTCGAGCTTGTAAGCGAATGCCTGCAGCTCGGCCTTGCCGTACTGACCAAGCCCCAGTTCGCACAGACTGAACAGCTCTCCAATGCGGCTGCCCTTGAGCAGCTAGGCTACGCAACCACAACGAACCATATAAGCTCTGACGTGGTGCGCCAGTGGCTGAGGGACTTAAGGCATCAGCCAGCCATGCAGTACCCTGATGTCGCCGAGGCCATTACTGGCTGGATCATTTCCGGACGGCGCCAGAGCCCTCAACAACTTGCCGACTTGCTGTGGTCTCAAACCAGAACTTTGCAATCGACTACTGCTAAAGGTAGTACGGTCTCGCTAGAACGTCAGGCGCATGCCTATTAAGCCACCGTCGTAGACATCACCATCGTCACCATTATCAAACTCTGCGCGCAGATTGCGGTAACCCACGAATACACTGCCGTTCTCGATAACCTGATAGCCAAGGCGAAGCTCAACATCTGTTGTGCTATCAAGATCTCCACCGGTCAGAATATCCGGCGAGTAAAAGGCCTCGACGCCTACGCTAAGCTTGGGGACGATCTCCGCACTCACACCAAAGCCCAGGGCTAAACCGACTCCGGTTCCATCCTGCCCACCTTCTACGTCAAGATCCATCAGGTAGAGGCGGCCGCCAAGCGAGATATCAAGATTCTGTCGCCGACCTTGCGTGCCGAAGGTATAGCTAAGCAGCGTGTTTTCTACCTCGCTGTCGCCTTTGCCCTCTTCGTCTTCAGAATACATGAAAGCGAAGCGCCCCATAAAATCCTGCTCAAAATCCGAAGTAAAACGAAAATCCACCATGGCATCGCTAATGGCAGCTTCTATTTCATTCGCGTTAATCTGGCCTGGGATCACGATAAAAGCGCCAAGCGCAGCGAGAACCTTAATTTTGGACATTAACAATTTCATTGTAAAACGACTCCTGAATGTCGATCGGATGGAATCAACGGCAAAAAGGCATCACGGGGTTACCTGTCGTTCAAGCTACGCCTCGCCCGCTTTGGACTTGAGTTTTTTGTGAATCACATCAAGCCGACCCTGATTCATTTTTACACGTCTCAACACCTCAATAAAAGGCAATAAGTGCATGGTCTTGTGTTTATTTTCGTTCGCGATTTTAGCGAGATACCGGCCATGCTCGCAAAAAATTTTGTAACAACGCGAAAAACTGTAAGCCGGATCAAACATATGTGTTGGCAGCGAAGAAATGCCGTTGACCTCGATGACGACAAATTCACCGCGGCGCAGAGCCTCTTCACTGGGCGCTTTTACATCGAGTCGGCCAAAGTTAAATCCTGACTGCGGGTCCAGCATACTGAATATCGCATCCTCAAGCTCTGGTGTGCACAAATGGCTATCATCGGTAAACATACAGCCCATGGTGTGGGAGCCAATGAAAGACAGCCTCAACTCCTCACCACTCGCAGGGATGCGCGAACAATCCAGATACTGTAAAAAGGTATTCCAGTGTTCGGTATAGCGCGGGTGTTTTTGCGCCAGCTCTGCAATTGTCGTCTCGCCATCGCCGACTACGGTCGGAAAGTGCTTTTGGTTGATGCCACTTATTCGCGATTGCCCTGCCAGATGCGTGTAAAACACCCCATACTCGCATTCGTAATCGGTAAATTTCTGCATGAGATAGTAACCCTGCAACTCACCGATCCTATCTCGTAGCGCCTGCTCATCGCCGAGCTTCAATATACCTTTTCCAACCAAACCAATATCGGGCTTAAAGATCAGCGGATAGCCGTGCTGATTGGCAAAGGCGATCGCCTTTTGCAAATTGGCCTCGATGTGAGCGCTCGCCTGCACACAGTGGATACGCTCCGTTGGAAGAAACTGACCCTGATTGAACTGCATTTGCGTGTGATATTTCGAGCCGATACCAATCTCACCATGATTGAGCGCAGTATTAGCCTTGGCAAGGTCAGTGGGTCGCAGACGATAGCGCAGACACAGGCCGGCGAGATAAAGGTAAAACGGCAGCTCAAAGACCCGGGGGTGCCAGAATTCGTGATGCTTAATCATACTTCCCATACTGTTATTCGTTGAACCTTATTAGGGCGACTTAGCAGTGAGCAAAGACATGCACAATCAATCATCCTGATCGCTGCAAACAGGCACTAGTCCGGAGCAGCTAGTGAAATGATTGTCGCTTCATCGTTAACCGGCATTTGTCTGCCTGCCAGAAAAGGCCTAACCGCACCTCTGGAATCCACCATAAACAGGGGAAGCCTATCCCCTTTATACATCCCGACGTAGTTGGACCAGGTAAAGGCCTCAGTTAGTGTGGTGCTTTTGATCCGATAACCCTGGCTCAACTTACCGAGGACATCAGCGTAGCTAATCTCATCGCCAAAGAGCTGGCCGCCTTGAAAACTGGACGACATCGAGTGCTTCTCCGCAATTTTCATATCACTCGACGATGCAAGCCTGAAAACATTCCGCTCCGAAAAGTCAGCCGAATAGTGTATCGCGGCTATTACGTTCACATAGCGTTGATGCGACAGTGCCAGCAGGTTGCCGACGCCGGTCAGGTCAAGGTGATAATCTGCGTGCTCAGACACCGGATTGCCGTAAAAGGTTTCAAGGCCATCCATCCGCGCCGCGGAAATATTATCCCAGTTAGAATCGGCCAATACACAGCGGATATTATATCGCTGCAACTCAGTGGCTAACTCCCTCGCAAAAAGGTTGGCGCCCACAATGAGGTAACCCTTCGGCGCGGGTTCGGCGACACCAAGTAGTCGGGCGATGGAGCGCGCACTCGCGCTTTGCAGAATCACCGTACCGATGATCACCGAAAATGTCAGCGGCACCAGCATCGACGCTTCGGTATAGCCGACCTCGACTAACTTGTCGGCAAATATAGCCGAGATCGCAGCGGCCACAATACCACGGGGTGCAATCCACGCCAGCAAAGCCCGCTCTCGCCAGGAAAAATCCTCTCCGTAGGTACTGACCCAAATCTTTAACGGCCTCGCAATAAACTGCAACACCAATAGTAGGAGTACAGCCGAACCGCCGATCGCTGCCAATTGCTGCAGATCAATACGCGCTGCCAGCACGATGAATAGCACCGAAATTAACAGGATGCTCAGGTGCTCCTTAAAATTTAGCAGGGGATGAATGTCGAGATCAGGCCGGTTGGCCAGCCAGATCCCCATGACGGTCACCGCCAGCAGTCCGGACTCATGCTGCACAGAGTTCGACAGACTGAATGACACCAGCACCAGCGATAGCGCTGCCATATTCTGCAAATATTCGGGAAGCAAATTGCGGCGCAACATTAGTTCAAGCAGCAAACCACTCAAAAGCCCGACCACCAATCCAACGACAAGCGAAGAAAAGAACAGCCTTATCACGTGGATTAATGCCGCATCAGTCGCGCTGGCGAGAATAAACTCGTAGGTCATCACCGCCATCAGCGCACCGACGGGATCGATAGCAATACCTTCCCAGCGCAGCACATTGGCTATCTTGCGCGTGGGCCGAACGGTACGCAACATGGGAACAATCACCGTCGGGCCGGTGACGATGACTACCGCGCCAAAGAGCGCGCTAATCTGCCAGGAAAAGCCGAAAATCAGGTGGGTCGCTATTGCCACCACCAGCCAGGTCACCAACGCCCCCACCGTGACAAGCTTCTGAACCACGCGGGACTCGTCGCGAATCTCGCTGAATTCAAGGGTCAAACTTCCCTCGAATAGAATGATGGCCACAGAAAGGGAAACCATCGGCATTAGTGTCGAACCAAACAAATCATCCGGCGACAATAGACCCAAAACAGGCCCCAGCAACAAGCCCGCGAGCAGCAAAAAAAGAATCGCCGGTAAACGAACGCGCCACGCCAGCCACTGGCAAAGCAGCCCTATCAGCACGACCAGTGAACTGGCCAGTGCAATGTCCTGAGTCAAATCAAACTCCCGTCACGGTAGGCAGGCAACAAAATCTCCAGATAAAAAAGGTTGGTTATGGCCAAATAATTCCACGAGCATCCGATACATCTACCCATTATGGTGCCACAGGATGCGAGCTGATAGTGCGTAAAAATGCGAAACAGCTTTTGGCTTCCCATCATGCGCTAAAAGATTGTCTCTGCGGCATCGATGGGATTAAGATATAAGCTGATTAAGCGCTGACCACCCAGTCCCTCGCGCAAGGAATCCATTCTCAAGAAACCCGAATACGATGATTGCTCTACTTAGATGGCTAAGCTATTTTTTCCTGACCCTACTGCTTCTGCTTGGGCTGATCCTCGCATCACTTTCATGGACCGTACCCGCGCTCACCGAGCGCTTCTTACTCAACAAGGGCTATGCGATTGATTTTGACAAAGTGCGCATCAACCCCTTGCGCGGCGCCGCCAATTTCTCAGGCGTTTCCTTGCGCGAAGCTGACGCATCTTCGACGGCGCAAGCGATCGAACTTAGCAGCTTTGAGATAAAAGTGCAGCCTCTACCGCTGTTGCTAGAGCGTCGCGTGGTCGTCAACCCGCTTACTCTGGATGGCTTGAGGCTCACGCTGGAAAAATCGCCAGAGGGTTATCGTGTCAACGGCTTTCCGCATGAGTTACTGAAGAGTAATGCTGAGAATCAAAACCCAGATAGTGCCGAGGACAGCGGTGACTCCGTCGAGTTCAGCGTACAAAATCTATCGCTGGCGAATGTAACTGTTGGCGTATCATCGAGCGACAAGCCTGAAGAAACGCTAACCGTTCGGCTTGTGCAGTTGGCGATAGATAACGTCGACAGCCTACAGCGAGGCAGCAACAGCGCTGTTTTGCTCAACCTGTCTGTTGACAACATTGGGTTGAACACAGAGGGCGATATCAGCTTACTCGCCAGCGAACCAGAAGCCAGCCTAACAGTTGGCGTTACGCAGCTCGATAGCGAGACCATCCGCCGGACGATCGAACTGCTACCTGACAACGAGCCGCTTATCGCAGCATTAGCGCCGATTCAATTCAACGCCGACGTCGCCAGTAAGCTCAAGCTATTGCTAAAGGAACAGCCTGTTGTGAAGCTGGATGACTTCTCGCTGGATATCAGGGAAAGCCGCTACCAAATCGAAACGCCCGCTGGCGATGACGCGGGCCAGCAACTGGCGTTCTCGGGCACTCTCGGTGCAAAGCATGCCAAGCTTGACCCGACAGCCGGCTACATACTGGAAGCGCTGCGCGTTGAGGACGCAACAATCGACTTTATTAGCGGCTCGAGTCAACCGCAAAGCGATGCTAGCGAAAGTGAGCCTGCTGCTGATATCACACTGAGCAAGCTCAATTTCAACATGGATCAGGCTAGCTACCCGCAAGTCAGTAAAAGTCAGTTTAATCTCGACAGCGAAGTAGGCAAGTTCGGCAAGCTGACGGCCGATGGTGCGCTTACCGTCGCCGATTTTGCCGAATCAACGCAAATCAAACTCAAGGGAGAACAACTGGATCTCGTCCCCCTATCGCCAGCAGCCAGACAGGTCATTGACCGCGGCATCAAGTCCGGCTTGTTGAGCATCGATAGCGAGATAGCCATCGCCAAACGGCAGCTGGATGCGAGCAACGCGATCAGAGTCGATCAACTCAAGCTTGCCGGCATCAACAGCGATGGTGGCGAGCCGGGCGACGCGTTGCAACTGGGGATGCCACTGAATACCGCGCTCAATCTTCTGAAAGACAAGAACGATCGCATCGAGCTGAAATTTCCCGTCGACGGCAGTATCGATGACCCCAGCTTTGGCCTGGCTCCGGTGATTCAAAAAGCGCTGGCAAAATCAATCACCTCTGCGGTGACCACTAAGCTGGGGCCGCTGCTGGCGCTCTCAGCGCTATCCAAAGCCAGAGATCTTGGCGACGCACTGCGCCTCAAGCCCGTTACCTTCGAGGCTGGCTCTGCTCAGATTAATGACGAGGGCGCTGAACGGATTAAAAAGCTGGCTGACTTTCTGGATCAAAGGCGGGCGGTGAGCATCACCGTATGCCCCTACGCTGTGGTGGCTGACGGTCCAATTCCCTCGCCAGCACCTGCAGGCGAGCAGAAAAAACCGGTACTGAATGCTACCCAAAAAGCCCTGTCTGAAGAGAGGCTGGAGAGCATAAAAGCGAGCTTACTGTCACAGGGTATTGACGGTCAGCGAATCGTTCCCTGCGCCACCGAGCTGGATAACGGGGAAGAGGCTAAACCGCGGGTTTCTTTTAGCTTTTAGTTTCGCTTAGCCGCGCGCTGGTTTATCGCCACTCCAGCAGATGGAAGAGCTTTTTACCGCGCTTGAGCAGGTGAAAGCGGCCGAAAAGCGCTGATCGACGATCCAGTACCGCATCGATATCGCCAACTTTTTCGCCATTAACAGCAACGGCATTGCCAGTAATAAACTTGCGTGCCTGACCAATAGTAACCTCGCCTCGAGGTGTTGCCGCCAGCCCGGTATCAACCAATAACTCTAGCAGCGGCTTGCTGTCTTCATTCAGGGCAATACAGGGCAGCCCGTCCAGTGCCAATTGCTCAAAGTCAGTCTCACCCAGCGCTGCGATATTACCCTCAAACAGCGCCTGGGAAATTCTCTGCGCCGCTTCCAGGCCCTGAGCACCATGCACCAGCGAGGTCACATCGCTGGCCAGAACTCCCTGCCCCTGTTTGCGCCCTTGCGCAGCCTGATCGCTCGCTTCAAGCGCGTCGATCTCTTCGACAGAACGAAACGAGAAATACTTGAGAAATTTGTAGACGTCAGCGTCCGCCGTATTCATCCAGAACTGGTAAAAACTGTAGGGCGAGGTCTTACTCGGGTCGAGCCAGACAGTGCCCGATTCAGTCTTGCCAAACTTGCTACCGTCAGCTTTCGTGACTAGCGGCAGCGTTAAGCCATATGCCTGCGCGCGATGCAAACGGCGACAAAGGTCGATGCCGCCAGTGATATTGCCCCACTGATCGCTGCCACCCAGCTGAAGAGTACAGCCGTACTGACGATACAGCTCAGCGAAGTCCAGACTCTGCAAGATCATGTAGGAAAACTCGGTATAGGAAATTCCCTCACCCTCACGCTGTAATCGCTGCTTGACCGACTCTTTCTGGATCATGGCGTTGACGGCAAAGTGCTTGCCTGTGTCGCGCAGAAAATCCAGTACGCTAATTCCTGCAGTCCAGTCGAGGTTATTGACTACCTCAGCTGCAGCGGAGCCGGAATCGAAATCAACAAAGGCGCTGGTCTGCGCTTTTAGCCTCTCAACCCAACCCGCAACCACGTCTGGCGTGTTGAGCTTGCGCTCTTCGGCCTTGAAGCTCGGATCCCCGATCAAGCCGGTTGCACCCCCGACCAGCACAATCGGTTTGTGCCCGGCGAGTTGAAACCGCCTCAGCGCGAGCAAGGGAACCAAGGAGCCGATATGCAGACTATCGGCAGTCGGATCAAAGCCGCAATAAAGGGTTCTGGGCTCCTGTAAATGCTCATTCAGGGCCTCTTCTGCCGTACGCTGGGCGATCAGTGCGCGGCTATCTAGGTCTTGGAGGGTGTCCGACATGGGTAAGCGGCAATCAATCGATTGTTTGGATTTGCGGAGCAAGCGCCCCGAGCTGCGAGAAAGATCGGGAATTATTCAGCATTAGTTCAAGTCTTCAATACCAAATCGAGTGAAACTTGGCGGATTTGTTATACTTTTTTACAGTCAGAGATCCTCTTGTCAGCGACCGCATGGAAGCCGTCGAGAGGTGCGAAACAAGCACCGCCTCCCGCAAATGATCGAGCAACGGGCGTCGCTGAAAAATTCAGGGCCATAAAACAACAAGCATGGGCAAAAATCCCCGACACGCGACAAGAATCGTCCAGCGCGATCGCAGTCCCTTGCTCGCCGCTCTAGCCGGTACTCGGGAGTTCCTGACCGGGCGCCTCGCCAAATCCGTGGTCTTGCCCGGCGTACTGGTCGGCGTCGCTGCCTGCTCACTCGTTTTTGGCCTCAATCCATCTGAATCAAGTACCCCGGCTGCTGATTTGAGCCTCCCGGCCGAACACGGCCAGCGAGTGGCCATGGCTGTTCAGCTTCCACAGGAGACAGCCAAAGAGCAAATACAGAGTCCGACAGCAGAGTTGGCGTCAAGCCAGCAGCTAATCGACTCGCAGAACGCTGAGGGCGATCGCTACCGCGTCAAACTGGCACTGGATGTCAGCGAGTCCGACGAAGAGCTAGAACAAAGCGCCAGCGCTAATCGGATTATCGAGCTGGATGTAAACCGTGGCGATACCCTTTCGCAGCTATTTGCCAAGGTCAATCTAGGCGCCTCAGTGGTTTACCGCATCACCAATGCAGGCTCTGAGGGCAAAGCGCTGACTCGTGTTTTTCCCGGTGAGCGCCTGATCTTCGAGATCAGCGACACAGGCTCACTGGAATCGCTGCGCAGAATCATCGATCCGCTCAACGAAGTACTGTTTACCGCCAGCAACGACAGCTTTGTCACTGAGGCTTTGAGCAGGGAACCTGAAGTGAGGGTTGTCCGGCGCAGCGCACCGGTCAGCAGCTCGCTCTCGCAAGCTGCATATAAAGCGGGCATCTCCTCGGGTATGACGATGACGATGGCCAATATTTTTGGTGGCGTAATGGATTTCGCCCTGGACGTCCGTCCCAACGACAGCTTTCTGGTCATCTACGAAGAGCTCTATCTGGATGGCGAAAAAATCAGTGACGGCAATATTCTCGCAGCGCAATACGTCAATGCGGGCAAGACTTTTAATGCCTTCCGCTACGAATCCAGTGACGGTGAAATCGGCTATTACAACGAGCAGGGCGAGAGCATGCGCAAGGTATTCCTGCGCGCACCTCTCGACTTTACCCGTGTCAGCTCCGGCTTTAACCTCAGGCGACTGCACCCTATTACCAAGCAGGTCAAACCACATCGCGGTATCGACTACGCGGCGCCTACAGGCACGCCTATTTTTTCAGTGGGTGACGGCAGGGTGTCTGCATCCGGATACAGCAAAGCCAACGGCAACTTTGTTTTCATCCGCCACGGCGATACTTATCAAACGAAATATCTGCATCTGAAAAAACGTAATGTGAAGAAAGGCCAACGCGTCAAGCAGGGGCAGATCATCGGCAGCGTGGGCTGCACCGGGCTCTGCACCGGACCTCACCTCCACTACGAGTTCTTGGTCAATGGCGTTCACCGAAACCCCAGAACCATCGTGAGCAAACTCCCCAAGGCAAAACGCCTGGCAAAATCCGAGATCGCAAATTTCGAGTCGGTCACACTGCCGATGCAGGAACAGATCCGGCACTACGGCGAACAAACCCTGTTTGCACTGGGCGAGTAATCAAAAACGCCCTGCACTTTTCGAGCTAACGGCTTTTTCGGCTGCAAGCGAATTCAGAGGTGGCGGCAGTGAAACCACAACTCTTCATTGGCCTCATCTCGGGCACCAGCGTCGATGGCATTGATGTCGCCATCACCGATTTCTCGAGTGAACGCCCCCAGCTCGTGGCATTTGACTGCCACCCCATCAACCCCGACCTTGCCAGCGATATTCACGCGCTTTGTGCTGACGAAACTCTGCTACCAGCGGATGTAAAAAACCCGAACCACTCTATCGCCCGGGTAGACCTTGCGCTCGGCGAGGTTTACGCGCAAGCCATCACCGAAACCCTGGCTAAAGCCGCCTTGTCTGCTGCCGACATTGTCGCCATCGGAAACCACGGGCAAACCGTGCGTCACCAGCCTCCTCAACGATCTGCTGCAGAACAACCTGTGCGCCACGGATTTAGCATACAGATTGGTTCCAACCGGGAAATTGCGCAACGAACAGGCATCCGCACGATCGGGCAGTTTCGTCAGGCAGATATGGCGGCCGGCGGCGAGGGCGCACCGCTCGCCCCTCTCATTCATCAACGTCTGACGAACCATACCAGAGCCGCTGTCGGCTTCCTGAATCTCGGCGGCATTGCAAATCTAACCTTGCTGGAAAACCAGCAGTTCGTATGCGGCTACGACACCGGTCCTGCAAACACCTTGATGGATGGCTGGATTAGAGAACACCGCGGACTCGACTACGATGACGAGGGGCAATGGGCGCTTAGCGGTGAAGTCGTCCCTGAATTGCTCGAACAGCTTCTGCGCGATCCTTATTTCCAGACGCCCTTTCCAAAAAGTACGGGCAGAGAGTTGTTTCACGCTGAGTGGCTGCGCGAACACATTGCCAAAATCAGCATCGAGCCAAAAACTGAGGACGTCCAGGCCACACTACTCGAATTATCCGCGGTCAGCATCTGCAACGAGCTGGACAAAGCGCCTGTCAGGCCAGGAAAACTCTATTGCTGTGGGGGTGGTTACAGGAACAACGCGCTGATCATGCGCATTAAAAGCAAACTGAATGGAATCGAGCTTAGTGATACCAGCGGGCTGGGCGTACATCCAGATGCGGTGGAAGCCTGCCTGTTTGGCTGGCTAGCAAAACTCTACGTCGACAATGTTAAGGTCGACCTCGGTGCAATAACAGGATCTCATGGAGCCGTGCTACTCGGCGAAGAGGCCATGAACTAGTGAACCAGTGATCCGATAAACCAGCAAACCAGCACTTGAAAGCACGCCGGCGGGACAAAACCCATTAGAAATATTGGAAGCCTTCTTCTTTAACCAGACGCTTCTTTTCTCGAGGTGCGAACGGGACAGTACCCACAAAGGGCTGCAGGAGCTGGTTATCAAGCCCTTTATTGTCGGCCCAGACTTCGCACACCCGGATATCGACCAGCTCGAAGGCCGAGAGTTTTGCAGCAAGATCAACGACCGCACGATGCGCGTGATAATTGTCCCTGTACAGCGTTCTCGCCTCTTCCCCATGTAGTAAAAAGACGACCGGCGCTGCATCCTGATCTCGTTGCGGATCGTTAGCGAGCTCATCAACCCGCAGCAAAACGCGCTCCAGCTCTTCGGCTGAATGGATTCGAAGATCAGCGAGCAACTTGAGCTGCTCATCAATCGCGGTGCCAGCGTCCTGATCATCCTCAGCTTCAGTCTGGTCGCTGGGGTTGTGTGCAGCCGTCTTGACCCCGTCGTTATCCAGCGAGCGCACACCCGCCTCCAGAGCCGTCACTAATGAAGGCTGCGCTAGGGAAAGTAGGAACAGGGCAATGACCGAAAGTCTTGGCACGAAGTCAGTCTCTGCAAGCCTAGATCGCGAACGATGAGCCGCATCCGCAGGTGGTTTCTGCGTTCGGATTATCAACCACGAAGCGGGAGCCTTCGAGACCTTCGACGTAGTCCACCGTACCACCAGCGAGGTAGGGGTAGCTCATGGAGTCGACCAGCAAATCGACACCGTCTTTATTGATCACGGCATCATCTTCGGCCACCAGCTCGTCAAAGGTAAAACCATACTGGAATCCAGCGCAACCGCCGCCTGTGACAAACACTCGCAGCTTGAGAGCGTCGTTGCCTTCGTCCTCAATCAAAAAGCGCACTTTCTCGGCAGCTCTATTGGTAAAAACCAGCCCATCGGGCGCACCGCCCGGCGTCACTTGTCCGACTTCACTTGCATCCATTTTCGATTCTCAACCTATCAACCAGCTTATCTCGATAAGCTGCAATACTGTTACGGGCAGCGAATAAGATGCTGCACCTTGCCAAACCCGACGCCAATTAAGCACAGACCTTACCGCAATCCTTACCGTAGACCTTACCGCAAAAATTGACTCGCGTTACCAAAGGCAATACGCGCGAAGCTCGCACGCGGATTCAGTACGCCTGACCGTAGGTGGCGACTAGTTGGGAACGAGACAATGGCGGGTTAATCGCCGCCTGATTCCAGTACATCGGGCCACCGGTAGGCGATTTCAAATGAGGTAGGGGCATTTCGCGCACTGAGATTGGATTCGCCCCACACGTTTATCGTATCAGGGTCAAAGTCTGCTGGCAATTTCAGCCGGCCGGTAACCCGCTGAAAGAATTGAAAGCCCAGCTTGTGCGTTATTTTATCTTTAAAAACAACGAGTTGCTCCCCATCCCCATCGTCTGCTCCAGTACTCTGCGCAGGAATATCCTCGACAAATACGGCTTGCGCCGGCGAGAGATCCAAACTCAATTTGCCAGATAGCTTCTTACCGCGCCCGCCAACATGAGCGACGATTGCTTCGTAACTGTAGTAACGCTCCCCGTTCGCGGTCGGGTAATGCCCGGGCAAATCCACTTTTTCAAGGCCTACCAGCTCGAACCGATGCAGTTTAAAGCTGCGCTTGAGATCCTCGGGCGATACCAGGCCTTTAAAAAAAGTGTTCTCGCGCTCGAGGGCGAGCGACTCCTTGCGGCTGATCGCCAGATCCTCTCGCAGTAGCTTTAGGCTCTGCGCGCTCTCGTCGATCTTGATCTGCAGTAATTCGTTAGCGTGCTCCAGCGCTCTAACTTCAGCCCGACTATCGTCCAGCTTACCGACAAGAGACTGGTGATTACTCGTAGCGCTGTAACTTGTGATAAACGCCAGAAAGAAACCTGCGAAGAACAGCGCGAACAGCCACAGTGGGCTGAAGCTCATGGGCTCATTGAGTTGCTGCCAGAGACGCTCAAACATGGGATACCCTGAATCCGCTAAACAGCTGCTACTAAGGCAGCAGTGCTAGCTGTTTAAGACCAGCCGCTTCTGGAAGGCCGAAGGCTATATTCATCGCCTGAACTCCCTGCCCCGCTGCCCCTTTGGTCAAGTTATCTTCGACGCTCATCACGCAGAGCATTTCTGAAGACGCGATAGGCTGCACGGATATGCGACACATGTTCGTACCCTTAACGCTTCGGGTTTCCGGATAGACACCCTGAGGCAACACATCGACAAAGGGTTCGTCACAATAGCGCTGCTCGAAAATGGCTTGCCAGTCCTCGCTGTCAACAGCACCGCGTGGCTTACAGTAAAGCGTGGCATGTATCCCTCGAATGATCGGCAATAGATGCGGTACGAAGGTCATCTGCACCGGTGACGCAGAGACCCGGTTAAGGCTCTCTAAAATTTCTGGCAAATGCCTGTGCCCGGAGACACCATAGGCCTTAAAGCTGTCGCTCATTTCTGCAAACAGATTAGCAACTTTGGCCTGTCTGCCCGCACCGCTCACGCCCGACGCCGCGTTGGCGATAATGGAATCGCTGTGAATGAGGCCAGACTCTAGCAAGGGGATAAGCCCTAACTGAATTGCTGTGGGATAACAGCCCGGGCAAGCAATCAGTCTGGCACCAACCATCGCCTCCCGGTTTAACTCCGGCAAACCGTAGACAGCCTGATCAGCCAGTTCGGGTGCTGTGTGCGTTTCACCGTACCATCGCTCCCACTCATCAATGTCTTTCAACCTGAAATCCGCTGACAAATCGATGACCGTACAGCCAGCATCAACCAGCGCCGGAACCATGGCCATCGCAACCGTATGCGGCGTTGCGAAGAACACCACGTCGCTCTGCTCTGCGATCTGGGTGACGTCGGGCGCGGAATAGCAGAGATTGACATCCCTGAAATTTGGCCAGCTGT
>CAZDEW010000021.1:32079-41521 GCA_964504585.1 uncultured Pseudomonadales bacterium | reverse complement strand
ACCTGACTCGAGCCCAGATGGCGCTGCTACGCAAACACCCGCAACCGTATTGCTCGACTTACAGTTATCCAGCATCGAGACCTTCTCTGGCAACCCGCTAAATCCGGGCGCAGAAACCGCAGAGAAACAGCAGATTCGCTCGAGGCTGGAACAGGCTTTGGTACGCAAAGCGTTGCGCGCAATGTCATTGGTTTCAAACCCCTCAAAGCAGGCGGAATAGCTGTCTGATGCAGGTCTATCCCGACAAGTTTCAGGCGCATCTCAAGCGCAGTCTGGATCCCGTTTATTGCATCGCCGGCGACGACATACTGCTGCGGGATGAAATCGTCGCAACAATCCGTACGCGCGCCAAAGGCGATGGATTTTCCGAGATAGAACGGCACCATCAGGATAAGGAATTCAGCTGGGACAACTGGCTGGCAAGCGGGCAGGCGATGTCTTTATTCGCCGAGAGCAAAATTGTTGAGCTGCATCTCAGCAGCGGAAAAATCGGCACTGAAGGCAGTGCTGCAATCGTAGATTACATTGCCCAACAGTCGACAGACACCATACTGATTATCGTCGCACCCGCAGTATCGGGTAAACCGAAGTGGATCAAGACGATAATCGACGGTGGTACTTTCGTCCACGTATATCCGCTCGAGGGTCAGGCACTGGAGAGCTGGTTGGTGGCACGCGCGAAACTCAAAGGGCTTGTACTCGATCGCGAGAGTTCCAGACTGCTGGCTGATCGCGTCGAAGGGAATCTGGTATCAGCGGAGCAAGAGCTCGAAAAACTGTCGCTGTTACTGCCCGAGGGTACAGCCGTAAGCCCCGCGCATATTGATGAGTGGGTGGCCGATAATGCGCGCTTCAACGTATTTAAAATGCTTGATCTGGCACTGCAGAGTAACGCGACGGCCAGCTGCAGGGCTTTACGTCATCTGCGAGAGGAAGGAACGTTGGTACCGGCGATTGTACCCGTCGTCGCCAATCGCCTGGCACTCATCAAGGCACTCGAGTTCAAGCAACGCACTGGCCAGCTGGAACAGGCTTTTCAAGCCGAGCGAGTGATACAGCGAAGTCGCGCCATGTATGCACGGGCATTACAGCGCCTCCCTCAATCGGCCATTGCAAACTGCGTTCAGCTTTGCGCTCACGCCGACCGCCTGAGTAAAAGCGGAGAGTCCGAGTTACCCTGGATCTTGCTGGAAACCCTGCTGTGCGAGCTCGCTGGAATCAAGCCGGGCCACACGGATCAGTTAGTCGCACTGGAACGACAGGCACACTGACCGCAACTAGTCTGTGTTTGCGCGGACCGTCGACAGACCCATTCCCGCATACAGCGTTAGAACAACACGATTAGAGATTACACCATGGAAAAATCCAGACAGTACTTTGAGCGCGCCGCCAAAGCCATACCCGGTGGCGTCAACTCACCGGTACGCGCTTTCAAGGCAGTGGGTGGCACGCCTTTATTCATTGAGTCGGCCAAAGGTGCACATATCACTGACGTCGATGGCAAGCAGTACATTGACTACGTCCTCTCCTGGGGTCCCATGCTACTGGGCCATGCGCATCAGGCTGTTATCGACGCCGTTGTAGAACAGGCACAATTTGGCCTGAGTTTTGGAGCGCCCAATCAGCTTGAGACGGAACTGGCCGAGACGATCAAAGCGATCATCCCTTCCATTGAGTCAGTTCGCATGGTGAGCTCGGGAACCGAGGCCACCATGAGCGCAATCAGGCTCGCCCGAGGTGCTACCGGGCGCGACAAGATCATCAAATTCGAGGGGTGCTATCACGGACACTCGGACTCTCTTCTCGTGAAAGCCGGATCGGGCGCATTGACCTTTGGCGTGCCGAGCTCTCCCGGTGTACCCGGCGCTTTAGCAGAACAGACGATCACACTGGAATATAACAATAACCAGCAGCTCAGAGAGACCATGGCTGATATTGGCGGCGAAGTCGCCTGCATTATCGTTGAACCGGTTGCCGGCAACATGAACTGTGTGCCGCCGGTAGACAACTTCTTGCAAACGCTAAGACAGTGCTGCGATGAGACCGGCAGCCTGCTGATTTTTGATGAGGTCATGACCGGCTTTCGGGTCGCAGCAGGCGGCGCCCAAGCGCATTACAGTATCGTGCCGGATTTGACCTGCCTGGGTAAGGTCATCGGAGGCGGCATGCCGGTCGGCGCCTTCGGAGGCCGACAAGAAATCATGCAACAACTCGCGCCAGCTGGCCCAATCTATCAGGCGGGTACACTATCCGGTAATCCAGTCGCCATGGCTGCAGGGCTAAAAACCCTGCAGTTAATTAGTGCCACTGATTTTTACGAGCCCATCTTTGCCAACACTGCTGCGCTAGTTACAGGGCTGCAATCGCTTGCCGACAAGCATGGCATACCGTTTACCACCAATCATGTGGGCAGCATGTTCGGCTTTTTCTTTAGCGAAGAAAGCCAGATCACCAACTACCAGCAGGTTATGGCGGGTAATATCGAACGTTTCAACAAGTTCTTCCACTTAATGCTGGACGGCGGTGTGTATTTGGCGCCGGCCTGTTATGAAGCGGGGTTTCTCTCGACCTGCCATACACAGGAGATCATCGAGCAGACGCTGGATATTGCGGATAAGGCGTTTGCCGCACTTTGAGCAAACGATTATCAACGTCATATTACTATCGCGTCTCTACCACATCTCTACCACATGTCTACCTCATCTCTATCACATCGACATCACATCACTGACGCAACACCGTCACACCACTAACACTTTAACACCAGGGCCAACCATGAGAATCATAAAAAGAATGTCCAAAGCTGCTTGTTGCTTACTGAGCTTATCCACGCTGTCCGTTTCTGCGCTAGCCGACACCCACTCCGGCAATAAAGCCATGCAAACGGTGCCCGCCAGTGCAGATGGGCAAGTCACCATGATGAACTGGAGTCAGGCACCCTACAGTCGCTGGGCATTTAGAAATATCGGTATTCAGCCTAGTGTCATGGTGCCAAGATCTGGCGAAATAGAAAATCTTGTTTACGAGCTGGATCCAGCGATCGCCGATATCCAATTTACCTTTCAGGATAAAGCGTACTCAGTCGCTGAAGCTATGTCAGCCGACGGCACCGATGCCTACATTGTCATGCAAGACGGTAAGGTGGTTTTCGAAAAATATATTGGTGATTTCGGCGAACACGACCATCACCTTTGGGCATCAAGCACTAAAACGCTGGTGGCGATGTCACTGGGAATATTGGTCGGCGAGGGCAAAGTTGACCCAGACGCCACGGTCGAGACCTATCTACCTGAGCTCAAAGGCGGCTACTTTGGCCAGAGAACTGTCCGCGAACTATTAAATATGGTCTCTGCCCTGAACTACTCAGAGAACTACGAAACCTTTGAACCCGGCTCGGTTAGCACGGAATATTTTCGGCGACTCGGCTTTATACCGGCCTTTGATCTTGCCGCGACTGACCCAAAAACCAGTGACACGCCGCGCGGGATTCTGGACTATATTCCGCGGTTCACTGGCAACCCCGACTTGGCACCGAACCACATGTTCCAATACCAGTCGCCCAATGTCGATGTTATCGGCTGGATCATTGCGCGAGTATCGGGACAAGCACTGAATAAGTTCATCGCCGAAAACATCTGGTCCAAACTCGGCGTTGAGCATGACGCATTTTTTATGACTGATGTCGCTTTCACCCCAGTCGCCACCGGCGGCTTCAACACCACGCTACGCGACTATGCGCGTGTGGGTCAGATGCTACTGAACAATGGAAGCTGGAATGGCGAGCAGATCATTCCCGAGAAATGGATCAAAGACACCTTCAAGCTCAGTGAGAACGAGAGAGAAGCCATGCTGCGCAGTCCGTTTAAGGATCCGAGCAGCCCGATCTACGATCGCTGGCTCAACGGCTACAAAAACTACCTCTGGGTTCACGACTCAGAAAAAGGTATTGCCACGTTTCGCGGTGTTTTCGGTCAAATTTTATATGTCAATCAAAGCAAGAATTTGTTGGTCGCGACCTTTTCTTCTGCGGCAAGTGCCTCCAATGCCTCGCGGCCTTCTAACCGCGCGCGAATGGCTGCTTTTGAAGCCATTGCCGAGAACTTTTAGTGCAGTAAAACCCGCACATGGCTACTGGGCATAAAAGAATAATTAATAACCCCATATGATTATCAACGGCGCGAGTTACCTGAGTAAGGGTATGGCCTGTCTGGTCAAACCGCGGGTTCTACCCTTTCTAATCGGTCCGCTGCTCATTAACGCGCTGCTCTATTATTTTGGTATCAACGCAATCTACGCGCAGTTCGAGCAGTGGCTGGCACTTTGGGAATCTCGACTACCTGAATGGCTAGGCTTTCTGTTTCCAGCGCTTCGCGCGCTGTTTTTCGCCCTGGTCGCAATATTTGTAGCGCTCACATTTTCCAGCGTAGCGACATTGATCGGCGCTCCCTTTTACGGTTTATTGGCCGAACAGGTCTCGATCATCGCCACTGGCCAGCCTCCGCAGCAACCGCTGAATCTAACACTACTACTAAAGATGATTCCGGCAACGGTAAAACGCGAGTTACAGAAAATACTGTACTACTTGCCGCGCGCTGCTGTGTTGGGCCTATTCTCACTGCTTTGCTTACTGCCATTCCTCTCGCCTCTGCAGCCTGTCGCTACCATTCTCTGGTTTGTTTTTGGCGCGAGAATGATGTCGATACAGTACGCCGATTACGCATTCGACAATGACTCGAAAACCTTCGGCACAATGCGCAAACAGTTAAAACAAAATAGGCCGCTTACGCTCGGCTTTGGAAGCGCGGTTCAGCTCGCACTGTTGCTACCGGTAATACCGATTTTTATTATCCCCGCGGCAGTGTGCGGCGGGACACTACTCTACTGCGAACAACTTGCTCAACAAACACCTGCAGAGGCGCAAGCGTAGGCATCAGCCGAAAGACGGTTACGTCTCAGCGAAACGCGCAATTAGCGACTCATGCTGTGGAAAGAGCGCCAATAGCTCATCACGTTTACCGAGTATCATATCCGCATAATCAAATCCCGGAACAACTACCTCAGTAAGCAGACCAAAGTCATGCTCTGCACCGGCAACGAGTTCAGTCGCCTTCCAGTACCCGCCTTTTACAACAAACTGCATGCGCTCACCGCGCTCGATGTTGGGCCCTAGCGTTACGATTTGCAGCTCTCCCTGCGGGCTGATCAGGTAATAACGCAGCGCTGCACCGGCGTTATGCACGTGCATGATATCGGACTGATTGACATGGAAGCAGCCAATCGGCGCTTCCCGGGTAAGCATGTAATAAATGGAGGTCATCAAAAAGCGCGGACCGCTTTCGCTATCGACCATCGGCCTGTCGCTTGCCTGATAAGTGCGACGATAATAGCCGCCTTCACGGTGAGGCTGTAAGTCCAGCTTTTCGATCAGTGATTTTGCATCCAATGGCATGCTTGGCGAAATCAGAGGAACGGAGCGCGCCGTACTATGCTAGTAAGTCTTGGGGGGGCTGTTGGCAAACCAGCTTCTGGCCCAGCATTGCCTCGATATCGGGCAACATAAACGCATCATCCTCGCAGGCCAGTGAGATAGAAACACCTGTAGCACCTGCACGACCCGTGCGACCAATGCGATGCACATAGTCCTCGGGATCTTCAGGTAAGTTGTAGTTAACGACATGACTCACATCATCAATGTGAATCCCCCTACCGGCGACATCGGTAGCGATTAAGACTTTTAGCTGGCCATTCTTGAACTGTTGAAGCGTTTTCGTACGCCGCTGCTGCGCCACCTCTCCAGAGAGTATCCCGCAGTTAAAACCATCTTTTTTCAAGGCCTCATAGAGGTCGCGGGTCTGGTCGCGCCGATTGGCAAATACGATGACACTTTTAATCGTGTCAGCCTGCAAGATATTGCTAAGCAGCTTGTACTTCTCATCGCTACTGACCATGTAAACCTTTTGATCGACCGTATCTGCGGCGACGTTTTCCGGTTCGATTTCCACACGAACTGGATCGACCATCCAGCTTTCGATCATGATATTCACATCGTAGTTAAAGGTCGCACTGAATAGCATGGTCTGGCGCCGCTCGCGATGGGGTGTCGAACGCACAATGCGGCGCACTTGCGGAATAAAACCCATATCCAGCATGCGGTCCGCTTCGTCGAGCACCAGTACTTCAACCATGCCCAGACTAATGTGGCCCCGCGAAATAAAGTCATTTAACCGGCCTGGCGTAGCGGCAATGATATCGACGTAGCCTCGATCCAGCGCATTGAGCTGCTTCTGATAATCCATACCACCAACCAGCGCTTCCACACCGAGTGAGCTGTACTTGGCGAGATCCCGCGCATCTTTTGCAATCTGCATCACGAGCTCTCTCGTCGGTGCGAGGACGACAACCCGCGGCTCAGCCAGAAACCGCTCGCCCTCTATCGGGTTCGCAAGACACTCGTTCATCGCCGCCAACAGGAAAGCCGCCGTTTTTCCCGTTCCTGTCTGCGCCTTGCCGACTGCGTCGTAACCATCGAGAGTATGCGGCAGCACCTGTGCCTGAATCGGCGAACAGTACTCGAAACCCAAATCCGCTATCGCATGCATCAGCTCGTCGGGCAAATCGAGATCATGAAAACGTGTTTTGCCTTCCTGCTCGGCAACCTGAAAACTCTCGAGACTCCAGTTTTGATGCGCCTGCAGTAGCTTTGCCTTTTTTGAATCAAAAGAGCGGTTGCGGCCATCACTGGCACTCTGGTTGCGATCGCCAGAGTGGCTCGCGCGCGTTTTGTCCTTTTGCCCCTTACCACGACCCCCGCCGCGCGGCTTTCTGGCCTGGTTGCTCGCAGGCGCAGGCGACGTTTCACTGCCCGTTGAGGCAGCCTTGGGTGGGCTACTCGCGGCAGAACTTTCAGCAGTCGGGCTAGTTGGCACCGCAGGTGAGGGTGCAGGCTCAGTCGAGGGGTCGGATTTACGTCCAAAAAGTTTTTTTAACACAGGGGAATAGGCTCAGGCGCCAGCATTTTCGATCAGACAATTTCGGTTTGGGCGGCATTCTACGCTATACACGGGTCTCCCCCAACTAATACGGGCCATATTCAGCCGCTTTCAGCAAGATATACGAATTTAGACGTAGGAATCGCTGCCATTCTCAGTCAAAATTCGTAACGTTTTACCGCAAACACCTCTCAGAGCAACACCAGAGCAAACACTCATGAAATTTGTCGATGAAGCCATGATTACCGTCACCGCTGGAAGCGGCGGTAACGGCTGCATGAGTTTTCGTCGAGAAAAGTACATTCCAAAGGGTGGACCCGATGGCGGTGATGGCGGTGACGGCGGCAGCGTTTTTCTACAAGCTGACGACGGCATTAACACCCTGATCGATTACCGTTATCAATCGCGCTATCGCGCGGAGAACGGGCGCAGCGGTCAGGGCAAAAACTGCACCGGCGCAGCCGGCGCCGACAAGGTCCTGCAAGTGCCGGTTGGCACCACGGTGATCAACGTCGATACCGAGGAAGTCATCGGCGATCTAACGACGCATGGTGAGCGGCTGCTTGTTGCCCAGGGCGGCTTCCATGGTCTGGGCAACACCCGGTTCAAGTCCAGCACCAACCGCGCCCCTCGCCAGACAACGCCGGGGAGCGATGGCGAATCGCGAAAAATCAAGCTCGAGCTCAAAGTTCTTGCAGACGTAGGCCTGCTCGGTTTTCCCAATGCCGGGAAATCCAGCCTGATCAGCGCGATTTCAGCCGCAAAGCCAAAGATAGCGAATTATCCTTTTACGACTCTGGTACCAAACCTCGGCGTCATCAGTATTGAGTCACACCGCAGCTTTGTGATGGCCGACATACCCGGGCTCATCGAGGGCGCAGCTGACGGTGCAGGTCTGGGCATACGGTTTTTAAAGCACCTGACGCGGACGCGTCTGTTGCTGCATATCGTCGATGCGGCGCCGGAACTTTCTGGCGATGCTATCGATCCTGTCGACTCCATTCGCAAGCTTGAGCAGGAAATCGAGATTTTCAGTTCGACACTTGCGCAACGGGAACGCTGGCTGGTTATCAATAAGATCGACCTGCTAGATGCTGAAGCGCTGCACGGTTTGAAAGAGCGAGTAGCTGCAATTGCCGGTGATCGACCCGTCTTTTATATCTCGGCGCTGGCCAAGAAAGATCTGGACCCCTTGCGTTTTGCACTCATGGAACGACTGGAGTCGATCTGGCAGGCAGAGGTCGACGATCCGGATCTTCGCGCCCAGGAACTAAACGTGCAAAAAACGATGCAGTCCGAGGGTAGAGCGCGCATTGCCATGCTGGCGGCGCTACGCTCACTCGAGCGCCAACTGACTAAACAGGGTATTGATCCGGAAAGCGCTGAAGGACAGGAACAAAAATCGGCGCTGCTCAAACAGCTTACGGGGGCCGATGGAGAGATAAGCGACGCACTTCTCGATAGGGACTTGCCAACATTCGACAGTGACGACGACGATTTTGACGACGACTACGATGTTGAAGTGGAATATGTGCGCGACTGAAACACGGCAAAACCCCGAGAGCGGCAAACGCTGGGTTATCAAGATTGGCAGTGCTTTGCTATCACAGGACGGCAAGGCACTGGCTCGCGACGCACTCGACCCCTGGGTCGACCAGATCGCAGCAGCTGTACAAGACGGACATCAGGTCGTGCTGGTTTCATCGGGTGCCGTGTCAGAAGGAATGACTCGACTGGGCTGGACGTCACGCCCAAATTTTCTGCATGAACTTCAGGCCGCAGCGGCTGTGGGGCAGGCAGGGCTGGTTCAGGCGTACGAAGAACGCTTTCAAAGTCACGGCGTACAAACGGCACAGATACTTCTGGTGCATGCGGATCTGAGTGATCGCACCCGTTATCTGAACGCACGTCAGACAATCAACTATCTACTCAGTTTAGGTATTGTTCCTGTCGTTAACGAAAACGATTCGATCGCCAATGATGAGATTCGCTTTGGCGACAACGATACACTGGCCGGCATGGTGGCTAATCTGGTTGAGGCCGATACGCTTATCATCTTGACCGACCAGCAGGGCGTTTACGATGACGACCCCAGAGCCAACGCCAATGCGCAGCTCATCGATCAAATCGATGTGGCCGATGCCCGACTCGACCAGGTCGCCAAGGGCTCAGGCGGCAAATTTGGTCGTGGCGGTATGGCTACCAAAATAAAGTCGGCGCGCCTCGCGGCCCAGTCAGGTACACAGACAGTCATCGCTAGCGGCCATGAGGCACGTATAATTAGCCGGCTAGTGGCAGGTGACAAGCTCGGCACCCAGCTCAGCAGCGCAGAGCAGCCGATGGCGGCGCGCAAACAGTGGCTGGGCGGTTCACAGTCAAGCGGCCAACTCACACTGGACGCAGGGGCAGTGACTGCTCTTAGAGAGCGCGGAGTGAGTCTATTGGCAGTTGGC
>CAZDEW010000021.1:27794-32069 GCA_964504585.1 uncultured Pseudomonadales bacterium | reverse complement strand
GGTGCCGGTCTACGGCACCTTTCACGACCTGGAAGGCGATTTCGAACGCGGCGATCTAGTCTGTTGCATCGATACGACTGGCGAGGAAGTCGCACGTGGACTGATTGCCTATAGCAGTGAAGACACCCGCAAAATCATTGGTCAACCAAGCACACAGCTATCCACGATATTGGGGTACGACTACGGCGACGAAGTGATTCATCGCAATGACCTCGTCGTCTGGTAGACAACCTGTAGCGCCTTAGTAAACCAAGGCGGGCCCGAAACCCGCAACGCAAACTTTTTAAACTCAAATGACAAACTTATCGCCCACCCTGCAACTTGCCTGCGATCTTATTGCTAGAGAATCGGTGACGCCGATTGATGCCGGCTGTCAGCAACTCATGACAGAGCGGCTCGCAGCCGCTGGATTTCGCATCGAACACCTGCGCTTTGACGACGTCGATAACTTTTGGGCGGTGCATGGCGATAGCGGACCCATTCTATGCTTTGCAGGACACACTGACGTGGTACCGGAAGGCGATCGCGCGAACTGGCAGTACCCACCCTACTCGCCCTGCATTGAAGATGGCATGCTTTGCGGGCGTGGCGCGGCTGACATGAAAGGAAGCCTCGCAGCCATGGTGGTTGCCGCTGAACAGTTTGTCGCGCAAAACCCCAAGCACCAAAATCGACTGGCGTTTCTTATTACAAGCGATGAAGAAGGTATCGCGATCAACGGAACGGTGAAAGTGGTCGAGCATCTCGAGGCCAACAACGAGAAAATCACCTGGTGCGTGGTGGGCGAGCCCTCCAGCACCGAACGTACCGGTGACGTTGTCAAGAATGGGCGTCGCGGATCGCTTGGCCTAACACTTACGGTTAATGGCAAGCAGGGGCATGTCGCCTACCCACACCTGGCGAAAAATCCGATTCATCTGGCGGCGCCGGCACTCGATGAACTGGCGACCACCACCTGGGATCATGGCAACGACTATTTCCCTGCGACAAGCTTCCAGATATCCAACATCAATGGCGGAACGGGCGCCACCAACGTTATACCTGGCGACCTTGAAGTCATCGCCAACTTTAGATTCTCTACCGAACTCAATGCCGAGACTATTCAGCGGCGCGTACTCGAAATACTCGACAAACACGGTCTGGACTACGAAATCCGGTGGAATCTCAGCGGCCTGCCATTCCTGACCGAACCGGGCGAACTGGTCAATGCAACCCAGGCCTCGATTACAGAAGTTGCTGGTATCGAAACCCAGCTCAGCACGGCTGGAGGCACCTCCGACGGGAGATTTATCGCACCCACCGGCTCTCAGGTCGTCGAACTCGGCCCGGTTAACGCGACTATTCATCAGGTGAATGAACGGGTTCTAGCCAGCGAGCTTGAGGAATTGACCGAGATCTACCAGAAGATTATGCAAAAGCTGCTCCCCTAGGCCCGCAGCCTCAGTCCCCTCGCATCTGCTATGCTTTGATGATGCGCCTCATTAAAACCCTCATGCAGAACGAGCGAATCCGGCTTAAGCAGCTGTCGCTCTGCGCGCTGGTTTTCTTTACCAGCTACGGCATGATTCACTACGCAAACAAAAATATCGAGCCCTCGCTGCAACAGGAAGCCACTGCGCTACTCGCTCTCATAAGCTGTATCGCAAGCTTGCTCTGGGCAGTCACCTTACAATTGCTGAGCATTGCCGCCAAAACGCATTTGTTTGAACGCGATTAGTCCACAAAGATAAGCCGGTTATTTTCTCGCGCCAACCTGAAAGGCATAAGCTCGAAGTCACCTGCACCCACGCCAACGCTTTCCAGCGCCTGTAGGCTCTGACGCTGCTCTTCCGTGGTGAGCGCATGATAATGATCAAGTACGCGTTGCCACATCCATAGGTTGTAGGGCATGACCAGTCGGCTTCCGGTCGCCCCTGCCATTCTGAAATCATGTTTACCAATACTGCGGGGTATTTCCGCCTGCGAATTTTCAGATTTCCATTGCGCGAGTGCATTAATAGTCGCGCGCAAAACCGGAATTTGCTCAGCGGCCATCCTTCTAACGACAGGTAATAGGCTGGCCGGTACCTGCCCCTGCGTAACAAAAGAGCCAGTGGATTTTTCAGGGCTTTGCATCCGCTCTACCCATCGCGCCACTTGCGGCGCGCGCTCTCTCATCATCTTGCCAGGGTAAGGGTCGCGGTACAAATGCGCATAGAGCGGGCCAATCATCCCATAGTCGCCAATCGACGGTCGATCTCCGAGCAAATAGTCGTATGCCGAGAAGTGTTTGTTGAGCTCGTCCAGAAGAGCGCTATAAGAGTCTTCCACTGCGGGAATAGTGGTTTCGTCGATACCGAGTAGCGGTACGAAGCTGTTCATGCGCGAACCAACTTTCATGCCGATGCGCCTTGCGAGAATGCGTGGCAACCAGGGCATCATCATCTTGCCAAACTCCTGGTAAACAAAGGGCTGATTGCTATCAGGAAAGTTCCAGCGATAGTGCATCGCGGGAATGACCAGCCATTCGTCGCCGTAAACCTCGAGCATCAGGGCAACCAGCTTCTGCAAGGGACAGCTTGGATAAACCGAAAGTTCGGGAAACTTTACCTCTAGCGTATCGATAATGTCGCTAGTGTCCTGTATTACCTGATCATCGGGTGTTTGTACCACCGGGATAAAAGCAACCCCGGTACGTGGCAGGATGAAACGCTTGTATACGCGGGCCGACGGGTTAACCTCTATGAAGGGAATGCCCTTTTTTCTCAGGTAGGAACGCGCCTTGCCCGAGTAGAGCGAGAACTCAGCGCCGTAAAGTTTATAGGGCTTGGACATGTTAGCTAACCTCTTCTGGACTTTGGCTTTTCACGGCTACGCAGCATCGTGCGATTAACCGCAGGCAATGCGTTTATGAGAAGAATGAATCAGAGATTCCCTAAGATAAAAGATGATGACTGCCCGTCGCCAGCTTGAATTGACAATGGCAGTTAACATACCATGAATCCGCTCGAATCACCGGCTTTAGCGCAAATCTATTAGCATCTGGCGCGTCCTTCGCTGCAACACCGACTTCTGTACTAACAGGGAAATCAAAGGAGCTTTTTTATCATGACCGTTTTTGTCACTGTGCAAGTTAAAATAACAGACCGCGAACGCTACTCGCGCTACGAAGACAATTTCATGGGCGTATTCAATCAGTTCGACGGCACCGTACTCGTCAATGATTACACGCCATCTGTGCTCGAGGGAAAATGGGAGGGTGACAAGGTGGTGGTTATTTCCTTTCCCAGTAAGCAATCGTTTACCGCCTGGGCAAGCTCCGAGCAATATCAGGCCATCGTGGGAGATCGCCTCGCGGCCGGCGAGGCAACAATCATTTTATCGGAAGGTCTCGATCAAGCTCAGCAGGGCTGAGGCAAAAGCACTGCATGCGCACCTTACTTTCAACCCTGAGCTGCTTCGGACTGTTGTTACTGGCAACCTACTCTACGGCATCGGGCGAACCTGCAAAAGCTTGCCAGCAGCCGGATTACGCGCCGCTCAATACGATGGTTTATGTTAAAGGCGGCGTCTTTACCATGGGCGACAACCAGTCTTATTCGGAAGAAGCTGGCGCCCATCAAGTCAACGTACAAGATTTCTGGATGAGTCGCTATGAAGTCAGCAATCAGGACTTCAAGGCCTTCACCGATGCAACAGGCTATATCACTGTTGCCGAGCGCTACCTCGATGCAGAAAGCTATCCCGACCTACCCGATTCCCAGCGTGAACCAGGTTCGGTTGTTTTCCTGAAACCTAAATTACAGCAGGGTCGAATGGGTAACTGGTGGCATTTCGTTAACGGCGCGAATTGGCGTCATCCGGAAGGGCCAAACTCAAACCTCGATGGGCGTATGAATCAACCCGTTGTGCACATCGCCTATGAGGATGCGCTCGCATATGCGCGTTGGAAAGGGCACCAACTTCCCAGCGAAGCGCAGTGGGAGTACGCCGCCCGCGTTGCCACATCCAAAAAAAACACGGCGCAACCCTCGCAGGCAAACACCTGGCAAGGGCTGTTTCCGATGCACAATCTCAAAGATGATGGCTTTGAGAGCCGGGCGCCAGTCGGCTGCTACCGCGCTAACGAGCAGGGTCTGCACGACATGATTGGCAACGTCTGGGAGTGGACATCGAGCAAATACTTCCCGCGACACAACTTCAATGCGCGGGATCAATATCCCGAAGGCCTCGATCCTAAACAAAGAGGCGTAGCGGTACAAACCGTCAAAGGCGGTTCGTTTCTTTGCGCACCGA
>CAZDEW010000021.1:0-27775 GCA_964504585.1 uncultured Pseudomonadales bacterium | reverse complement strand
CACCGAATTTCTGCCGCCGCTATCGACCAACAGCGCGACATGCTCAAGACAGCACGCTGGGAACCTCTCACATTGGATTCCGCACCGTTTTGAATAAACCCGACCTGCCGGACAATGCCGCGAAACCGTCAAGATAACCAGCCATGCCAGCTTTGCGAACGAGAGGTGTCCCTGACCTTTCACCACCTGATTCCCCGCAAGCTGCACCGCCGATCATTTTTCAGGAAGAATTTCGAAAAGCCCGAACTCAATCAGGGCGTGATGCTGTGCAAGGCCTGCCATCGCGGTATACACAAGCTGTTTGATGAAATGACACTGGGCAAGCACCTAAGCTCACTCGAGGCATTAAAACAAAATAGCAAAGTGAAAACTCACGTCGAGTGGGTAAAAAAACAGAAAGAGGCTCGCTGATTAGCGATCAGGTGACGACCATGCAAATCCCCACCCACGAAGCCAGTCCCGACTCAAGCAAACCACAGCTCGTCATTGATTTCTGGTTTAAGGAAATCGACAGCTCGTACTGGTTCAAGAAATCTGCAGACTTCGATGCGGAGATTGAACGACATTTTAGCGCGACGCACCGCAAAGCCTGTGCAGGTGAACTTGCAAGCTGGAGAACAACCGCGTCTGGACGGCTCGCAGAAATACTCGTACTCGATCAGTTCTCGCGAAATCTATTTAGAGATACTGCAGAGGCTTTTGCTATGGATGTTGTTGCATTAGTCATCGCGCAGGAGGGGATTGCGTTAAAGCAGGATGTGGAGCTTCCGGTTGAGCAACGCGCGTTTTTTTATATGCCATTCATGCACAGCGAATCCAGGTTAATACATATCGAAGCTGTTGAACTATTCTCACAGCCGGGTCTTGAGAAAAATCTGGCTTTTGAAATCAGGCACAAAGAGATTATCGACCGCTTCGGACGCTACCCCCATCGCAACGCGCTCCTCGGCCGTGAGTCCAGCAACGCAGAGCTGGAGTTTCTTAAACAGCCTGGCTCGAGCTTCTAAAACTCACCAGCTAGAGAGTCCTAACGTGAGGTTCCAGCAAAGGCTTTAGCGACTTCTCTCAAGCGCTTATCCCGCCCGCAGCCAGTCCGATAGATGCGATAGCGAATAGGGTTTTTCTTATAGTAATTCTGGTGATACTCCTCGACGGGCCAAAACTGCGTAACGGGTAAGACCGGGGTCACAATGGTGGCACGTAGACCGCGATCATCGAGTTGCGCCTGCAAAGCGCGCTTGCTTTGGCTCGCGAGCGTTTTTTCATCCTCTGTGCTGTAGAACAGCGCAGCACGATAGGAAAATCCACGATCGCAGAATTGACCACCGTCGTCGAAGGGGTCAATGTTCTTCCAGTACTCAACAAGCAGCTCTTCGTAGCTAATGACTTCGGGGTCGTAATCGACCTCAATAGCTTCAAAATGGCCACTGTGATCGCCCTTATAAGTGGGATTTGGCAGATCACCGCCCGTAAACCCGGAGATCACTTCGTTCACACCATCCAGTTGCTCGTAAGGTTTTTCCATACACCAGAAGCATCCGCCCGCAAAATATGCCTTGGCGGCTTGTGCACTTGCTGAAAAACCCAATGTCGCAGCGGCAAGAATAGCGGCCTGCGCCAACGCTGGCGACAAAAAACTGAATGAGGATCGAAACGACATAGCTGAATTTCCGCCGGAATAATGGAACCTTGCGGATGAGACCCCGGCGATCGAGTTTAGTTCTAATCGGGCGAATGCGTTCTAGTTGATCCAATGGATCACATGGAAAACAACGCAAGCATGCAATGCGCTAGAAGCGAGAGCTAGAGAGAAACAGCAATGGAAAAGATATGGAAGAAGCCGCAGAGCATTCACGCTAGGCGTTTTTAGAGATTAACCAGCGAGCTCAGCTGTGCAACCTCTGATTCGCTCAACTCCTCATACTTCCCGGCTTTGAGCCGCGCTGGCACAAAGACATTGCCGTAGCGAACACGCTTGAGTCGGCTGACCTGCACGCCTTGCGATTCCCATAAACGACGCACTTCGCGATTTCTGCCTTCCATAAGCACCACGTAAAACCAGGCGTTCTTTCCAGTTGCTTCCTTACCGCGCTGCACGTCCGAAAAACGAGCCATACCATCCTCAAGCAGCACACCGTCACGCAAAGCTTGCATCATTTCATCGGTGACTTCCCCGTTCACCCGCACCGCATACTCGCGGTCGATATTACCCGACGGATGCATCAGGGCATTGGCAAGCTCACCATCGTTAGTGAACAGCAACAGGCCCGAGGTGTTCATGTCGAGGCGCCCGACGGTAATCCATCGCTCACTATTGCTGACAGGCAGGCGATCGAAAACCGTTTTGCGTCCTTCAGTATCCTTACGCGTGCAAACTTCACCCTCGGGTTTGTTGTAAATAAAAACCCGCCGCTTAAAGGCTTGCTGAGAAAGTTTAAGGCGCTTTTGATCGAGCTGGATGCGATCGCTGCTATCGACCTTGCAGCCGAGCGTCGCTAGCTCATCGTTGACAATAATGCGGCCGTCTTTGATCCAGCGTTCGATCTCTCGACGGGATCCATAGCCGTGGGATGCTAAAAATTTTTGCAAGCGTTGTTTCACAACAAGACTCTTCGCTACCTAAGTTGGGATGTATCACTACAACCTGAAGATCACAGCACCAAATACCGTTCGGTGCCGGCCAGTTATCTTAACAGTTTAGCGGGTTTTCGCCCTCTGTCGCACCACTGGCGTGCATTTCAAGCTCCTTCTCGACTCCAATGTGACCCATTTCGCCTTCTTCATGCTCAAAACTGGCGCCAGCATCGTCATTAGAGGCTTCGGAATAGGTACTTAAATTGCCGCCAATTTGCTCTAAATCGCCGCGATCTTCATCAATTTGCTCAGGAACCTCCGCCCCGCTGGAGGGGGTTTCACTGTCGGCCGCTGCTGCTTCAAGCTCGCCCGTTTCGGCTTCGCCAGTCTCGGGCGCTTCTTCACTAAGTTCTGCAGCCAGCTCGGGAGGCATTTCTACATTAAAGTCCTGACTAATCGCGTGCAGATCCCTGAGCTCGGCGAGCGGCGGGAGCTGGTCCAGATTTTTTAGATTGAAGTAATCCAGGAATAGCCGCGTCGTCGCATAAATCGCGGGGCGACCGGGCACGTCTTTGTGGCCGACCACTTTAATCCACTCACGCTCCAGCAGCGTCTTAATGATTTGCGAACTAACAGCAACACCGCGCACGTCCTCTATTTCTCCGCGCGTAATCGGCTGGCGGTAGGCGATTAGTGACAGCGTTTCGAGCAAGGCCCTGGAGTAACGCGGGGCCTTTTCTTTCCACAAGCGGCTCACCCACTTGGACAGATCCTGCTTAACCTGAAAGCGATAGCCGCTGGCAACCCGCACCAGTTCGTACCCGCGCTTCTCGCAATCTGCGGCCAGCGCTTCGAGTGCATCGTCGATCAGCGCATCGTCGGGCTGTTCCAGTTCATCAAACAGCTCCTTGATCTGCCTTTTGGCCAGCGGTTTTTCGGCGGCCATAATCGCGGCTTCTACAATTCGCTTTACCAGTACCGGATCTTCAAGTTTCATAAGCAATTCCTGCGGCTTTTGTGCTTAAGCATCCATCGTGTTTTCTTCGAGCGCGGCATCGCTCGCCAAGCTGTCACCGCTGTCTGCGCTTTCGTCTTCATTGCCGTTTTCGCCTTCATAGCCACTTTCGCCGTTCGCATCCTGACTTCTCGCTCGAATATGAATCGGCGCAAAGGGTTCAGCCTGCACGATCTCGATCATGGACTCCTTGATTAACTCCATCATCGCCAGGAAAGTAACAACAACCCCACCGCGACCCTCTTCGGGCTTGAAAAACGCCGCAAACGAAACAAAATTGCTGCTTTCGCTGACCGAGAGCAAATTCAGAATATCACCCATGCGCTCGCGCGTAGACAGCGGTTCAAAACTGACCGCATGGCTCTCAAACATTTCAGCGCGATGGAGCACCTCACCCAGCGCTAGCAACAATTCCTTAAGGCTGACATCAGGCTCAGGGCGCGGCCTGTCATCGACCGGCGGCCTCACCTCCGCCACGAAAATATCGCGTTCTTCACGCGGCATTTCATCAATCTCGACCGCCGCCTTTTTAAATCGCTCGTACTCCTGCAAGCGGCGAATGAGCTGTGAGCGAGGGTCTTCATCGTCCTCGTCGATATCCTGCGATCGTGGCAACAGCATGCGGGACTTGATTTCGGCCAGCATCGCGGCCATGACCAGATACTCCGCCGCCAGTTCAAACTGCATGGAATCCATCAGGCGCACGTACTGCATGTACTGCTCGGTCAGATCGGCGACATCGATCTCCATGATGTCGAGATTCTGCCGCTTGATCAGGTAAAGCAAAAGATCGAGCGGGCCTTCAAATGCTTCGAGGAAAACTTCAAGCGCTGCGGGCGGAATATACAGGTCGTCCGGGATCTGCGTGACCGGCTCACCCTGAACGAGCGCGAAAGGAAATTCGCTTTGCTGCGGAGAAACGGCGGAAGCGCTTGTGTCTGCGGGCGTATCGCCTGCGGGCTGGCTGGCATCGAGGGCATCTTCTTCGCTATGTTCATCGCCCGCTACTGGATCCGGGGATTCAGCGCCCTGCCTCATGGCAATGAGTCTGGGCAGCGCCACCTGATCTCGCTGCCTCAGCGAGTAGGCTTCTTCATCCTGAAAGCCGTCATCGCCATCCGAACGCCCGCCCTGAATGACGCGTAGTGGAGTTTCGCTCTCGACTGACATGCTTAGCTATTTGCTCATTTTTGCGTGGTTTTGTTGCGTGGTTTTTATAGTGCCTGGCCGTGCTCATCCAGCCGCGGAATATTGTTGACAAAGCCCAGAGAACTCAGGTCTCGCCACTCGCTTACAAATACCGCTTTCAAGTCGTTATTGTACCACTAGCACGGTCGAAAAAACGTCCGCAGAGCAGGCAACTCAGTCGTAATCTTCCCATTGACCAGCACCTTGGCGAACCAGTTCCGGGGTATCACCGGTCAGGTCAACGACCGTCGTTGGCTCCATGCCACAAAAGCCACCGTCGACGATCAAATCCAGTCTGTCACCAATGGCCTCCCTGATTTCCCAGGCATCGAGCATTGGCAAACTCTCCCCTGGCAAGATCAGCGTCACGCTCATCATGGGTTCTCCGAGCTCAGCCAGCATCATTTGTACGATCGCGTTATCGGGTACTCGCAAACCGATGGTTTTGCGCTTGGGGTGCATGAGTCTCTTGGGGACTTCGCGCGTTGCATTGAGGACAAAGGTGTAGGGGCCGGGTGTATGATTTTTAATCACACGAAATGAGGCATTGTCGACTCTGGCATAGGTCGCCAACTCCGACAAATCGCGGCACATGAGGGTGAAGTTATGCCTGGCCTCGAGCTCACGCAAGCGCCGAATGCGATCCACCGCCGCCTTGTCTTCCAGATGACAGCCCAGCGCGTAACCCGAGTCTGTGGGATAGGCCAGCACACCGCCATCGCGCAGGCAATCAGCAGCTTGCACACATAGGCGCCTCTGTGGATTATCCGGATGAATACTCAGGAGCTGGGTCATGATCAGCCAACAACTTTTTGTGTGACAGCGGGAAAAGCAGAAAGAGTGAGAGGTCTGAGCTCTAGGCGCGTGCTCGCAGCTGCCATACTGGCTCGACACTATCGGGCAGGCCGGGCTGGCCACCGAGGTCGCACCAGGTTTGCTGAGGCGAATGAAAATCGCTACCGGTTGACGCCGCGAGCTCGAGTCTTGCCGCGATGCGGGCCAGATCCTTGGTTGCTTTGGGTAGCTGTGCACCGCTAACCACTTCGAGCGCATCGCCACCATCAGCTTTAAATCGCTCGCACAGCGCATAGCACTTGTTAAAGCCGTCGAGATACTTGCCGGGGTGGGCGAGCACGGCAGTACCACCGGCCTGATGTATCGCTGCAACGACCTCGGCCTGAGAGGGCCAGGCAATGCGGATATCGCCAATCTTGCCTCTTCCCAACCACTGTTTAAAGGCTTGATTCTCATCCTTTACCGCACCGATCTGGGTGAGATATCGGGCGAAGTGGGGCCTGCCTAAAACCGAGCCGTTGGCCAGTTTATTGGCTCCGTCGAGCGTTGGGGGTAAACCGGCCTGCTCAAGCCGATCACTGATTTGCTGAGCCCGCTTAGAACGCGCTTCTCGCTGGCGGTCGAGCAAGGAGAGCAAACCGGGCTCATCGATGTCAATCCACAGACCAAGAATATGGACAACCACATCACCCGAGAGAGCGGTGATTTCGACGCCCGGGATTAGCCTGGGTTGGATACCAGAGACGGGCTGGCCCTCACTCGCATCGGCGATCTGTGACAGATATCCGACCAGATCACTGACACCACTGATAGTATCGTGGTCTGTAATCGCGAGGTGGTCGATATTATTGTCAGCCGCGCGCTTCCACAGCTCAACGGGCGGCAAATCACCGTCCGAAGCTGTTGTATGACTGTGTAGATCCCAGAGTTTCAAAAGACGTCCGTCATTGCGTTTTGTTCGTGCCAATCGCCCGCCAAAAGCGAGGCGAAACGCCAGTATACAACGGACAATTATAGATGAACACTTTTTGGGCAAAGTTAGGGATTCCGTTCGCATGCGGGCATCGGCGAGCAAGTACTGACAGTAGACGGCGATCGCAGGTTTATCCGAGCCAAACATTGCCCGTCTGCCAGCTGGCCATTTTGAAGCGAAACGCTACAATTTCGGCTCATCAAGGTTTAACCGAGCGGGCCACAGCATCATTGAGCTGCTGTCCAGATCGGCAAACCCGCGTAGTATTTAAGCAGGTCCAGACCGGGAGCCTGCACTAGCAGAGCACTCGATACGATGGCGCAGATTCTGGAATTCCTGCCAATTATTGTTTTTTTTGTCGTCTATCAAATGGACGGCACCACCATTGATCTGATGGGTTACAGCCTGACGTTCGATGGTATCTTCAGCGCCACGCTAGCGCTGATGGGGGCGACCGTCATACAGGTCATAGTGACCCGACTTCTGACAGGACAGATCGAAAAACGCCTTTGGTGGCTACTCGCGATCGTGCTGGTCATGGGCACCCTCACCGTGGGTTTGCGCAATGCCGAGTTCCTCTACTGGAAGCCCACCGTTTTCAACTGGGCGCTCGCTCTGGTATTTCTCCTATTTGGCGTTCTGTCGGACAAAAATCTGCTGGAGAGAGCCATGGGCAGCCAGTTACAGGTTCCAAAAAAAGTCTGGAGCAGGCTGAACACAACCTATGCCGCCTACTTCTTTGTGGTTGGCACGGCCAATATCTATGTCGCCTACAACTTCAGTGAGCAGACCTGGGTCGACTACAAACTCTGGAGCATGTTTGTATTCACCGGTTTCATTCTGGTGATTACTATGGTGATCTTGCTCCCGCACATCAAAGAGCAGACCAGCACAGAAACAGAAGAAGGTAGCTGAAGTTAACCCTGATTTAGCTACCCCCTGAAAGACCATTACACGACATTGTTACCACCATGAATTTCGCCAAGCAGAAACGACTCACCCATCGCACATTAGGTATTAGCGGTCTTCGCGAACGAGCCTTTTTTACCCTTCTTATCGCTGCCAGTATTTTTGCCGCTGCACTGTATACCAAGCCCGTGCAAGCCGCATCGACCCAATACGTTTCCGACCAGTTTTACGTGCCTCTGCGCAGCGGTCCATCCAATAAGCACCGAATCATCGACGCCACTCTCAGAACCGGTACGGCGCTGTCGCTAATTGAGAGCGACAGTGTGTCCGGCTACAGCAAAGTCATCACACCTGGAGGCAAAGAGGGATGGATTGAGAGCCAGTATCTCTCCGCTCAACCGATCGCCCGCATTCTGCTTGAGCGCGAGCGCAATAAAACGGCTGCACTGCAAGATGAGTTGCAACAGGTGAAGGAAAAGCGCGCTATCGCAACCAGCACCTCAAGCGAGCTCGAACGCAAGGTCACTGCGCTTTCTAGCGAAAACCAGAAGATCAGCACCGAACTCGCCAACATCAAACGTGTCTCAAGCAATGCGATCAACCTCGATATCAGCAATCGCGAACTCCTGCAAAACAACGAGATGCTGAAAATTGAGATCTCGGAACTGCAATCCGAAAACGATCGCCTCGCGAGCAAGAGCGAGAAGGAATGGTTTTTACGCGGCGCTTTTGCGGTGATCATCGGCGTTGTGCTCACGATCGTCATCCCGCTGCTCAAACCCAAGCCAAAGAGCAATGAGTGGACCTGAGCCGATCGACCGGAAAAACGAAACAGCAACCCAGAATACTCACTGCCACAGAGACAAAAAGAGAAATCGACTATGCTTCAAAGCCTTTGCAACCGTATCGCCCCGCTTGCTTTCCTGTTTTTTACAAGTGCATGCAGTGGCGAATCACAGACTGCTGATAATGCATCGGCCGCGCCGGCCGAGTCACCCAAGGGCACGGTCACACATCAGGTCCTGATGACAACCTCGCTCGGAGAAATCACGCTAGACCTCTATGGCGAAGATGCGCCGCTGACGGTCGAAAACTTTATTCGCTACATTAACGACGACTTCTACGACGGACTTATTTTTCACCGCGTGATTGGAAATTTTATGATTCAGGGTGGCGGTTTTGACCCGGAAATGAATCAGAAGCAGACTCGTGATCCCATCAAAAACGAGGCGCAAAACGGCCTGAGTAATGTCACAGGTACCATTGCGATGGCTCGCACCGGCATTATCGATTCAGCGACGTCCCAATTCTTCATCAACGTAGTCGATAATTTATTTCTGAATTTCAGCGCGCCAAACCCCAGAGGCTTTGGTTATGCCGTATTTGGTAAGGTTAGTGAAGGTATGGATGTGGTCGAGGCTATCAAAGCTGTGCCTACCGAAAACCGCGGACGCGGGCACGCGAATGTACCAACAGAGCCCGTTGTGATCGTCGATATGCAAGTGCTATCCAACTGAAGTGCAGAGCGACACGGGCGAAAGTCAAACAACGAATACGGTGGATAGCTCTTCTAAATCAATTGCGCTCAGCATTAACGTCAACAAGGTCGCGCTGATTCGCAACTCGCGCGAGGGAGATAATCCAAACCTGGTCGACCATGCAGCGCACTGCCTTGACCTTGGCTGTCAGGGCATCACCGTCCACCCGCGACCGGATCAGCGTCATATACGTCCCGAAGATTGTCAGGCGCTGGCGCAGTTAGTGGCACAGCGAAAATCTGCCAACGCAGGTATCGAGCTCAACATTGAGGGTAATCCCTTTGCCGCGCCGACGGCGGCTAAGCGCAGGGACTTTTCCGACTACCCGGGTTTTCTCGCCATCGTTGAAAGCGCGCAGCCTGATCAAGCAACGCTGGTCCCCGATACCGACGCGCAACTCACATCCGATCATGGTTTCGACCTTAGAGGCGATAACGCAGCGCTCGAGCAACACATTGCACATTGCAAAGCTTCGGGCGCACGCGTCAGTCTGTTTATGGATCCTGACATCGATCAAATTAGCAGGGCGCGGGAAGTTGGTGCCGACTGTATCGAACTCTATACCGGACCTTTCGCTGAAGCATTTGCGAGTGGTGAGCAGGCTGAGGCAAAACGCATTTTTGAACAGCACTGCGCAGCGGCGGAGCATGCCCTGTCATGCGGCCTGGCCGTCAATGCAGGGCACGACCTGAATTACCACAACCTCAGAATGTATCGCGATTTACCCGGGCTCGAAGAAGTCTCGATCGGTCACGCGTTCATTGTAGACTCCATTGAGCTGGGCCTCGAAACCTGCATGGAGTACTATCTGGCAGCTCTTCAACCGCAGTCATAGCCATAGTCACAGACAAAGCCGCATGAGTCATAAGCGCTGGCGCTAGACCTGGCGTTTTAGTCGGCTTGTCAGCTCATCGGCCGCCGTCGCCAAATCCATTCTCGACGTATCGAAAGTCAAATCGGCAAATTGCTCGTACAGAGCTGAACGCTCTGTATATAAATCGCTAAGACTCTGCCCCGGCGGTCTCGCCAGCCCGCGCACAGAGTAGTCACCGAGTCGCGACACCAGTTCATCGAATTCACAGCGAAGATAAACAATCGTCGCCAGTTCGCGCAGCCGCAGCATTGCACGCTCAGAATAAACCGCACTGCCACCCGTTGCGATCACACTTCCGCTAAGCTCAAGTGAGATGATCACCTGCGCTTCTATCGCTCGCAACGCTTCGTAGCCGCGCTGATCGACAATTTGCTGCAAGCCAAGTCCGGCGGACTGCTCTATCAAATTATCGGTATCACAGAACGACCAGCCCAATGAATGTGCGAGGCGCTTACCAAGCGACGACTTGCCCGCAGCGGGCATACCAATCAGCGCTATATTCTGTTTTACAGGTTTCATCCGCGTTTCAACTGGGCGAGCAAGCGATGGTGTAACTGCTCAAGGCCAGGCTTTTGCTCCAGAAGCTCCTCTTGTTCGAGCCCAAATAGCTCATGCGGAAAAACCAGCCACTGATCCGTCTCGTGCATATAAAAGTCTGGCACGCGCGCAACCTCGCTGCGGCCTGGCTTGTAGTAGACAGTCGCCAGCTTAATGTCGTGCGGCGATCGCTCGCCACAGCGCTCTTTGATCTCTTTAATCAAAGCTTCAACACTGCGCCCGCTGTCGTGGACATCGTCGACGATCAAAAGGCGATCATGCTGTTGCAAACACTCTTCAGCGTAGGAGAGGCCATGAACTTTGACCTCGCGATCTCGCTGGTCAATACCCGTGTAGGAAGAGGTGCGTACCGCAATGTGATTGACGTCAATGCCGCAAATGTCCAGCACTTCCTGAATCGCAATACCGATCGGTGTGCCACCGCGCCAAAGCGCTATCAGGAACGTTGGCCGATAACCGCTCTCTACAACGCGCAGGGCAAGATCAAAGGAGTCTCTTAAAAGCTGGTCAGCGGTGATATAGCGCTTGTTCAAAGTCTGTGGCCATAGAATTCAGTTCAGAGCTTAGGACACTGGCACGTATCGTCGCTGCTAACAGAACGCGGAAAATACCGGATAGACGAACGCATAGAGCACGTCATACGCCCCAGTGGTATCATCTTATCACTCTGGACTTCTGGGTTGTTAATCCTTAATGCTCGACGAAAAATTTCGCATTCAGGTCGCGGGCGCCGAGCTGTGGTACGTGCCAAATTTTTTGGACACCCAGCAAGCAAACGCATTCTATCAACAGGCCACAAGAGACATTGCCTGGCGCAGCGATAGCATAAGACTGTTTGGAAAGACACATTTGATCCCTCGCCTTCACGCATTTTATGGTGACAAGGGTTTGAGCTATCGCTACTCAGGTATTGTTAATCACGCTCTGCCCTGGACAAACCCGCTACTCGAAATACGTGCCGAACTGGAAAACCGTACGCAGTCCAGCTTCAATGCGCTGCTCGCCAACTTCTATCGCGACGGCAATGATAGCAACGGCTGGCATGCGGACAACGAACCCGAACTGGGCCCGATGCCGGTCATCGCCTCGTTGAGCTTTGGCGCCGGCCGAGACTTCCAGCTCAGGCGAAACAGCGACCGCAAGCGTGTCGATATCCACCTCGAATCAGGCAGTCTGTTGCTAATGGCCGGCGCGACACAGCGCAACTGGCAGCACTGCATACCAAAGCGAAAACGCTGCCAAAACGGGCGAATAAACCTCACTTTTCGCAAGGTGATGCAAGAGAAAGTCGCGGGTTCCAATGCCTGACCCGGGTTTTTTAGGCAGACTTTTCTAATTATTTGACTTTATCATGAGCGGTCAACCATCGATCAGGAACGCCATGACCTCCGAAGCCCTGCCAGATTATCACCGGTTCGAATTTACAGCGCCCGTCGACAAGCGTTATGGCATCAGTCACAACGTCTACCACAAAGGTGAAGGCAGTCCAGTCGTCATTATTCAGGAGCTGCCCGGTATTGGACCGGAGACTCTCCAGTTGGCGGATTCACTGGTCGAGTCCGGCCACAGCGTTTATCTGCCGCATCTTTTTGGTCCGCTAGGCGAGGTCAATCTAGCGGGCAATCTGGCGCGCGTGTTTTGTATGCAAAAAGAATTTGCCTTGTTCAGCGCCAACAAAACCAGCCCCATTACAATCTGGTTGAAGGCACTCTGCGCAAAGGTTCGCAGCGATCTTTCAGCGAAAGGCGTCGGCGTGATAGGCATGTGCCTGACCGGCAATTTCGCTATTTCACTGATCGCCGATGATAATGTGCTGGCCGCCGTCGCCGCTCAACCGTCCATGCCGCTACATAAACAGAGCGGCTTACACATGAGTGCTGAGGACGTTGAGTCGATCAAGCTCGCTCTCGATGAGAAAGGCCCGATGCTAGCCTATCGTTTTGAGAAAGACAGGCTTTGCACCCGCAAGAAGTTCACTGCTCTCGATGAAACGTTTAACCGCAACGATGCAGGCAAGAAGTGTAAGCGCATCAAGTGTGGCGAGATGCCGGGCAGCGGCCACTCTGTCTTTACGCTGGATTTTGTTGATAAAAAGGGGCACCCAACCTACAAAGCACTGCAGGAAGTAAAAAACTACTTTAATCAGGCGCTAAACTGATTTCTTTAAATTCACCGGGACTGATTTAAAAGCCGGCGTGCGACTTCTGGGATCACAGCGCCGGCTTGTCAAAATATTAGCCTCAGGGTAAAAGAGCATCAGATCTTTCTCGGGCAGGTCACCGTACGCAACCGTCAGGCCCAGCATCTCACCGCTCGACGACCACAGGTCTACCAGATCCCCCTTCTTCAATCCCATCACATTCATCGTCGCCGCCGACATCAGCACCGACCAGCGAGACTGGACGCCGCGATAACTATCCTGCTCCTCGTAAATAATCGAGTTGAACTGCCCTTCGGTGCGAGCGGTCATTGCCCTTAATGGAAACTCGTCACTGTTGACCGCAGGCGGCACCGCAACAGTCTGGAAATTTGCTTTGCCACTTGCGGTTTTAAACACCGGCTGATGCATCAATCGATTGTTGACGTGGAACTCTTTTTTGGCCACATCAATATCCTTTAGCTGCTCAAGACCGGGAATGGTCTCGGCAAGCGTCTGGCGCAGTGACCGTCTGGAGCGAAAGCGACTGTAGTCGAAGCAATGCGCCTGATCCAAGCCTTGCTCAGCCTGTATCGCCATTGCCAGATCAACCAGAATATCGATCTCGGAGCGAGCGCCTTGAATGCGCGCTATACCCCCGTCACTCAATCGCACAAAATTGAACATCGATTCCTGCGTCGTTGGCTCAGGCTCTTCATCGCGCGCGCACACCGGGAAGATAATCGCCTCATCGCTGCCGCCTGATTGCAGCGACTCCACATGCCCTTTATTGAGAGTCGTGGTCAAAAACAGTTTAAAGCCAATATTTTTCAGTGCCTGCGCTGACCAGCGGCTATCGGGCGAAGCCTGCAATAAATTGCCACCCATAATCAGGGCAACATCGATCCGGCCCTCCGCCGCCGCCTGCATACACGCCAGTGTATCCATGCCTTTTATGTCAGGATCTGCGAGCTTGATTCCAAGCGATTGCTGAATCTGCTCAAGGACTGCATCAGCTAACACCGGTTTAACGCCAATCGTGCCAATACCCTGCACATTGGAGTGCCCTCGCAGCGGCAGCAAACCCCTGCCCGGCTGCCCCAGCATGCCGCGCAACAGTGCAATGTTGGCGATGGACTCAACATTCTCGACACCATGCTCATGATGAGTAATCCCCATACCCCAGGCAAACACAGCCTGCGAGGAATTTGCGTAGACTTTCGCAAGGTGAACAATCGCCGATTTATCCAGTGCGGTCTCAGCTTCAATGCTATCCCAGCCCAGCGACTGGATATCGCTCCTATAGGTTTCAAAACCGCTGGTATAGGAATCGATAAATGCGCGATCTATCGCTTCAAGCTCCAATAGCGCTTTGGCAATACCTTTCATCAAGACAATATCGCTGCCGATGCGAGGCTGCACATACACTGAGGCGATGTCACTACCACCCGCAATCAGCGAGCGCGCACTTTTAGGTAGCGCGAACTTGACCAGGCCAGGCTCTTTCGCTGGATTGATAACGATGACTTCACCGCCGCGATCGCGACAGGCCTTTAGCTGGTGAATAAATCGCGGGTGGTTCGAGGCTGGATTCGCACCAATGACAAAAATACAATCCGTCTCGCTCAGATCAGCAAGTTCGACGGTTGCCGTGCCGGTGCCAATACTGTTCTGCAAGCCAACCGATGTGGCCTGATGGCAGTAGTAAGAGCAGTTGTTGATATTATTTGTGCCGTAGTGGCGCGCAAGGAGCTGCAACACAAAGCCCGCCTCGTTCGAAGATCGACCCGAGGTATAGAAAAAACTGCGCTCCGGCTGACTCTGGGCGAATCGGGATGCCGCATAGTTCACAGCCCAGGACCAATCCACCGTTTTAAACGTTTCTGAGCCGCTGGCTTTATAAAGCGGATTCCCTAGCCGGCCCAGTGATTCAATTTGCTGTGCGCTAAGGTCGGCGAAGTCGTCGAGCCTGTGAGCAAAAACTTCGGTAGGAATGGGCGGTTGAATATCGCTGGACTGTGCCTGGACACTCTTGTTGCATACCGCAGGGAACTCGCCTAGCTCATTGGTCATGCCACCAGCCTGTCCGCCCATACCCAAACCGCACGCTTTACAAGTGTTTCTGGCGGTAAGCGCCTTGGCGGAGTTTGCCAGCCCCATGCGACGCGCAGTATCTAGCGCGTAAATAATTTTTTTTGCGCCGCCACCCACGCGAGGCTTTGGCTGCGTTTTATGAGTCATAAATCATGGATGCATCACTGGTCAGCGTCGCGCATTGCAAGCCTTTCAGCCGCTACCATGCAGTAACTAGCCGATGCCATTCTGCAGCTTGGCCGCGGTTAGCGTATTGTGCATGAGGCAGGCAATTGTCATCGGACCAACCCCGCCCGGCACTGGCGTAATACCTGCCGCTTTGCCGGCGACTGCTTCATAGTCAACATCGCCGACAAGTCGGGATTTACCGTCTTCCTCGATGCGATTGATACCGACATCAATAACCGTAGCGCCGGGCTTGACCCAATCCTCTTTAACAAACCGCGGTCGGCCTACCGCGGCAACAATAATATCTGCCTGACGACACAGCACTTCGATATCGCGCGTGCGCGAATGCGCGATGCTAACCGTGCAGTTTTCCTGCAGCAAGAGTAAGGCCATCGGCTTGCCAACGATATTGGATCGACCGATAACAACCGCGTGTTTGCCTGACAGGTCACCGAGGCGATCCTTGAGTAACATCAGCGAACCGAGGGGCGTGCAGGGAACCAGCTGATTGTTGCCCACCGAAAGCGCACCCGCGTTCTGGGTGTGAAAACCATCGACATCCTTCACAGGATCAATCGCCGCGATGACTGCTGCATCATCAATTTGCTCCGGTACAGGCAGCTGACAAAGGATGCCGTGCACGGCATCATCTGCATTAAGCCTGCCTATGAGCGCCAGCAGCTCGGCCTGAGTCGTCGACTCATCGAGCTTGTGCTCAATCGATTCAATGCCAAGCTGCTCGCAGCGTTTGACCTTGTTCCGCACGTAAACCTGACTGGCCGGATCCTCACCAACCAGAATCACGGCAATACAGGGGCTAAGGGATTTTTCCGACTTCAGCCTCTGCACTTCGTCGGCAATGCCAGCGCAGAGCTTGTCGGCAAACGCCTTACCGTCAATTTTATTTGCCTGATCTACTTGTGTTGCTACGTTCAAAGTCTTGTTCCCAACTGTGCGAGGCGAGCCCAAAACAGGCCCGTCGATTGGCCGTCATTATAGAGCGAGGTCGTAGCGTGGCAAACTATCAGCTGGCGTCAATAACCACATCGTGTAGACTCTCGACCCGTTCAATTTGTAGTGAATAGCCCAACCCTGTGCCAAGGACCATGCCCGCAGACGCCCGCAGCCAGACAGTTCCTCCCCACCGCAAAAAAGACGCATTACGTCTGCAGTGGCGCCTGCTTGCGTTCGGATTCCTGATGACGCTTTGCTCAGCGCCCGGGCAAACGTTCTTTATCGCCCTGTTCGGTGATTCTGTACGCAGCGAACTGGCGATCTCGCATACCGAGTTCGGCGCCCTCTACTCGGCGGCAACCCTACTCTCTGCACTTATCATTTTATGGTCGGGGCGTCTGGTCGACATCATTCCCATACCCCGCTTCTCGTCGGCTGTTATCGTCCTGCTCGCCTTATCAATGCTGCTTTTCAGCGGGGTGAACTCGGCGTTGACTTTATTTATCGCCTTTCTTTTTCTACGTCATCTGGGGCAGGCCCTGATGATGCTGACCGCTAGCACAACAATTCTGCGCTATCTCCCACAGTTCGCCGGTCGCGCATCTGCCCTATCGGGGATGGGCTATGTATTTGGTGAAGCCACCTTGCCGACTATCGTCGTCCTGTTGATTGCGATGAGCAGCTGGACAACAGCCCTACAGATTTTGGCGCTCGCTTTAGTCGCTGTGATACTCCCTCTAACGCGGTTCCTGTTGCGCGACTATGCGCAGCGCGACCGTGCTTATCGCGAGCAAATCTCGAAGAAACCGAACGATGCGCCCGGCGCCGCAGATGAAGCAGCACCCGCGCAACAGGAGAATTGGAATAGGCAACAGGTAGTGCGGGATCCCCACTTTTATCTTTTGCTTCCTGCAATTCTCTCCCAACCATTGCTATTTACCGGTTTTATCTTCCACCAGGGTTTTATTCTTGAAAGTCGAGGCTGGGACATGCAATGGTGGGCTACTCTGTTTGCAGCCTATGCACTTGTCGCGGTCATAGCCAAACTCGCCGCAGGGTATGCCATCGATCGCTGGGGCGCGATCAATCTACTACCGCTTGGCCCCGTTCCGCTTGCTCTGGGCCTTATCGCGCTTGGCATGGAGCACAGTGCCTCAGCCTATTTCTTCTTTCTGGGATTGGGCCTGAGCACAGGGCTTCAGACAACCCTGAGCGGCCCCATTTGGCTGTCGCTGTATGGCAGCGCCAATCTCGGCTCCATCAAGTCGCTTTCCTCGTCGGCAACAGTCTTTGGTACCGCAATGACCCCCATAGCCATCGGACTCATGATCGACAGCGATTACAGCCTGCGCGCCATCAGTTGGATCGGCGTAGCGTACGCTGCTAGCGCAATCCTGCTGGTATTCACGAGCCGTGCGACCATGAACAGCGAGCGATTAAACAGGATTATCGCAGTCAACAAACTCGACCGCGATTGAAAACTTATCGCGAATACGTTCGCCCAGTGCACAAACGCCGTAGCGCTCCGTTGCGTGGTGGCCAGCCGCAAAATAATGAACCTGATTCTCTCTTGCCAGATGCACCGTCTGCTCGGATATTTCACCGCTCACAAAGGCATCGACCCCCATTGCAATCGCCTCTTCAAAATACGACTGGGCGGCACCCGTACACCATCCCACTCGCCTGATAGGACGGTCGGCGGCGATATGCAGAGGTTCGCGACTCAAGGATTGATGAATGTGCTGACGCATCGCATCGCCCGAGCACTCCTCCTGCAGTGTCGCGGTACGCACCAGTGGGAGAGGATAATTTCTGGCTACCTCATCAACTTGCCAGCCAAGCACTTTAGCCAGCTGCACGTTATTGCCAAACTCAAGATGCACATCGAGGGGCAGGTGGTAGGCAATCAGGCTGATATCGTGCTGTAGCAACGCCTTGATTCGATTTTTTTTAATCCCTCGAATCGCCGCTGCTTCACCCTTCCAGAAATAGCCATGATGCACCAGTAGCGCGTCGGCCTTAAGTTCAATCGCACGTTCAATCAACGCCTGACTCGCTGTTACCCCGGTTACGATTTTGCCGACCGTGGCAGCGCCCTCGAGCTGAAGTCCGTTCGGGCAGTAGTCATTAATCTTGTGTGGCTTCAGCTGCTCATCCAGATAACTGACCAGCTCGCTTAAATTGATTGTTTGCATCGACAACTCACTTCACCTTTACTTATCAGCGAACCATCACCGGACTAGAAACTGATTCGCATGACACGGTTCAAGACTCCGGGCGGTGAAAGCGCAAACTAGCTCTGCGCTTAACGTAATCTTACGTAGAAACTACCAATATTATCCCAGTCACCCCCTGTCCCGCCATTCCTCCTATGCTATTCTGGCAAACAGTCAATAACGAACGAATATGACCGTCCCGTGGTGCAGACGACAGGCGAGTTCCGCCAGCAGTGCTGCACAAGCGATCCGACTATCTGTGCAAAACTTCTTTAAAAATTTTGGCTGGCCGATACTGTGTGGCTTACTTGTCGCACTGGCCTTTCTTAGCTGGAATCAAACTCGGCAACTCAAGGCAATACTCGAAAACCCCAATCTGATCTCGGGCTATGTCAGCAATCTTGAGGTCACCGCAGAGGAGAGCAACCGCAAACAAACCACTAGCTTTGCCGAAGCGGTGAATCAGGCGACGCCATCGGTCGTTAAAATATTCACCTCCCGCCTCGTGCCGGCAGCGAGACACCCTCTGCTAAATGATCCGCTGTTTAATCAGTTTCTTCGCAATCGCCAGCTACAGCCCGAAGGCAAGGTCGAGCGGGGCCTTGGCTCTGGGGTGATCGTCGACAGCAACGGACTGGTACTCACCAACTATCACGTGATTGAGTCGGCAGATCGTATCCAGATCATGCTCGCCGACGGGCGTGAACGCAGCGCCAAACTGCTGGGCTTTGACGAGGCAACAGATCTTGCGCTGCTATCGATCGATGCTGAATCGCTACCTGCCGCTAACTTTGCCAACATCAATAGTGTGGCTATCGGCGACGTGGTACTGGCTATTGGCAACCCCTATGGAATCGGACAAACGGTGACTCAGGGGATCGTTTCGGCGTTGGGGCGCTATGGCCTTAACCTAAATACCTACGAGAACTATATCCAGACTGATGCCGCCATTAATGAAGGCAACTCGGGCGGCGCATTGATTAATACTGATGGCGAAGTGATTGGCATCAATAGCGGCCTCTATTCGCGAAGCGGTGGCTCGACCGGTATTGGTTTTGCCATTCCCGTTGACGTGGTCGAGTTCGTCATGAAAAATCTCATCGAGTTTGGCTACGTGCGCCGTGGCTGGCTGGGTATTTCAGTTGATGAGATCACGCCCGCACTGGCCGAGCAGTTTGGCCTTACTCTGACCTCGGGACTAATTCTTACTGCCGTAGCGCCAGATGGGCCCGCGCAGCGCGCCGGTCTGCAGGTTGGCGACATCATCACCCATATTGAAGATCAGACCATCGGCAACGGCAATACGGGCATGCATATCGTGGCCGAGTCACCGCCCGGCGAAGCGGTGAGCGTTCGGCTGCTGCGCGGCAATGTCGCGATGAGTTTTGCAATCACGCTAGATGAGCGCCCTGGACCCATCAATCAATCCAGAGCTTAGGAACCTCTGATTTATTCCAAAATAGCCGAGACAGAGCTGGAAGCTGTCTCGATTGATTGATTGATTGATTGATTGATTGATTGATTGATTATGCAATGATTAACGAATAAGAGCGAATTGCCCGCTCAACACATCAATTATTTCGGCCTGTGGACAGTCTGAGACGCTCAGCTCACGACCCGTGATGGTCTCTGCCATTTTAATGTAGGTATTCGAAACGTCGAGCATGGCACTCGCGGGTAACAAGTTGTCACGCGCCAGCGCATCACGTTCCGTCATTCTATTTTTATTGAGCAAGATGTCCGGATCGGGAAAATGCGATAGCAGGAACTGTCTGAACCCCTCTTTCGAATTTTCCACAATACGACCCTCAGCATAGGCACCAGTGTCCCAGATACGCGATGAATCCGGCGTGCCAACTTCATCCATATAAATCAGCTGTGACGCGCCATCGGCGTCCTGCACATAACCAAACTCAAACTTGGTATCGACAAACAGCTGCTGGTGCGCCGCTAGCTCTGAAGCGATGAGTTCAAAGCCCTGCTCGAGCAACTGCTCGTAAACTGCAATATCGTCGCTGGAATGAAAACCAAAGGCTTGAAAATTATCCGCAATGCTGGCCCGGGAAACGTTGACATCGTCCGCTTCAGGAACACCTGCTATTCCTCGCAAAATACCCTTGGTCGAGGGCGTAATCAGTAGTTGATTCAAACGCTGATCACGCTGCAAATTCTCTGGCAGTTGTATACCGCAAAACTCTCGCTCACCCTTCTCGTAGGCGCGCCACATCGACCCGGTAATGTATCGGCGGGCAATCGCCTCGATCATGACAGGTTTTGCTTTTTGCACAATCCACACCAGCGGATGCGGCATATCCAGAATATGACTGCGCGCAAGCCCGTGCTCGGCAAAACTATTAAACCAGTGAGCAGCAATGGTATTGAGTGCGGCGCCTTTTCCCGGTACACCGTGAAGGCCCTCCTCGGCGTGCCAGAGGCATTCAAACGCGGAGATACGATCCGATATCACCATAACCGCAAGCTCAGAGCCTGCTGCAACATCATAGCCACGCTGCGCAATCAGGCGATCGCTATCAATTTGATCCAGCCAGTAAACGGATCGAACCTTACCGCTATGAATTGGCAGCGAGGTTTTGATTGGCAGCTCATCACTGCGAACCATGACCGTCGCGGCTGGCTTATCGATTGTTACCATATAAAAAGTTTCCCGAATTCGATCGCCCGATTATAAGCGATGCCGTATATGTCGCTCTAGCAGTGTCGCTCTAGAAAAGTCGCTCTAGAAGTGCCGTTTTAAAAGAGTCGCTCTAGAACCTCACACGAAATATCATAGCGACCCTCAGCAGGGATAGATGTCAAAACGCAGGGCTTTGCCGCCCAACGAGGAAGCAGGCTTGCAATCCGCCAGATACGGCGCATTCGGCGCGCGCTTAACCACGACTTTTTTCAGCGCGAATGCTCGCGCGGTATTGAGCAACTCGTGCTCAGCAACGCGATTATCGATAGACCCCACAACAGATCTGGCAGCATCCCGGTGATACCAGGCGCTGAGGCGCCGAAGCAGCTGCATTTCAGATTTTACAGCCGCAGACGGCTTCAAACCGCCATCATACATAGGGTCAAGATAAACAACATCCGCGGCAGGCAGCTTGCCGTTGGCCATTAAGGCAATGCTATCGCCGGCGAAAACCGCAAGATTCTGTAGCATACCTGCGCCGGTACTTTCCAGATCGCGAGGGTCTTCGCCGACGTTACAGCAGCGCGACAAGCTATCCTGCAGCAGGCGTGCAAGCAGCACGTTCTGTTCGACTGCCGCCACCTGAAAACCGGCGCTTGCCATAATCGCTGCGTCACGGGCGAGCCCCGCCGTGCAATCAACTACGCGCAGACTGGTCTCACGTGAGCGCCCCTTGATCGCGCGCAACAACAGCTCATGCTGCAGATTACCCGGCCCCATGCGAAACTTTAAACGCGGGTTGCTAAAGCCAATGGTCAAAGAACTCTTGTTTGATCCGATCCAGCACTGCCAATCCGCAGTCATCTGATCTTGGCTCTGCTCTGCGCCCGAATCGCGCAGGGAAAAGACCAGGCCGTCCTCTCTTGTGTAGGGTTGTGCCAGTTCCTGCAGACGGGACTGACTGGGTTTGATCGCATTGCGACTGGAGAATGCCGTAACTTCAAGGCCTGTCTGCCCCAAGTCGTGCATCAGCGATAAGCTGTTATCTACGCCCGCTGTGAGCGATGGCAAAGCGCAATCGATATAGACCCGAGTCATTTGAACAGTCGCACGCGCCGCACGGCAACGACAATCTTCAACGATGCTAGTCGATCGTCATCCATTGAAAACCGTTTTCCTGCTCTGCGTAGTGGATTTTATGGGTATCGGCAAAGCCTGACGCCAAGGTGTCGGCGAGTTTTTGCGGGCAGTTATTTTGCTCACTGATGTGCGCAACCATCATCCACTGCAATCGCTCCTGATCGATATCATCAAGAAATCGCGCCGTCTGGTGATTGCTTAAATGCCCCCACTGACCGCCCACCCGTCGCTTAAGGGAGGCAGGGTACTTGCCCTCACGCAGCATCGTTTCATCATGATTGGCTTCAATCACAAGCGCATCGCAGCGACTGTAGGCACTAACCACATGTTTAGGAACCGAGCCCAGATCGGTTAACACACCCAGACTGCGATAGTCTCTGCTGTCATCGGCGCGCACTGCATTTTCATTCGTAGAAGATGGGCATGCTCCGGCATGCCACTGGCGAATCACATATTGATAAGGTTCGCGCGCATCATGAGGTACTGTAACCGGCAGAACACTGAGGTCGCCCAGCGTGACGGGTTCTGAGTCATTCACAAAGTGTAATCGCGGCAGTGCGAGCAAAGAAGCGGCCTCAGCGGTGCCATAGGACATGTAGATGTCGGCGGAGGTTTTTTTGGCAAAGGTTTTGACGCCACGAATGTGGTCACCGTGCTCGTGGGTAATGAAAACCGCCTCGATATCACCCACGCGCCTACCCAGCGACTCGACACCTCGCTCGATATGCGAGAAGGGAAAGCCACAATCAATCAAGAGTAGGGTTTCGTCACTTTCGACAAGCAGGGCATTGCCCTTGCTGCCGCTTCCAACTGACGCACATCTCATGGACGCAGGCTCGACTAGCTCAGCTTGGTTAGTATACGGTTGAGCAAAAATGCCTGTTCATTGGTTTGCAGGGGTTCACTGCCATCGCGCGAAATTCGAATTGACAACACATTCGAATCCTCGACCCGCTCGATGTCTACCAGATACTCGCCGCGAACTTCTACTAGCTCATCATTTTGTGGGAAGATCGTGCGCGCAAGCCAGCTTCGCTTTTTCTCTTCGCGTTTATCCGGATCAAAGTTGGCGAAGTAGCGCCCCTGCTCTCGATTGGTATCGACCACTTCAAAATCCGCTTTGCGCAGTGCAAGGGCAAGTGACGACCAGCCTCGCTGATAGGGCAATTGCAGGGCGATGAATGGTGAACCGTCGTCGCTGTAATTCAGGCTCGCCTTGTTTGCGGTTGAAATTCCCTGCGCGAGTAGCGAGTGCGAAACCGATTCCGGAGAAGACGCCAGAAAGTTAGCCAACAGCTTCGTCATATTCTCTTCGCGAGCACTATCGGACGACTTCTTCCATTGCAAATCACTGCCTGCTACAGGGCTCGATTGGTAGAGTTGCTTGATAAGCACTTCGGTCGTTTCCGCCTGCACGCCAGCGTCAAAAATAAAGCGATACTTTTCCAGATCGGCGTCGGCAACCGTGGTCTCTTTCAGCCACTCCGTTTCGAGGTATCCCGCATCAGAGTTGTGCACTGCAATATCGACCTGATTATCTTCGAGAAATTCGATAACTAGCGGCCAGGTCTGAGTTGGCGAGCGATTCACCAGAATCCAGCGGTCTTCAAGCAATCGCTGAATGCGCACGCTACCGCGAGATTCAACATTACCCAGCGGCTCTACGCGAGGTATGGTGTGCTTTTCGGGAAGAACGCTTGAGAACTCCAACTCCGGTATAGGGTAAACATCGGGGTTAATCTCGGCGTTGACACCTTCCGGCAGCGTGATCGGCTCCTCTTCCTGCGCTTGCAGGTAATCACTTTGACGATTGGGAAACCAGCCGTCATCGCCAAAAAGCATATTGCATCCCGACACGACCGGTAAGGAACAGGCAAAAGCCAGCATCATTATTCGCTTGCCTGAACGGGCGCTTTCGCTTGCATGCATCGCTAAGGTTAATCTCATGTGGGTAGATAAAGAGTTAAGGAACCTATTTGACCGCCTGTTCCACCCGCTTACGCTGGTCCACATCGAGCACTGTGAGCGGCAGGCGAATGCCCTGGCCAATCAGACCCATTGCATGGCAGGCCCACTTGACAGGTATCGGGTTGGATTCGACAAACATGGCATCGTGTACCGGCATCAGCTCGTTATTCAGCGCCTGTACGCGCTCGAGCGTGCTGGCTTCGCCCTGCACCTCAGCGCCAATATTCATAGCCAGCTCACACAGCAAAGCAACTTCAGCAGGACGAACGTTCGCCGTCACCGAGATATCACCTTTGCCACCCATCGCCATGAGTTCTGCTGCCGTGGCATCATCGCCCGAGTAGATCGCAAAGTCAGCCGGGCAGCGATCGATCAGTTCACGGCCTCGCTGCATATCGCCCAACTCACGACCCCGAGTAAGATCACCCGTGGCATCTTTAATGCCCACAATGTTGGGGATAGCCGCCAAGCGAACCGTTGTTTCGACCAGCATATCGACTGCGGTACGGCCCGGTACGTTGTAAAGAATATTGGGAATCGCGACGGCCTCGGCTATCGCTTTATGATGCAGATACAAGCCCTCCTGCGTGGGCTTGTTATAGTAAGGCGTCACGGAAAGGCAGGCATCAGCACCGCTGCGCGCAGCCGATTCAGTCAGCTCGATTGCTTCAGCAGTCGAGTTCGCACCGGTACCTGCGATGACACCAACGCGACCCGCCGATACCTGAACCACGCGCTCGATCACGCTACAGTGCTCATTGACGTTTAGCGTTGCCGACTCCCCGGTGGTGCCAACAGCCACGATCGCAGAAGTGCCCTGGTTGACATGCCAGTCGACAAGTGATTCCAACGCGGCGTAGTCTATTTTGCCGTCGTCATGCATCGGTGTTACCAGTGCAACCATGCTGCCGGTAATCATTTGATAATCTTCAACCTTAGCCAACGGGAACCTCTCTCAACCGCGGGTGAGCGTGCCGGACCGTCAGCGTACGCTGAATCACAGGCGGCATTTCGCTTAAAATTCGTCGTATTATAAACAGACAATGCGGGCATCAAACCCGAACTTTGACAGTGAAACCGCGTCTAAAATCCACCAGAATACTGCTCGCCGATGAATGAATTGCAAAAAAATTTAGCCGCCCTCTGTAAACGCCTCACACTGGTGCTCGCAGGCATTTGCCTCTCGATCGTCCCGCTGTGGGCGGACGACTATGCGAGGAATGGTTTTGAAGACTCGCCCTATTTGAATTTTCGCATTCTGGATGAAGATTATGTCGCTCGCGCAGTCGAGCGCGTCGACGATTTGACCCGGCGGCACTACGGCAGCGGGCTTCGTCAGGAAAAAGAGCACGATATCCGGCTAATTCAACGCCTGCTGGATGAGGAAAAAATCGCCCTCGATGATCTCGCAACCCAGCAGGCTGCCGGGTTCGCGCTCGGGGCTATGATGGCCAGGGAACTCGACCTCACATGGATTCGCTATCGAGACGAAGAAGGCGTCTCGCGTGCACTACACGCGAGGCGAACAGACAGTGTTTTCTTCCCGGCCAGCATGATTTCGCGGCGCTATAGAGTGGGACTCGTGCCCGACCTCGAGAAGCTCTACCGCGAAACCGATCAAATTGTGAGCAAGGTTCGCGCACTTGATTACACCCCGCCACGCTACTAGGCGCTGTCACTGGGTACCACTCACCAACACAATCTTCGCCGATCTCAAAATATGGGTCGCTTGTTACTCCGAGGCAATTTATAATGCCGAGCTTGTAACCACTAGCCTTCGTCGAGCACGAAACGGGTTTGCGTGGCGCCAAGGGCGGGCGCAGACCTACGATAATTTTAAGCGACGGCAAGACACGGCAGAATAGAAAACAACACGGCAAAACAAGCTACGGCCTGTAACATCTCCAGTCCAATGATCGCAAAGACAGGCGAGCTAATAGCTGGAACGGAGACCGAGAAAAAAACCAATGGCATCAAAACGACACGCAGCACAGCAAGAAGACGAATCTGATATCGACCTGACACCGATGCTCGACGTGGTGTTCATCATGCTGATCTTCTTCATCGTTACCGCTTCTTTTATTAAGGAAGCTGGTCTGGAGATTGAGCGGCCGGACTCCACCAGTTCAACGCCCCCTCCACCTAGCAGCGAGAACCAGAATGTGTTGATTCGTGTTACCGCTGCCAGCGACATTGAGATTGATGGGCGGCGGGTCGACGTGCGCAGCGTGCGCTCAGTCATTCAGCGCAAACTGGCAGAAAACCCCAAGGGATCCATCATCATCAATGCCCACCCGGAAGCGCGCGCCGATGTCTACACAAGGATCACCGACTCCGCGCAGCAGGCCAAACCCGGGGTACCGGTTTCACTGGTCGTAAAATAGCGATCCTGAATTTTCGAAGTTTGGGGTCAGAGTAAAAACTCGGCGGCATTAACGCTGAGTTTTTACTCTGACCCCAAAATTTCACTCATTCGGCAACAGCCTTCTCGAGCGCTTCACCACGAGATTCAACGACATTGGTTTTACCGACAATGTCCGTCAGCCCCATGCGCTGAAACCGTTCGCGCGTATCGACCGAGGGGCAGGCGATAAAGACGTTCTTGCCTTTCTCAGCCGCATCCTTGACGGCGTTTTCAATCGCCAGCGAAACCGTGGCATCCATCAGCGGAACGTCGGTCAGGTCGAACACGATCGTCTCGTGTGTACTCATGTTCTCGTTCTCGCGTGCAATAGCCCGAGAGACTCCGAACATCATGGGCCCGCTAAAGTACATCAGCATCACGCGCCCCTTACCTTTATCGAAAAGAATGCGCTCCTGCACGCTCAAGGGAATACTGTCGTCGGCATCACTGATGGCGTGAATATTCTGCGACTGCAAACGACTCAAGCGATCAATGGTAAGAATATTCGCGATAAATACGCCCGCCCCAACCGCAACAATCAGGTCCACAAAAATTGTTAGCAGCATCACGCCGTACATGATCAATGTCGCAGAGGACGACACGCGGTGTGCGCGCTTGAGAAAACTCCAGTCAAGTATATTAACGCCCACCATGATCGCGATGCCAGCGAGCACGGCGAGCGGGATATACGCGGTTAGCCCGGCAGCAAACACGACCAGCACGATCAGCACCAATGCGCGCGTTACACCCGACAGCGCCGTTCTGGCGCCGGACTGGATATTGACGACAGTACCCATCGTAGCGCCGGCGCCCGGCAGACCACCACAAATACCCGACACCAGATTGCCGACCCCCTGGCCGATTAGCTCTTTGCGAGCATTGTGTTCCTGGCGCGTGAGGCTATCGGCGATCACCGCTGTTAGCAGCGCATCGATACAACCCAGGGTGCCCAGCACGACGCCGTCGAGAACCATTTGCGTCCACTGATCCGCCGTGAAAGTCGGCACAATCAGACTGGGTATGCCTAACGACACTTCACCAATGGAGCGAATATCAACAGCGCTAAATAGCGTGACCGCAAGCAGCGAACCCACCACCAGGGCGATAAGCTGAGGCGGTACGCGATTTGCCCACTGCTTGGGGAAAAACATCAGGATTGCCAGCGTAATAGCGCCGAGAATCAACTCGTAAATACGAACATCGCCCAGCAATTCCGGAAGGGCCAATAAACTGCCGACGACACCACCACCCGGATTGTCGTGACCGAGCAGCAGAGGAAACTGCAAGATAATCAGGATTACCCCAATACCGGACATGAAGCCCGATATCACGCTATAAGGCATAAGCGAGATATATTTACCGAGATTCAACACCCCCAGCAATATCTGAAAAACACCGGCGATCATCACCACGGTAAACGCCATGGCCACACCCTGATCAGGGCTCGAAGCGACCAGATGTGTCAGCACCGCGGTCATGATCACGGTCATGGGTCCAGTCGGCTCGGAGATCAGCGTTGGCGTGCCGCCAAAAAGCGCCGCGAACAGACCAACCAAAATCGCCCCGTATAAACCCGCTTCGGCACCCGCGCCTGACGCCACCCCAAATGCCAGAGCCAGTGGCAGAGAGACAATA
>CAZDEW010000020.1:0-41695 GCA_964504585.1 uncultured Pseudomonadales bacterium | reverse complement strand
CTAAGTATCAGCGTCAGCTGGCGACTGCAGTCAAACAGGCTCGCCACCTTGCCTTGTTGCCCTACACAGATAGCCACGAAGTTTAAGTGAGCTGAGAGGTTTATGAGATGGAAGTTATATTGTTAGAACGCGTTGCGAAACTTGGTGATCTTGGCGACAAGGTTAATGTGAAATCTGGGTTTGGCCGCAATTTCCTTATTCCTTACGGCAAAGCGGTACCAGCAACCGACGCAAACCTTGCTGATTTTGAATCACGCCGTGCCGAGTTGCAGGCTGCTGCTGATGCGTCACTGGCGGCTGCCACAGCGCGCGGCGAGACCCTCGAGGGTTTTGAGCTCGAGATTCCTGCCAATGCAGGTGATGAGGGCAAGCTGTTTGGCTCTATCGGTACGCGTGATATTGCCGAGGCGCTGACCGCCGCTGGCCACGAGACCAAGAAAGCTGAAGTGCAGATGCCTACGGGTGTCATTCGTGAGCTCGGAGATTTCCCCATTGCACTGCAGCTGCACAGCGATGTGACTGCAACGATCACGGTTAAAGTAGTCGCCGAAGACTAGGCTTGTTGTACGCTAGTCACTGAAAAAACCTCGCGCGCGGCGAGGTTTTTTTTGCCTTGAAAAGCACAGGCGATTTCTGCCCTGCTTTGTATTGGCAGAGCCTGCGATATGGTTAGCGGCGTGCAAATCTGATAGGCTGAATACTAGAAGAATAATCTAGCCCTGTGGGGCTCATACAGCTACAGGCTAGCCATTAGACTAGAGGTCTGGTTAATCCACAGAATCGGCGGTCCATAGACCAGATCAGATTTTCTGTTTGGTAACAAACAATTTTAGCGGCGAGTTGACGCACAACTACAGCAGATCGTGAGCGAATCAGTAGACGAACAGACACCACCGGATTACGTGCAGCCAACTGCGGAAGAGCTTGACGCGCAGCTGGTTGACGAGTCTGGCGTGCTCGAGCATCAGGCCAGTGTGCTGGCGGCGCGTTATGGCGAGAGTCAGAACGTAGAGGCCGGGTACTCTGACGGCAGTCATAACGGCAGCGATGCTGTTGCAAGCCACGACGGCAACTCAGGGCAGCCACAGTTTGCGCAGTCGATGATGAGCTTAAAGACGCCTCCGCACTCAATCGAGGCTGAACGATCGCTGCTCGGTGGCCTCATGCTCTCTGTGGAAGCCTGGGATCTGGTTTCCGACAGGGTGAACCCTGGGGACTTCTACGTTGCCAAGCACAGTCATATTTTTGCCGAGCTTGCGAGACTTGCCAACGATGCCGAGCCGCTCGATATCGTCACCCTGGCGGGTGCGCTTGAGAAGAAAGATTTACTGCAAGCATCTGGTGGTCTGGCCTATCTGGTTGAACTGGTAAAGAACACGCCATCCGCCGCTAATATTTCGGCCTACGCCGATATTGTGCATGATCGTGCAACTCTCAGGCGCATCATTTCGGTCGCAACAGAAATTCAATCCTCGGCGTTTAATCCGGAAGGGCGAGAGGCTCGTGACGTCCTTGACGTTGCTGAGCGCCTGATCATGCAGGTAGGTGAAGATGGACCGAAGCAGGGTGGGGCGCAAGATGCTGATTCCCTGATTAAGGAAGCGATCGACAAGATCGGTGAGTTGTTTGAGAAGAAGGGCGCCATCACGGGCTTAACCACCGGTTTTACCGACCTCGATAAAATGACCTCGGGCCTGCAGCCTGCAGATCTGGTGATTGTCGCAGGGCGACCGTCTATGGGTAAGACATCGTTTGCGATGAACCTCGTTGAAAACGCCCTATTTGCTGACGAGCGTCCGATGCTGGTATTCAGCATGGAGATGCCTGCGCATTCGCTAATGACCAGAATGCTTTCTTCGGTGGGCAAAATCGACCAAACACGGGTTCGCACCGGACAGCTTGAGAACGATGACTGGAACAAACTGTCAGCGGCGACGCAGCGACTAAAGGGTAAGTCCCTCTTTATTGACGATACGCCAGCGCTTACCCCAACCGAAGTGCGATCCCGAGCGCGCAGGGTTTCGCGCGAGCATGGTGATTTGGGCATGATCATGATCGACTACCTGCAATTGATGCAGATTGCGGGTGGCGGTGAAGGCAGGACTCAGGAAATCAGTGAGATCTCCCGAAACCTTAAAGGGATTGCCAAAGAGTTTAATTGCCCTGTGATAGCTCTCTCCCAGTTGAACCGGTCGTTGGAGCAGCGGCCAAATAAACGCCCTGTGATGTCAGACTTGCGTGAGTCCGGTGCGATCGAGCAGGATGCCGACGTCATCATGTTTATCTACCGCGACGAAGTGTACAACGAAGACAGCGAATCGAAAGGCGTTGCTGAAATTATTATCGGTAAGCAAAGGAATGGTCCGATCGGTACTGCTAACCTTGCCTTCCGAGGCGAGTTTACGCGCTTTGAAAACTATACCCACGCGCAGCCAATGGATTACTAGAACGGGCTGCAACATTCCATCTTCTAAATAACAATTTTCACCGCAGGGATCTATCCTCGCAGAGCGCGCTGGCTTCTCCCCGGCCCCTAAGTGCTTGATACTTAGTGATTCTACAGCGGCATTCCCGCCGTCGCCCGACCTTTGGCTTCCGCCGCTAGTCGCGCTGACCCGATGATCCCCTTCTGTCATCTATTACAAAGCTTTTCAAAACTGTGACCCAAATCTCATCGTGATGGGTTCAAATGGATAAAACCCGAGCCAGTGGGTAGATTGCGATGATCGCTACCTTGTCTCGGCTACCCTTAGATACAGGGTAATGGGCTTTGCTTGCCTTCGGGTAATGCTGCCCAGTGTAAATTAAACAGTAAGATAATAAATCGGGATGTATTTATGTTCGCAGTATCGAAACATATAGACCGGTTCTTCGCCTCGAATCGAGGTGGCCACTAGTGGCTGTGACAGACAAGACGCTTTCGTTTATCGTCCCGGCCAAGAACGAAGAGAAATATCTGGGCGCATGTCTGGACTCCTTGCTATTGGCAATGAACGATCGCGATGATTGCGAGATCATCGTGATCGACAATGGCTCGACCGACGGCACCGTAGAAATTGCGCGGGCGCGTGGCGTGCGGGTTTTGCATCGCCCCGGTTTGACCGTCTCGGCAATGCGAAATCTCGGTTGTGCGGTCGCTCACGGTAAGTTTCTCGCGTTTGTGGATGCCGATGTTACGATCGACTCAGATTGGGTCGAAACGGCCTTAGAGCTCATGAAGCCCGGCGGCGTTGCAATGGTCGGCGCAAGCCCCGGCATTCCACACGACTCCACATGGGTAGCCAAAGCTTGGCATCTGCAGGTGCAGGCTCGGCGTCAGCGTTCGCGGCGCCAGTGGTTAGAATCCATGAATATGATCGTTCGCAAAGAAGTTTTTCATGCTGTAGGCGGGTTTGACGAATCACTCATAACCTGCGAGGACGTCGATCTGGGCTATCGTGTCGGCCAATCGCATCAAATCTGGAACGATGCCACACTCAAAGCCATTCACTACGGCGAGGCGCAAACGCTGAGACGTTTTTTTAGCAAAGAAGTCTGGCGCGGCACGAGCAACTTCGAGGGTGCGTGGCGCCACGGGCTGGTTCTTGGTGAAGTGCCGAGTCTGATACAACCCCTGCTAACGCTGGTGGGGCTGGGCCTGCTTGTGGTGTCTGCCTTTATGGGCAGCCTGTTACTGTCGATTGCGGGGCTCGCCTGCCTGAGTTTGTTCCCGGGCCTGAAAGCGCTGTTGATTGCAACACGTGCCGGTGCGATGAGAAGTTTGCTTCCACTGTTCGCAATCTGGATCGTCTATTCGATTGCGCGCACGACCAGCTTGCGCATTGAGTGCAAGAGTCTTCTTAAATCGCTGACCTTTCCAAAGATTCGCGCCGGTAAAGTCCGTTAGTCTTGCGCTAATCAAATTGGCCTGCTGATGCGCCTAAAGTCAGATGTTCTCGTCGTCGGGATGCACGTCTGATACCAGCGTCCAGAAATAAAAATAAAGCAGGGCACCTACGACAAGCAGCGGCGGCAATATCCATTCATGCATCAGATCAAATAGATCCGGGGTTAACGATTCGGTGAGCGACATACCTGCGATCCGAACAATGTTTAATGCAAACATAATCAGAAGTCCAACGATAAGGGCCGGTACCTTTTTGCGCCAGCGGCCTGGCCACGCAAGCAGTGTTGCAATCAATACGGCGAAAACCGTACTTGCATCACAGCCCTGCGCAACGATGACATAGGAGTTGTCTTCGGCGCGAAGCTTTGTCCAGACTGGCCCCTGCTGTTCAATACTGACTTGAATGATGCCGAGTGTATTAACCAGCCATGCACCGAGTGAGGCGCTGAGCTCCAGATACTGATCGAACAGTTTACTTTCGATGATGACGTAGCTATAGAACAGGTAAAACGAGCCATAAATGATGAGCGCGATGGCGAAGAAGCGGAGCATGCCGCTGTTTTCGTCTAGAAAATTATCGTAAGCGCTCTGGGTCATAGGGGGATCAGCGTTTTTTTATGGTGTTGGCAAACGACGGCCTAGTTTTTATTGTAGCGGCTTTAGCGCTTTCGGCAGGAAAGGGGGCTAAAATCAGATCAGGGCCCGTATCTCCTTGAGCCGCGCTTCGGCTTCCGCTGGTGAGAGCACTTTGGGGTCTGATTCAATCTGCTTCGTCGTTTGTTGAGGCAGTTCCAGCGTTTTCCCGGCACGGATCTCGCCGCAGAGTCTTTGGTAGTGCCCTTCAAAGACGGGCCACATTACGCTCTCTGGGCGACTCTTCAGTTCATGCCAGCCGCAAGCCTTCCCGGCCTGATAGACAATCGCATGTGACCACTGTTCTCTGCTGGTGGCTGTGGCGTGGCATGCCTCGATATAGGCTACGTGCGCTGCGGGCAAGGAAAACTCGATCTGGTCGCACTGCGTGACGAATTTGCTCAACGTAGGCAGGTATTCCGAGTTGAGTACCAGCGCCTCAGCAGCGGCCTTGATGGATGACTCGCTGAACAGTTCAAGCGCGCTGAGCCATAACTTTTTGGCGCTGTTGAGTTGTTCGCCATCCGGAAATGCCGCATAGAACTGATTGTGATAGTTGATTCTAAATAGCGAGAAGATCTGATTGATTGCATCGATCTTGCTTTCGCGGCCAGCTTCTACGGTATCCATGACAGAGTCCTGCTTAGTTGGCCCAGCTTCGGTCGAGTAGATCTTCCGAGAGCGATCGATCTCGTGTCTTACCCGTTGCAGTTGATGATCGATGTCTTTCATGAGGCGATTGATGATTCCGGTTTGAATGACTGTGATTGTATGACCATTTTTGTTTGACGTACTGCAAGAACTTAGTGCCCCAGGAGTGGTGCAGATCGCCGCGCTCTTTCCAGTAGACGACGAACTCCGGGATCAGGGCTTTTGCAAAGGACTCTTCAATATTGGCCAGTGCGATCACTTCCATGACGTCGGCATCGGGCTGCCAGTCTTTTGTAATTGTGCTCGGCTCTGTGTCGTTCCTTAACGTGTGCGTAAAACGCGCCCACTGTCGTTTGGTGTGCGCGACAAACTTTGAATTCCAGGTGCCCACCGGTTCATTGCGTTCGCGCCAGTACAATACGAACTCGGGTATGGCGTCCACAATAAAGTTGCGGTTTATGCCCATTCGCTCAAGAATTTCCAGTGCGTCTTCGCTCGGTTGCCACGACTTATTGATGGCCTCAGCACCTGAGCCTACAGTGCCGGCCTGCGTTTGCTGTTGCTGCTGCCAGCGGCGGGAGGCGTGCTGCACAAATTTACTCGACCATGCGTGGGAGGCCTCGTTGCGTTCCCGCCAGTAAAATGTAAATTCCGGAATGAGCGATGCCACAAATTCTCTCGGGATGCCGTTGTGAGCCAGCATCTCAAGCGCGGCTGGTTCCGGGGTCCAGTGCTGGGTCATCTTACTCGCTCCGCTCAGCGCCGCGGTGTTGGGCGCATCTGTAGCTGCAGCTGTAGCTGGTGACGCCTGTTCCAAATGGCCTGTTGCAAGTGCGACCTGAAAGTCCTCGTCGGCTTCGGATGCGTGCCCGGAAAGTGCCAGCATGCCCAGCTCGCTCAACTCATGCAGCACTCTTCGCAGTGTATTGATGTTCCAGAAGGGGAGCTGTGCGCTCAGCTTCTTATAGCTTGTTAGTACGAGTCGCTGGTTGGGCTCGCCACCGGCTGCTGGTAAGCCTGTAGTTTCGGCCAGCAGTTGGAGATGCTGGAGGAGTATCGCGCACTCGACCCCAATCGCCGTCGCGAGAGAGGGGGAGAACTGTATACTTCGCTCGGGGAGCAGGGAGTTCGACATAACTACTCGGGTTTCACCCTGTCGGGCTAATTGCGTAAAGCGCTGTGTTTCTTTTCTACCACGGCTTGCAATTATGGTTAATTTTTTGTGCGCCTATGCGTAGCCAGAATCTGGGCACTAATGGTCCTTCCCCCACACACCTGTCTCTGTCTGCTCGCGGCAACTGGCGGTAGAATACCGCCTTTTGAACACACATTGTAATCGCTTAGCGCACCGCAGTTAAGAGCGTCCGGGAAGCTTCTTATCTGAATGTTTTGGCAATGGTGGGCGCAGCTATTGGGCTCGGCACATCAATTCAGGCCGTCCTTTCGCTAGGGGCGGTTGTCGATGGGTCAGTCCCGGTCAGGGAATTTATATGGCAAAAGCAAAAACGGCCTACGTCTGCAATGACTGTGGGTCCGAGTATTCGAAGTGGCAGGGCCAGTGCACCGATTGCGGGGCTTGGAATACTTTGGTTGAAATTCGGCTGAGCGGCGGTGCAGGTAGTGCCGGTCGATCGATCGGCTACGCTGGGGCGGCGGCCGAGATCCGTCAGCTGAGCGAAATTAGCGCAGAGCAGCAGCCACGGACTTCCTCCGGCTTGGAAGAGCTCGATCGGGTGTTGGGCGGCGGACTGGTTGCCGGGTCGGCCATACTCATTGGCGGTGACCCCGGCGCAGGCAAGAGCACACTGCTGTTACAGGTGATGTGTCACCTGGCCAAGAGCGTGACCGCGCTCTACGTGACTGGCGAGGAGTCGCTCGAGCAGGTGGCTATGCGCGCCCGCCGGCTAGGCTTGCCACTGGATTCGCTAAAGCTGATGGCAGAGACTGATGTGGAGAGTCTGCTTGCGGCTGCGGCAGGCTCCAAGCCAGCAATCATGGTAATCGATTCGATCCAGGTCATGCACAGTGGCGAACTTACCGCTGCACCCGGCAGTGTTTCTCAGGTGCGTGACTGCGCGGCGAAAATTACCCGTTTTGCCAAGCAAAGCAACACTATCGTATTTCTGGTCGGTCATGTGACCAAGGATGGCAGCCTGGCGGGCCCTAAGGTGCTCGAGCATATGATTGACTGCTCGATCTTGCTCGAGGGGGGGGCGGACAGTCGCTTCAGGACGCTTCGCGGTCAGAAAAATCGCTTTGGTGCCGTGAACGAACTCGGCGTTTTTGCCATGACCGAGCAGGGCCTGCGCGAGGTGAAAAACCCATCGGCGATCTTTCTCAGTCGTGGCGAGCTAGAGCAGCCAGGTAGTACCGTGGTGGTGCTTTGGGAGGGGACCAGACCACTGCTGGTCGAGATACAGGGGCTTGTTGACGATGCGCAAAGCAGTCACCCGAGGCGCATTGCCCTGGGTTTGGATCAGAACCGCCTAGCGATGCTATTGGCAGTTTTGCATCGCCACGGTGGTCTGGCGATCGGGGTTTCCGATGTGTTTATCAATGCTGTCGGCGGTGTTCGCGTGCTCGAGACGAGCGCAGATCTCGCCGTGCTCTTTGCTCTAGTCTCAAGTTTCAGGAGTCGGGTAATTCCACGCGATTGGGTGATTTTTGGCGAGGTCGGGCTCTCAGGTGAAATCAGGCCTGTGCCCAGTGGTCAGGAGCGTATTGTGGAAGCCGCCAAACACGGTTTCAAGCGGGCAATTGTGCCCTTTGCCAACAAGCCTAAACAGGCACCTTCAGGCATAGAAGTTTGCGCGGTGAAGAATCTCGCTGAGGCGCTTGCCCTGCTGGAATAGATATTTGGCCTGCTAAATCGCGGTGGAAACAAAATTGCCCTGCATTTGTTTAAGCGAGAGCGCCAGAAATTGCAGGCCATAGGCGAATTCCTGACTGCCTGCCAGCTGGGTTGCATTGACGATATTGGCGACTGCTACCAGGGCGTGATTCTCTATTCGCAGCGTGTCGGCGATCTGTAGGCGCTCCAGGCCCTGCATGCGCATGCCAGTCAGCGAAAGATCGATCGCATGCCCAAAATGACCGGCTCCTGCTCGCCGCTTAATAAAATCGTTATGTGAGACAAGCCCCTGAAAGTCGGAGCGCTTGCAGTAGCTCACTGGGCCTGAGCGAGGCAGGCGTTCAATCGCGCGGCGGCTGTCGGAGTTGCTGCCATCAAAACCCTCCGCGCCCATGGCGTAGAGCGGGCTGGCGCACATGGGGCAGCAAAGGTCTTCGTCGTCGGTTACAGGTACCAGACTGTTACAGAAAAAACAGCTCCTGACGCTGCCCGGCCCGGTCGCCTGATAAACAAAAGCAGAACTGGATGATGTGCCTGGCTGAGTGAAGTGCGGCTTGCTGTTCTGTCTCGCCTGCTGCTCCTGGCGCTGGGCTTGCCGGCTCGCCTCGGCACGCTTGAGTTCGGCATCGTAACGCTTTCGCCGGGCGCTGTTGGAGAGCACTTCGTAGGCCTCGTTGATGAGTGCGGCGTTTTCGGCATCGCCACCCAAATCGGGATGAGCTTTGAGTTTTTGCATGATGGTGCGATAGGCAGCACGCACCATCGGCGCCGGTGCATCCGGGTGTAAATGCAAAATCTGATAGTAGTTCGGTTTTTGGCCCACAGCAGCTCGCCGCAAAAAAAGCAGTTCTACTAACTATAGTGAGCTATTGATTACCCAGCGCAGGCGTACTCCATGATCTACTGGCTTGGGTGTGGCAAGTGTGAACCAGTACCGGCTTTAGGCGAGCTTCTTGTAACGCAAGCGCTTGGGTGTAGCGTCGTTGCCTTTACGTGCCACGAAGTCTTCGTGATAGTCGGTATAGTTACCTTCGAAAAAGACGACTTCTGAGTCGCCCTCATAAGCGAGAATATGGGTGCAGACTCGATCCAAAAACCAGCGATCGTGCGAGATAATCATCGCTGAGCCCGGGAAGGTGAGTAGCGCCTCTTCCAGTGCTCTTAGTGTCTCGACGTCGAGATCGTTCGACGGCTCGTCAAGCAGAAGAACGTTGCCGCCCTGTTTTAGGGTGCAAGCCAGCTGTAAACGTCCGCGCTCACCGCCAGACAAATCGCCAACCCGTTTCTGCTGATCAGTACCTCTGAAATTAAAGCGGCCAACATAGGCGCGAGATGATACTTCGTAGCCGCCAATCCGGATTAGATCGTGCCCCTCGGAGACGCACTCCCAAACCGATTTGTCATCGCTTAGCTCGTCGCGCATCTGTTCGACGTGCGCAATCTTGACGGTTTCACCCAGTTCAATGGTGCCGCTATCGGGTTGCTCGCTGCCGGTCAGCATTCTAAATAGCGTCGATTTGCCAGCACCGTTGCCCCCAATGATTCCGACAATCGCTCCTTTCGGAATGCTCAGATCAAGATTGTCGATTAGCGTTCGGCCCTCGAAAGATTTGCTCAACCCCTGAATTTCAATGACTTTGTCGCCCAGCCTGTCACCCGGTGGAATATAAATCTCATTGGTTTCGCTGCGTGACTGAAAATCCTGCGAGTTGAGTTCGTCAAAGCGCTGTAGCCTCGCCTTATTCTTTGCCTGCCGACCTTTGGGGTTGGCGCGTACCCAGTCGAGCTCTGCCTTAATGGTTTTTTGCCGCGAGGCTTCCTGTTTTTCTTCCATCGCTAGCCGCGCCTCTTTTTGCTCCAGCCACTGAGAGTAGTTGCCTTCGTAGGGAATGCCGCGGCCGCGGTCGAGCTCCAGAATCCAGCCCGCTGCGTTGTCGAGAAAGTAGCGATCGTGAGTAATGGCGACCACAGTTCCCGGATAATCTTCAAGGAATCGCTCTAGCCAGTGAACGCTTTCTGCATCGAGGTGGTTAGTTGGTTCATCGAGAAGCAGCATGTCCGGGTTAGATAAAAGCAATCGGCAGAGCGCGACTCGCCGTCGCTCACCCCCGGACAATTTACTGACATCGGCGTCCCAGGGGGGGAGGCGGAGCGCGTCAGCAGCAACTTCCAGCTTATGGTCCATGTTGTGAGCATCGGCGGCGGCAATGATGTTTTCAAGACGCTGCTGTTCCTTGGCCAGTGCGTCAAAGTCTGCATCGGGCTCAGCGTAAGCGGCGTATATTTTTTCGAGTTCCTGCTGCGCTTCAACAACTTCACCCAGACCTGCTTCGACATTTTCGCGGACGTTTTTGCCTTCGTCGAGTTCCGGCTCCTGTGGCAGGTAGCCGACTTTGATGTCCGGTTGTGGTCTGGCCTCGCCGATATAGTCCGTGTCGACGCCGGCCATGATACGCAGAAGGCTGGACTTACCCGCACCATTGAGTCCGAGTACACCGATCTTTGCTCCCGGGAAAAAGGATAGCGATATGTCTTTGAGGATCTCGCGCTTGGGAGGAACGATTTTCCCCACGCGATTCATGGTGTAAACGTATTGAGTCATTGGAATGCCTTATCCTGTTCGGAATGCTTTGCGGTTGGTTGGGACTTTGTCGGATGCCTCTCTGTTTTGGCCGCAGTGCTCAGAGAGGCGCCTTGCAAATTCTATACAGAGCCGTAGTGCCTACTCGACGTTGTGATAAACGCGTTGCACGTCGTCGAGGTCGTTAAGCATATCCATAAAACGTTCGAACGATTCTTGCGCGCTGTCGGGGATTGGTGCGGTGTTCTGGGCCAGGAACTGGATTTCTTCGACCTCGAATTCCTCTACCCCCATTGCATTTAACGCTTGTTTGGCTTTGAAGAAATCTGTGTTCGGTGCAAATACCGAAACATTGCCTTCGTCGAGTTCTATGTCGCTAACATCAACATCCGCTTCCATTAGCGCTTCAAGTACGCTGTCTTCATCATCGCCCTTGAACACAAAAATTGCGGCGTGGTCGAACATATGCATAACGGTACCCTGAGTACCGATTTTACAGTCATTCTTGGTGAAGCAAACTCTCACATCGTTAAAGGTTCGGGTCGGGTTATCGGTCAGGCAATCGACGATGACCATGCAGCCTCCGGGGCCGTATCCCTCGTAGCGCGCGGGCTCAAAGTCCTCTCCGCCAGCACCACTGGCTTTGTCGAGTGCCTTGTCGATCACATGGGTTGGAACCTGATCCTTTTTAGCGCGATCAATCAGGCTGCGCAGTGCCAGGTTGCCATCGGGATCAACGCCGCCCGACTTGGCGACTACATAGATTTCGCGGCCATACTTGCTGTAGACCTTGGTTTTCGCGGCCGCCGTCTTGGCCATTGAATCTTTACGGTTTTGGAAGGCTCTGCCCATAATTTACCTGACGGTTTGCTGTGTCGCTGTGGTTTTACTGTTGTATTGCCGAATTAGCACTGATTTGGTACTGCATTAGTGCTGTGTAGGGCGGGTATTTTAAGTCACACAGCGGGCAACGCAAGATGCGGTTGTCGTCAGTTTGCAGGGCTGTTTTTGGTTGTGAGGTATTTGTTACCGAGACTCGGTTTGTGCCTCAAAGACCGTGTTGATCCAGTGCCCAATAGCCTGGATCTGGGGTAGTGAAACTTCGTGCTGCATGGGGTAGGTCTCCCATGTGATATCGTAGCCAAGGCCCTGCAGGGTCTTAACGCTGAGTTCCCCGAGTTCTATCGGTACGACTGGATCCTGAGTGCCGTGGCTGGCGAAGATCGGCGTCGATTGATTGGCATCGCTTTGTTCCCCGGCAGTCGCCTCAAGAAAAACAAGATAGGTAGAGAGCGTGAGCAGGCCGGCGAGCTTGTGTTCCGTTCGCGTGCCCGTGTAGTAGGTCACGGCACCGCCCTGAGAGAATCCTGCGAGTATGATTTTATCGGCCTCGATACCGAGATCGAGCTGCGTGCTAATGATTTGTTCGACGGTCGCTCTGGATTCTTCCATGCCCTCTCTATCTTCCTTGGACGCCAAATCGAGTCCTTTGATATCGTGCCAGCCCGGCATGACAAAACCGCCATTAATCGTAATCGGTCGGTCCGGCGCCTGAGGAAAGATAAAGCGTATCGGTCGCGTAGTATCCAGACCTAGATGAGGCACGATGGGCGGGAAATCATCGGCGGTAGCGCCAAGGCCATGTAACCAGATGATGCAATGTTTGACATCCGCTTGCGCGGCGTTCGCGGGGTAGGTCAGTTCGATCATGTGTTTTTCAGCTGTTGCTCTAGTATTTTGTGAATCATTTGCCTGTCCGCAAGCGCTCAACACAAAAAAAAGTGAGGCTCGATAGAGTGTTGCGCAGGCGCGCTGTGCCATGTCAATTGTATAAGGCATTTGCGACCATCATGGAATAAATCAAAGGTGCCTTAGGTTCTGAACTTGCCCAGAAGTTTATTGGCGAGATGCCTATCGATGCTGCTTTAACGCATGGGCCTGCCAGGGTGGTTTAAGCGCTGCAATTACCCGGGCATGGGGCAGGCGACAAGCTTGTCATCGTAAGCGGTGCCAATAAAAAGTTTGCCATCGTGCATGAGTCCCGAAGTTGCGCCAGAAATATAGCCGTCCTCGCGATAAAACACATCATCAATTTCTCCGCTGGTTGGATCAAGTCGTCGAATAAGTGCCGGAGCAGCGTCTGACCGACCCGAGGAGAAATCGTTAAAGGCAAAACCGTCGTGAATCACCGCAACCAGCAGGTTGCCATGATCATCGATAGAAATATTGTCTGGTGATCCGCCGAGTCGGTAGGTTTGCAGGTGCTGCAGTTCAGCATTCACAGGGTCGATGGCATACTGGTTGACACTTCGCCCCATCACTTCCGAGACGTAAAGACGATCTGCCACGCCATCGCTGGCAAAACTCGCCGTGACCCCGTTGGCGTAACGCAAGCCGGCTGCAGCCTCCTTCGCCTCACCATTGTCGTAGTAGATGACGTTAGTAATGGGTAGCAGCAGATATTGTTCGACTGTGCGCATAAAACCCTTCAGGAAATACCAGTCATTGCTTACGTAGAACTGATCAATGCCGACCACTGCCAGATCATTTGGTGAGCGTATTTCAGGGTGCCGTATGCTTCTGCGATGTAAAAGCTGACGCTCATCGGTCCACTCAAAAATCTCGATAGAGTGCCCTTCATCTTCGCTATACAGATCGCCGTCATGGCTTACCGCATAGAGCAAGGTTTGCGTTGCGTCTTGCCACAGGCTCAGTCCATGTGGGTGAAATGTGGCTGGCGCATCGAGCGATACCAGAACTGGCTCCTGCTCATTGGCGAGCCAATAGATACCGTCGACAAAATCCGGGTCGTGCGCTTTGCGATCGACCGCAGATATGAGAATGCCTTCGCCGCCTATGGAAACGAAGTCTTCAGCGCCGGGTAAGATGGTTTGCCTACAACCGTCGATGCTGGTTGGCTCGTAGCTTACGTAGATTCCAGCGAAACGGGCCATGTTCAAAATATAAAGCGCCAGGAAAATGAGTAGCGTCGCTGTGAAAAGGCGTCGGGGTTTGAGCATCTTTTCTATACCGTGTTTTTGTTATCCCTGGGGCGTTTGCAGATTATACTGTTTTTCTGACGATGCTTCATACGCCACTTAACTGACTTGTCTGAGTCTGCGTTTATTTTGCTGCAAACATAACAGACCTGACTCAATTGCATCGGGGTCCCCTGCGAGTGTTGAGCGCAGGGGTGCGATCGGCGAGAATTTTAGCTTGCAGAGAGCCTACGACATTGAGTTATTACAATGGCAGAAATCAAACTCTACGGTTACGCCACCAGCCCTTTCGTTAGGAAGACGGCTTGCTTCTTGTACTTCAAGCAAGTCCCCTTTAAACATATTCCCGTTGATCCTACTAATCCCGCAGCAACCATTGGCCATACCGGCGGTTCGCAGGTTCCGGTTCTAGAGATTGATGGTGAATGGCGGCGGGAGTCTTCGAGCCATGCGATCTGGCTTGATGAGATCTTTCCCGACAAGCCGCTGTGCCCGGCAGAGTACAGTGAACGCATACTGGCGATTGATAACTGGTTAAACGAAAATTACTTTCCTGCATTTTTTCGCGCCGCGGTCGACAGTGAGCTAACGCTGGAAAAACGCTTCCGTTTTTGGCGATTGGCTGCGCTGGTCAGTGCGCACACGCCGTTGAGCGAGGAGGTTCGAAACCTGTGGCCGGAGTTTGTTGCGCAGGCGCCGTTTATACGCGCCATGACCGAGCATCTGGATCGCAACGAGGGTCTCGCAGACATGCAGGTGCGGCTCGCACTGGAGTTGGTCGCACATATTGGCGATGGGCCATTTATGGGTGGGTTGCAGCAACCGTCAATGCTTGACCTGGCTGTATTCCCGCAGCTGGTTTTTGGATACATGTTCGGTCTTGAGGCAACACTATCTGCTGCCGCACATCCCGTTCTGAAAGACTGGATGCAACGAGTCGCAGGGCACTTGCCAGATAATCCAACGCTTGCAGCCGATCACATGCAGGTTAATTCGCTGGCGATTCTCGGGCAGTGAATGCAAAACGTTTGCGCGCTGAGCCTCGGTATTCAAACCATCATTACTTAGATAGGTCTACAAAGTATGTCATTAAAACTTATTCACACGCCCGGCTCGCGCTCGCTGCGAATCATTTTTCTGCTCGAAGAGTTAGGGCTCGACTATGAGTTAGAGAGTTATAAATATGACGGGGCGTTTTTTGCTTCTGCAGAGTTTAGAAAGTTGAGCCCAATGGGCAAGCTTCCGGCGCTTTGGGATAATGATCAGGTCGTGGTCGAGTCAACGGCGGTTATGCAGTATTTGCTCGACCGCTATGGCCCTGGCGGGCTGACCGTGGATGCCGCCGATGCTGACTATGCAGCCTATCTGCAATGGTTCCATATGGCTGAAGGCGGGATGGCGAATTATCTGGCGGTCAGTCTTGGCCACTCGACCGGCATCGAGCAGTATCAGGTTACCGAGGCCTATGACCGCTACTGTCGCTATCAGATCGAGAAAGCCTTGCTGATGTTGGAGCAGCAGCTTGAGGGCAGGGATTTTTTATGTAAGCAGGGCTTCACTGCAGCAGACATTTCTCTGTTTTATACGCTGTTCTTCGCCAAGTTTGCAATACAGGCGAAGTTTACCGAGCGCGTCGAGGCGTATTTTCAGCGTTTGAGGGTCAGGCCGGGTGGCGAGAAAGCGCTCTCCGATTTGCCTAGAGGACTGGCGTCCGCACTATAGGTCTGGTTAGATCTGGTGATGAGGAAGGGCGTTTTGCGGTTTTTCCGTAGAAACCGGGTGCGCCTTTGCTCGGTATAAGATCAAAACGCTTGTTAGAGTTAAATAAAAATACTAAGAGTGAAATTCATGAAATCACTGGCGAGCGCTATTGCTTTTTTATTATTGTTGCTCGCAGGGGCGGGCTGGTGGCTTTTTTTAGCAGGCTCTGATGCTGCGCCCTCCGCGCCGCAGCTTTTCCCGATAGAGGAATGGCGCGCTGAGCTCGTAGATGATGAGCTAGCGCTACGCCCCAGTGCGATACGCCTGATAGAGGTTGGTTCAGATGTTGCCCCCATGTTTGCCGCACAAGCCGGGCGCTTTAATCTGGATTGGAGAACTACCTATGGTGGATTTCAGATCGAGACACCACAGGGTTCTATATTTGTCGACAGCGGCATCGACGCAGAAATATCTGACATCATGGCGCGCTCGCCTGAAACTTCGATTTTCGATCAGGCTGAATATGAAGCCCTGCAGGCAGCGATGGAGGACGCCCAGCATATTCTTTTGACGCATGCGCATCGAGACCACGTTATTGCGGTCGCGCGCCATCCCCGGCCGGAGCAGATCGCATCGCAACTGCGATTGAATGCGCCGCAAAAGCGTGTGCTCGGCGGTTTTTCCAGAAGCGGAGTTCTCCCGCCCGAGCTTGCTGCCGTTGAGCCGTTCTTCGATGGCAATCCCATACAGCTTGCGCCCGGCATAATCGTGGCGCCCTCGCCGGGACACACGCCGGGCAGTCAGGTTGTTTTTGTTACCTTGCAGAATGGCAGTGAGTTCCTGCTTATTGGTGATATTGTCTGGACAATCTCAAACGTTGCAGATCTGAAAGTTCGCCCGCAGTTGACGCAGGTCATGATTTTTGACCCCAACGAAGATCGAGAGGCAGTCAAGCAGCAAGTTCGCGCATTGCACGAGCTCGTGAAAGACGAGCCGGCGCTGACCCTGCTGCCCGCTCACGATCGTGATCACCTGTTGGCGTTGGTCGAAGCCGGGACGATCGCGATGGGACTTGAGCATTAGCATCGGACGCGCGCAAAAATTGGTTGCTCGGTAATAGACTCACCAGTTGCGAGCTGCCAGCCTTACGCAGCGTGATGCCCCGGTGTCACGCTGATCGTTTTTTCTAGCGACGCGCTTTGTTCCTCGATCTACCCACTCCCCGCTCTCCACTTGGCTGTCGGCAATCGTTTTCGCACACTTTTCAGTCGCTTAGAAACTCCAGGGCTTTGACTCTTATGCTACAGCTGCAAGGCGCGTACATGCTTTAAAGCTAGTAATAACAATGAGTTACGCGGGTTCGACGGCATGCCGATGAATTAAAATTGACACTGTCCATATTCTGCTTTATATTGACAGTGTCAATTTAATAATCACAGGCACGGAGTATTGCGATGAACCTTGAAGTTTTTACCGAGTTGTCGACTGTGCAGACTCAGTCTCACTGGGTGTTTGCAATCCTGGCGTTTGCAATCGGTTTGTGGATTTTGCTGGCCAGGAAAGGCACTAGCACGCATGTGCTCCTCGGTCGCATCTGGTTGTTTACGATGTCGGTGGTATCGCTATCGGCGCTGTTTGTTAAGAACAATGAGCCCGGCGACTTGCTCCACATGGCGGCCGGGTTTTCCTACATTCATTTGTTGATTCCCTTTACGCTATCGATGTTATACCTTGGCGTGAGGGCGATTCGTGCCGGCAACGTCATTGCCCATCGCTACTTTATGGTTTCGACATTTGTGGGGAGCCTTGTTCTGGCAGGTGCTTTTACTTTTCTACCCGGCCGCCACATGCATACGCTGTTTTTTGCCGACGAGCGCGCGGTACAGGAGCAAGTTGAAGCAGGAATTAAAAAGTAGCCTGTTCGCTCGAATCATTTTTCTTGCGTAGATTGCTCAAATAATCTGTTTGTTTGCTATGGCTGTAAGCTCTAGAAAAAAATACCATCACGGCAATTTAAAGGACAAGCTGGTGGATGCCAGCGCTGAAGCCATCGCTGCGTCCGGCATTGAAAGCCTTAGCCTGCGCAAAGTGGCTGATGATGCCGGTGTTAGCCACAATGCACCTTACATGCACTTTAAGGATAAGGAGTCGCTGTTGGCAGCCGTTGCCGAGACTGGTTTTCTCAAGTTAACTAAAGCGCTGACTCGCGTCGTTAGCGATAACAGGCAGCTCGAATGGAGAGCAAGATTTCACAGCGGATGTTTTTGCTACGTACAGTTTGCGCTTGCAAACAAAGGTTACATTTACGCGATGTTCAGGCGCTACGATCCCGACAGATTTCCCGAGCTGCTGGAAACCTCTATTGCATCGATCCAATCGCTGGTCAACGTGCTACAGGAAGGGCAGCAGAACGGCCACGTTAAACGTGGCGATGTTCAGCCGATGGTGGGTGCGACATGGACGCTTTTACATGGCCTCTCTATGCTACTGGTCAATGGCGAGGATATCCCATCCGTGCTGGGTCATACGGAGGTTGAGCCCTTGGTCGAAAGTTTGTTAGAGCAGCTTCTGTCCGGGCTGGAGTAGCGAATTTTGCCCAGGCTGCCTACTGCTTTGCGAACAATTTTTTCAAGTCCATTTTTTTAGCGACCGTTTCAACACATTTTTCGCATCCCAATAGCGCCCAGTATTATCAGAGTCGCTGTGCTACCAATCCATGGCAGTAGCGGGATTTCGAATGCATTGAGTTCAAGTTCGCTGGCATCAAGTATTGGGATTGTTATCGAGGAAGGCCGACTGGCATCAAAAAACACTTTGTTTTCACTGTATTCCAGAAACGGTACAAATCTGAGAACACCCGATTCTGGCGCGTAACCGTTGCTGTAGTCTACGTCCTGATCGTCGCGGTTGGTGATTTCAAGCCGCAGCCTGTGCCCTGCTGGAACGCGTCTTCCCGTCGCAGACAGGCTTATCGTAAGCTGTGTTGGTGAGAGGTTGGTGGTTGTGGTTCCTGCCGCAAGCAAAATCGGTTCGTCTTGTGGCGACACGTCATAGAGATGAGCGTTGATTTGATAACGACTGCCACTTCCTTCCACGTATAAGCTAACGCTGGGCTCCCCCACGACGAGCGTATCGTTTGCAAGCGGCGCGCTATCGTAGCTGAGCAGGTCCTTTACAACTTCACTTCGAATGGTGCTCGCGGATAAGTCTGATGCAGTCTCCCAGCTAAGGTTGCCCGGGTTGTTGACAAAAATGTCAGATTTGACAGCAGCAGTAGGTGGAGACAGCATTAATCTGCCATTTTCAGCGAGAAAAAGCTCGTCGCTGGACTGTGCAGCAGGCGGCCAGCTGGAAAAGCTGAGGTGCTCATTGGTTCCCAGTAAGGCCATGCGCACCGGTTCTTCGCTATCGATGCCGTTAATCTCTCCCTTCAGATAATGGTCAAACCAGCGCTTCCTCAGATCATCGCGAAACAGTGCGTCGCCATTAGGCGTTCCATGCCCGCCGGTGCCAAGATAGAGCATTCTTTGCTGCGATGAGCTTATTGCGAGGTGATCGCTCAACGCATAGGTCCCCGGCCATCGTGCGTCTAGCATCGCGATATGATTTTGCACGGGTATTGTTACCGAAGGCATGTTGGCGATGACGGGTCCGAACACCGCGTCCAAGGCTTGATCCAGAGCTGCCGCCGGGTACTCGCCGGGCAAGACCATTGCCTGATTGGCGCCGGTGGTTAGTTCAATGCTGCCATTATTGGCGATATAGTCGATGAAGTTGTGGTAACCAAAATTAAACGGGACCGCTGCTGCGAGTGCATCCGAAAGTAGCACGACGGACCATGTCGTATAACCCCCGAGTGAATTGCCTGTCATTCCATAGGCGTCTGCATTCGTCGGGGCGAAAATTCCCGCCTCCAGCTCAAAGTTGTTGAGGAGCCAGTTTTTTAGCGCGACAACGTCATTCGCAAAATTTGTCGGAAGCCATTGGTCTCTAGTTCGATTGGTGTAGGTGAGGGTCACATAGCCATTGTCAGCGTATTGCGAAGCTCGGCCTGCATTCGAGTTTTTATCGCCGGCCGCGCCATGGGCGAAGATGATAACTGGCCACCCGTTCGCAGGCATGACACCTTTATCGGGCCACCGAACGTCAGTATCAAGTTGCACGCCTGGTTGAACCGTTACGAGCGTGCTATATGGTCCGTTGTACGCAGTTGCCGGCGTTGCTAACTGTGTTGAGAGGAGTATCGGGACTGCCGTGCCACGCAACCATGCCAGCACGGACTTGCAGGTAGTGGCGACTGCATCGGAGAGCTGCTCACCTGGCGCTTCTGTATACGTCGTTTTTTTTGATTTCGCCATGGCGTTTATCAGCTTCTGGTAACCTGCGCCGCCAGAACCCATTCTTATCGTTATAGACTACACCGCTCATATTGCGTTTAGTTGACAGCCGAGCTTGATTCGCACCTCTCGACGCAGTCGAAATAACTGCTACAGCTGTTTGAAGATGGTATCACGAGGGGCGCTTTCTGAGCGAAAAACAGGCTCTTTTCGCACTAAATGGTACGTGGCAGGGCGATTCGTATTTTCGTTTCAGGCGCCTTTTGCAAGCGTTTTTGTTGCATGGCCACCCTAAATACCAATTGATTAAAGGGTTTGCGTAGGGCCCGTCGCCTATTCGGCGGTGTTTATAATCAGGTACAAAAAAAGCGGGGCTTGCCCCGCTTTCTTATGGTGTTCTTAATTGAGGAGTTCTGGCTGTTCGTCAGTAATCACATCGTACAGCGGCTGGAAGCTAAACCAGCCGGCCAGCGGGCTGCCTACTTGATCGCGTGTCGACAGTGCCACGTCGTGCGGAATCTTTTTGGGAGTGCCGGCAGCCTCTGCCAAAAGCTGTGCCTGGCAGGTTCGCTCCATCGTGATATACCACCAGGCTGCTGCGTCTATCGTCTCTCCTACCGTTAGCAGGCCGTGGTTTTCCAGTATCGCGGCTTTTTTGTCGCCTAAGGCAGCGGCAATTCGTTGGCCCTCTGAGTTGTCCAGCACCACGCCGCTGAAGTCGTCAAAGATTACGTGATCATCATAAAATGCGCAGCTGTCCTGGGTTAGCGGATCGATCAGCTTGCCGAGTGAAGCGAAAGCTTTGCCGTATAGGGAGTGAGAGTGAGCGGCCGCCGTTACATTGGGCAGCGCCATATGGATCTGTGAATGGATGGTGAAAGCTGCCCCGTTCAGCAGGCCATTGCCTTCCACGACATCGCCATGATGGTTCACGCAAATCAGGTCAGAGACTTTCATTTGCTTAAATGATTTTCCCATCGGGTTTACCCAGAAATGATCGAGCTGTTCTGGGTCGCGCACAGTTATGTGGCCTGCGACGCCCTCATCAAACCCAAACTTGCCGAACAGTCTGAGCGCGGCGGCTAACTTGTTTTTTCTGTCCTGACGTACTGCCTCGGGTGAGTCAGGTTGACTCAGCATTTCGTTGGCGTCATCGACGTTCATGACGAGATCAGAGACTTCGTTGGTTTTGTCTAACATGGTGTTGCCCTCAATCTTATTGGGTGGTGTCACTACACTTTCTCTAATTTCGGTTTAAACTCTTGCAATGTCAACCGAAGACCTGAAAACGCAGCTCAAACAGTGGTCTGAACGCTGGTCGCTGCAGAATTTAGACCACACTGAGCATTGGTTTGGTCGCATGTCGCTTTGCAGCTTTGAGCCTGATGAGCATCTGGTGCATGCCGGCGCTATCACCGATACGATTTACCTGCTCGAGAGCGGGCTTGTTCGTCTTTATTACACCACATCGGATGGCAAAGAGCGCAATAAGGCTTTCTTTACCGGCGAGCAGGTCACAGGCGCAGTAAGCGCGGCGATAACGGGCACCTCAGCGCCGTTTTCAATACAGGCGCTCGAACCTACCACGGCGATTAGCTTTCACTACAGCGATCTTCTAGACGCTGCGGGTAAGAATCCCGATATCGCCAGATTACTGTTGCAGCTCACCAGTCACGCGTTCATTCGCAATGAACAACGCGAAGCCATGCTACTGACGCTTAATGCGCAAGAACGCTACGCCTGGGTGCTCGAAAATGAACCAGATTTGGTTGGGCGGGTCGCCCAATTTCACTTGGCATCCTATCTCGGCGTCGATGCGGTATCACTCTCAAGGCTCAAGAAGAAGTTTACTTAGATGGTTTGGTGAGCGCATTAACATTTGTTAAGCCGGCCCCTACAGCAGTATTCACATCCCCATACTCGGCTATCAACTGATTCCCCGGCCATTTAGCTCGCTCTTTTAAGAACGAGCGTTGATAGTGTAAAGGTCAGTGCGATTTGCTCACGCTGGTTTACCAGCGTAAATCCCAGAGTCACGACGCCTCGATCAGGCTTGGAGTTCGATTCTCTCTTGTCGACGACGTCGGTTATAATTCGTAGCTCATCGCCCGCCAGTACCGGACTCAAAAAACGCACATCGTCCCAGCCCAGACCGGCGACAGCGGCGAATTCCTCCTCCAGTGAGTTGTGGCTAAGTTTTATCGCCGCGGCAATAACATGCGTACTCGATGCAAACAGCGATCCCAATGGCGACGCTTTTGCGGCTGCCTCGTCGATGTGAAATGGCATTGGATCCCACTTCTTCGCGAAGGAAATAATCTCCTCGGCCGTGAAGCGATAGCTTTGAGTTGGTGTGCTTCTGCTGCCTACCTCGAAGTCTTCAAAAAAAATAGTGATAGTATGGCTCCGTATAGATTTTTCTTGCGCGGGGCAGGACGGGCATCTGATAAATCCATATTCAGGCGAGACCTAAAACCTGCGTTAATGAGTGTGCCTAGTATAACTAACAAAAAGGAAAACATTGTGCGTCCATCATCAGGTAAAGCACTGCAATTGTTGAAATCTGCGTTGTTTGCAATGCTTTTGTTGTTGCTAGTGGTGTTCCTCTTGTGGGTGACGTCGGAGGATCCTCGATACAACCCGGCAACGTTCGAAGAGCCTGCGTTGAATCTGTTAATAGCGCCGCAAAACCAAGCCATTACGCTGGCGCAATTTGTCCGGGAAGATGGTCAGATTGCAACGCTGCTAGTAGAAGCTTTTGATGGTGAGCGAGTCACCGGGATTGACCTGCGCAGTTTGGGTGCGCAGAGCCATGATGATCCCTTCGCGGTACTCTCTTCCCTGAAGAGTACGATCATTGAGTCGAGCGCGGAGGCAGAGGCGGCGCGGGTTACGGTCGACGTGGCACGCCTGCTCCCATCGGGGCCTACAGGAGACAGGCATCTCGGCACGGGTACCAACTTTCCTGAACACGCTGCTGAGGCGAACAGTGATGCGGTTTTTCATTTTCCCAAGTTTGGTCGCGCCACGCCTGCGCGAACGCACGTTGTGGCAAAGCCCTCCGGTCTTCTCGATTATGAGGTGGAGCTTTGCATGCGCTTCGATCGACCCGTTGCAACGCTGGCGGATTTCGATGCTGCCCGTAAGGGCTTGTTTCTCTGCGCCGATTTTACTGACCGTATCGCGCTAATTAAGCTCGCGGATCCTGATAATCTCGACTCTGGTTACGGTTTTAGTGATGCCAAAAGTGGTCCAGGGTTCTTTCCGACCGGCCCCTTTCTGGTGGTTCCAAAGGATTGGGACGCCTTTGTCGCTGCCACCCGAATGACAACTCGCGTGAACGATTCGGCTCGACAGGATGCGCGCGGCGGTGAAATGACGCTGAACTTCCGTGATCTTGCGGCGAGAGCTCTCAAAGAAATGTCGGAGCGCCGTTTCTACTACGACGGTGCTTACTTTAAATTGGCGCCTGAAGCCCGAATCAATCGCGATATGGCACTGATGTCAGGCACATCGGAAGGTGTTATTTTCACGCCGCCACAGCGGCATGATTATATCGAGATAGCACTCAGCTATGCGCTAAGCGGTGCATGGTTGAGCGGTCAGGCACTGCGGGAGTACGCGCTGAACGCTTTTATAGAGAATGAAGTCAGTTCTGGTCATTTCTTGCAGCCCGGTGATGAAGTGCACTACCAGGCCAGCTATCTCGGCGATATTGTCGTTGCCGTTCAGTGATTTCAGTCTTTGTCAGAAAAAGAGGGGCGCCGATCGAAAGTTATTGCGCGTTGATCCTGCTTCTTTGGTTCCTTAGCCTAAAAAAAGAAAACAGAGGCGGCTATCGCATTTAGCGCCATCAAAGAAAAATCGACGGTAAAAATTAATAGCATCAGCCCACTCCAGACATTCCATACACCTTCCCCGCGGAAATTTTTAATTGCGGTCGGAACATTGCCGAGAAACTGACTGCCATGTGCAACGGCAATTGCTGCAAGTACTACCGACCACTGGATATCTTTATCGAAGGCATTGATGTTAGCCAAGAGTAGAATGCTTAGCACCATAAAGGCGAAGTTAAAGCCGGCCATGAAGCTGCCAGTATGCAGAAAGAGCTCATAGGCTGGCGTGTTGCGGTGCTCCCGGGCGACATACTTCTTGGCAAAAATAATGCCTCTTGGGCCAAAGGTAACGAAGCCGCCAAAAAACCATAGCGCATTCAATAGTAAAAGGACTTCTAGCATAGTATTTGACTCGCCAATCTGACGTTGGATAGTGGACCCATTGATCTTTTCGTTGCGCCACAGTTCGCGTATCGGGTGAAGGCGGGGCGCATCCTTTTTCCAGATTGCATTATACATTAAGGGGTATTGGGCTTTTCGATAAGTCACGCGTGGTTAATGGAGTGGCGCCTCAATTTTTCAAAACGTGATGGTTCAGCAGGTGTTACGGAGTTGGATGATTTGTTTCGAAGAAACTCAGGCTTTCAGCGTTTTCTTGGTGAGCTGGATTTATAGATTACCAGAGAGTTACACAAGGGTTTTGGGATGTTGCGGGTTGATATAGCTTGCTGTAATAATTGATTTCAAATGTGATCATCAGACCCTTGTTAAGAATTTTGAAGCGTCACGCCTGTAATTGGCAAGATTGTAATGCCTGTGAGGCCTGGCTTGCTGTTTTCAGTCTCGGTATCGGTATCTGGGTTTTGCGTGACCGCGCGTTTACCTTTAAATGGGGTCGACCAGATGGGTGAAAGTAATGATGGCTAGACGTTTGTCAGTGTTATTGTCGTTAGTATCCCTGCCGGTGATATTGCTTTGTTGCGCCAGTGCCCCGAGCATTTCAACGGGTGGTCAGGGTGCGCCATTCGATGGTGTGCAATTTGATAATCTGGAACCCTTTCCCGACAAGAGTTTTTTGAAGGTGTTGCGTTGGCGTTTTTCTCGTCTCTCAACCGCAGCAAGCTGGCCTAAAAAGGTTGAGCAGACCTTTTTTGAACCTGCCAGTATAAGATCGAAGTCGTTGCAGGCGGCAGTGCTGGGTCATTCGACTGCGCTCGTGCAAATGGATGGTGTAAATATTCTCACCGACCCCCACTTTTCGAAGCGGGCTTCGCCAGTGTCCTGGGCTGGCCCTGCCAGAGTGACTCAGCCGGGTATACCGTTCGATAAGCTTCCGCCGATCGACGTTGTCGTCATAAGTCACAATCACTATGATCATCTCGATATTCCGAGCCTGAAAAGGTTAAGCGAGGCATTTAATCCAACCATACTTGTCGGTTTGGGGACTGCGGAATTACTGCAAAAACACGGTATCTCGAATGTCGTTGAAATGAACTGGTGGGAATCGATCGAGGTGAAGCAGGTGATGTTGCACATGGTGCCGGTGCAGCACTGGTCGGCGCGCGGTTTGTTCGACAAGCGGCGAGCGCTGTGGGGTGGCTATGTCATGGAAGGAAGCAAAAAAATCTTTTTTGCCGGTGACACAGGCTACGGTAAAGTTTTTAAGATGATCGGCGAGCGGTACGGTGCAATGGATCTGTCGCTAATACCGATTGGTGCCTATGCGCCACGGCATTTCATGAAAAACGCGCATATTAACCCCGAGGAGGCTGTAAAGATCATGTTGGACACAACCTCAAAAAAAGCGTTGGGAATACATTTTAATACCTTTCGCGGGCTCACAGATGAGGCAATCGACCAGCCTGCAATCGATCTTCAGGCGGCGATGAAAAGCTACGCAATTGACGATGAGGACTTTATTGTTCCCGTTTTTGGGCGCACGTACGTATTTTAGCTTGGCGGTTTATTTTTCCCAGCCGCCGTCGCTAAGATGTTCAGTGGCGAAGTTCAGTGGCTCCGTTTCGAGAGGGGTTTGCAAGGTGTCGTTCCACCGGTTTAAAAAGCCGAATAATGCGATAATTCCGACGATCTCTACGATTTGTGTTTGATTAAAGTATTTGCGCAGTTCGGAAAAATGTTCGTCCGAAGACATGTTTGGTGTTTGCCCTGCGGCAAAGGCAAGATTCAAGGCCGCTCGCTCTTCGGCGCTAAACAGATCGCTGCTATTGAAGTCCCAAAGTGCTCTAATTTTTTCTTCGCTGATACCGTTGTTGTGTGCCTGATGGGCGGTGTGGGCCTGGCAATAACGACAGCCTGAAGCATTGCTGGTCACAAAAGCGATCATTTGCTTCAAGCCAGGGTCTATTTCACTGGCGCTATCCTTTTTGGCTGCGGCGGTCCAGCGCAGCGTGCGAATGAACTGTTTTAGACCATCCAGCATAGAGAGTTGGTTGCCCTTAAAGCCGAATATGCTGGACATAAAAAGTGTTGCGCTGCCAAACATCGCCGGCCGGTGGGCCATGAGTGGCATGCTATTGGGGGCAAAGCCCATGCGTGCCTCCACGAGCTTCAGTGATTCTGCAAAAGGTGCAAGCTGTTCGGGAGTTGGTGGATCAAGTCGTGCCATGGGTGCATAAACCTCAGTTCTGAGCTGCGATGGTCGCTTATTGTATCCGCGATAGGGCGACCCCCGTAAATCGACAGCTCAATTTTTTGGCGTGCTTCTGTTAATAAATTGAGGGAACCTGAGCGTGGCCTCAGTGTCTCAGCTCAGCAATACTCGATAAAGGAAGGATAAATCTATGTTTACAGCACGTTTTTCGCCCATGCGCAGCCTTGTCTTCGGTTTTTTGGTGGCTTTCTCCAGCTTCGCTGCGCTTGCAGCAGAGCCTGTCAATACGCTGGAAAAGTCAGGATTCATCGGCTTTAAACCTTCGGGCGTAGCGATTCGCGGCGCTGATCCTGTTGGATATTTTACGGAAGGAAAGTATCTGCCTGGCTCAGACGCCTATACAGCCGAGTGGAATGGAGCGACGTGGAAGTTCGCGTCCGCAGCCAACCGAGACCTTTTCGTCGCGGAGCCTGAGATGTACGCGCCACAATACGGCGGTTACTGTGCATACGGTGTCGCCAAAGGCTCGCTGGTTAAGATCGAGCCGGAAAACTGGTCTGTAGTAGACGGAAAACTTTATTTGAACTTCAGTAACAGTGTGCAGAAGAAATGGGAAAAAGATGTGTCGGGCTTTATTGCTACAGCAGATCAGTCTTTTGCCGCGCTGCTTAACGAGTAAACGATCGTACTCAGGTTTCAGAGCCTAGAAGATTTCATTCAGACTATAACTTTGACGGGGCGGGCCGCTGTTTAGGCTCGCCTCGACCATTTTTATCGCGACCTGTTCTCCTGTGATGGGTCGGTAGCGACGTAAGCCTGGTAGCGAGCAAATTGCCGGGAGAATTTTTGCTCCCAGAGCCTCGCCCGCGCGGAATCTTGCTCTGTTGCCGAGAAGCAGTGAGGGGCGAAAAATACTTATACGCGCAAACGGCAGTTCGAGAACTGCATCTTCCAGCTCTCCCTTCATTTTCAGGTAAGCGCTCTTGCTGCTCGAATCGGCTGCGCTCGATGAGACGAGTAGGTAGTGACCTACACCGTTCTGTGCGGCCAGCGTAGCGGCTTGCAGTTGATAATCGAGGTCCACGGTTCGCTGCGCTTTAATGCTGCCAGCCTGCTTTCGAGTCGTACCCAACGCAGAGAAGAAAAGATCGCCCTGAAATAATTCTGCAGCAGCAGATAGATCGTCAAAGTTGACAACGTGATTGGCCACCTTTGGTGATTTAAACTTTACTGCTCTTCGTGTAATTGCTATGACTGTTGCGATGGATCTTCGCTTGGCAAGTTGCTCGACGATCTCGCCGCCAACCAGACCCGTTGCTCCTAGAATAACAGCTGTTTTAGGCATAAAATTTTATCCGTCAGATTTTGCATAGACAGCTGTCAGGCGTCGCCAAGAAATCCGCCCGACTGTCGTTTCCACAGCTGTGCGTAGCTGCCATCTTGATCGAGTAGCTCGCGATGGGTTCCCTGTTCAACTATTTCCCCCTGTTCAAGCACAATAAGTCTGTCCATGGCAGCGATGGTAGAAAGTCGGTGGGCGATTGCGATGACGGTTTTATCGCGCATCAACAGCGCCAGATTTTCCTGTATCGCCGCTTCAATCTCCGAGTCGAGTGCCGATGTGGCTTCGTCGAGTACCAGAATCGGTGCGTTCTTCAGCAGGACTCTCGCTATCGCAATTCGCTGGCGCTGCCCGCCGGAAAGCTTGACTCCGCGCTCGCCCACGTGCGCATCGAATCCGGTCCGGCCTTTGGAGTCTGTTAATTGCAGAATGAAGTCATCCGCATGGGCCTCGCGGGCTGCACGCAACATCTCATCTTCGCTGGCGTTGGGTCGCCCATAGAGGATGTTATCGCGAATCGATCTGTGAAGAAGCGATGTGTCCTGGGTGACAACGCCAATCGCGGCGCGCAATGATTTTTGCTGTACCTCAGAGACGGACTGATCGTCTATTTTGATTGCGCCGGAGTCAACGTCGTAAAAGCGCATCAGAAGATTGACCAAGGTTGACTTGCCCGAACCTGATCTGCCGATAAGGCCGATTTTCTCTCCAGGTTTCACAGTAAGATCAAGATTTTCGTAAAGCGACGATTCGTCGCTCCCGGACTTGTCATAATCGAAGCATACTTTTTGAAACTGTATCTCGCCGCGGCTAATTGAGAGCGGTGGCGCCGAGGGGGGGTCGTTGACTTCTCTCGGCCGAGATAGTGTCGAGATGCCGTCCTGGATAGTGCCTATCCCTTCGAACAGAGTAGAGACTTCCCACATGATCCACTGCGACATGCCGGTTAGCCGTAGGTTGAGCGCGATGGCAATCGCAATGGCGCCAGGCGTTATCGTGTCATGCAACCACAGGTAAATCGCCAGCGACCCGACCGTGAAGATTAATAGTGAGTTGATACCCCAGACGCTGAGCTGTAAGCCTGTTACCAATCGCATCTGTGGGTGCACAGTTTCCAGAAAATCCTCCATGCTTTCTTTGGCGTATGTGGATTCTCGGTCAGTATGTGAGAAGAGTTTGACCGTGCTAATGTTGGTGTAGCTATCCACAATGCGCCCTGTCATTCCTGCGCGTGCATTAGCCTGTCGCATGGAAACATCGCGCAGACGCGGCACGAAGTAATAGAGAATTGCGATGTAAGTCAGCAGCCAAATGAGGAGAGGCAGTGCCAGCCTCGGGTCTGAGGTCGCTACGAGGGCTACCATGCTCGCAAAGTACACGCTGACGTAAAGGAGTACATCGAGTACTTTGATCACTGACTCGCGCACAGCGAGTGCGGTTTGGAATAGTTTGGTCGCGATGCGGCCTGCGAATTCATTCTGATAAAAGGAAAAGCTTTGCCCCAGCAGATAGCGGTGCATATTCCAGCGAATGGCCATTGGATAGTTGCCGAATAACCCCTGATGCACGACAAGCGAGTGGCTAAGCACGGTCACGGGAATTGCAACCAGTACGATGAGCGCCATTTTAATAAGCGTGGGGCTTTCCTCCTCTAAAAAGGTTGCACGCTCTTTTGTCGCCAGCCAGTCGACTAGCTGCCCCATAAAGTCGAAGAGCATGACCTCCAGAACGGCTATTAAACCGGTCAGAATAGCCATGATAAGCAGGTAGCGTTCGGCGCCGCGCGTGTAGTGCCGACAAAACGCAAGCAGTCCGCTGGGAGGCTGGCTGACTGTGGATTCTGGGAACGGCTCTACGCGTTGCTCAAAAAAATTAAATAGCGAGTTCACTGGACTACTGCTGCATGAAAATCATTAGTACCATGGTAGGCAAATATACGATTAAAGTTGCGAAACGTATGATGCGTGGCAAGTATGCTACCTTGTTCAGTGGCTTGCCACTGGAACTCTTGCGCATTTAGCATGGTATGAGAGCGTGGGGTAGAAAACGAATGCAGCCTGAGGTGCGATCGCGAGCTAGTCGATGTTTACGGATTTTCCCGGATTATGATTGATTTATTGATAGAGCACGGCTACCTGCTGCTTTTCCTGTGGATTTTCCTCGATCAGCTGGGCCTGCCATTACCTGGCATACCGGCAATTCTGACTGCTGGCGCGCTATCCGGGCAGGGTCATCTGGATCTGCTTCCCTGTTTAATGGTGATTATTGTTGCCTGCCTGCCAGCAAATCTGTTCTGGTACTTTATGGGTATCCGTTTTGGCAATAAGGTGCTTTCACTGCTGTGTCTGGTTTCTATTGAGCCCGACACCTGCATCAGTAGCACCTCAACCGCTTTTCATCGCTACGGCTCTGCATCGTTACTACTGGCTAAGTTTGTTCCCGGTCTCAATGTCGTAACCCCGCCATTGGCGGGTTTGTCAGGAATACCGGTCTGGCGGTTTACCCTTTTGAATACGGTGGGTACGATCCTTTTTGGGCTCGCATTTTTGTTACCTGCCTATATGGCACACGACATGCTCGCAGAGATTACGCAAATGGTGTTGAGTTATGGTAGCTACTCGGCGGCTGTTGTTCTGGCGGTGGTTGTTGCCTGGTACTCCTGGAAAGTCACACAACGGCGACTTTACGCCCGCAAGTTACGCGGCGTTCGAGTCGACCCCGGTTACCTGCGAAAAACTCTGGATACTGCAGACCAAATGCAAGTCGCTGATCTGCGTCAGCGCATGGAATTTAATATTTTCCCGAAAACGATCCCCGGAGCAGTTCGAGTGCCACTGGACGTTTTCAATGAAGAAATAGAAAAACTTGACAGGGATAAGCCGCTGGTTTTGATTTGCACCTGTCCCAACGAAACGTCCAGTGCGCGCATAGCGTTGAAGCTGCGCAATGCAGGCTTCAAGCACGCTGTGCCGTTGCTTGGCGGTTTAGAACAATGGATTGCGCTGGGTTACCCGCTTGAGGAGCGCCCTCAGGAAGAGCTTCCGTTTCGTTAGTCAGGCTTTTCGGCGTAAACCAGTTTGGACTCTTCATCAATTGAAAGCTTAGGAGCCGGCGCCAGATTGCACTTCTGGCCGCTGATACAGGCTCTCGTTCTCAAATCAAACTGGTAACCGTGCCAGGGGCACTCCAGCACGCCATCTTTAGTTTCAGCATCTTGCAATGGGCCCAGCATGTGGGGGCAGCTCATGCTGTGCGCGATTAACTCTCCGCGAGATTCGACAATACGATAAGTTCTGGCATTGAAAGAGAAGATGTAGGGTAGCTTATCTTGTATTTCGCATAGTTCGCCGAGTGCCACTCTGTCGACAGCTTCGGTGCTATTAATGATCGCTCGCTGGTCTAGCGCGATCTGTCTTGTAGACATCATCCAGAGGTCTTCGTCATAGAGCTGTGCATATAGCGTTTCGTAGTGTCGAGCGTAAAAATCTTTAAGAGCGCGTGGCAACTTTGGGATGTAAAAGTCAACGATGACCTTTATCTTGTTCTTTTCCAGTGGTATTGCGTGGGTCCAGACCTCGGTACCCTTACCCAATCCAGAAAGTGTGCGCGTTACCCAGCGATTTTTCTCTCTGTCGAGGGTCAGCTCGAGTTCCATACGGTTGAAAAATGATTCAGGTTGGAGTGCAGATTTGGCTCGCCAGCCCCAGGCGCCGCTAGCGGTAATGGTAATAAAGGAAAATGTCGAGCTGTGCAGAAAAGGGAGGTGTTCTCCGTCTATCGCGTTTTCATACATTCTCTCGAGGCTGACGGGCAATTCTCTGGTGTAACTGGCGACATGGCACAGTCGATTGCTCAGCGTAGGCCGCAGCTGTCTGGCCTTGTCGAGTAGGTATGTCGTTACACTCATGTTATTCTGCTGCGATAAGATTGCTTCGATTGAGCATTCTAGCAAATACGCTAGCCGATTCAGCAAGCGTTATTGTCTGCGCAATTGTCTGCGCAAATATCGAGGAGAGGTATGCCCATAAATCCAATCAAAACCAGTGGTTCGGTTGCATCAGGATTCGAGCCCGTGAGAGAGCTCTTCGAAGCGCAAATGCACGGGATGGCGGAGTGTGAAGCTCAGCTATGTGTTTACTTTCGCGGTGAGCGCGTCGTCGATCTATGGGCCGAGCGAGGCGTGAAGAACTTTGATGCCGATTCGCTGGTCAATATTTTTAGCAGTGGCAAAAGTTTCGAGGCGATTGCAATTGCGTCACTGGTCGACAAAGGCTTGCTTGTATACGAGCAGCCGATCGCCAGCTATTGGCCTGAGTTTGCTGCAAACGGTAAGGGCGCAATTACTGTTGCCGATCTGATGCGACATGAGGCGGGCATGGCCGTTTTTGATTCCAGTTTGCAGATCAGTGATCTCTATCGGGATGGCATCAAGCAGAATGCGGTTGGTGAAATCATTCAGAAGCAGAGTCCAGACGCGGATGCGGAGGGCAAGATAGAGCGCCGTTATCACGCTATGACACGCGGCTGGATTGCTAACGAGCTATTTCGCCGCGTGGACCCGGATGGACGTACGATTGGTGAGTACCTGCGCGATGACCTCTGTGGGCCTCTGCAAGCGGATGTGGTCGTTGGTGTGCAGGATGATCGATGGGCGAAGGTGGCGTCGGTGTTCCCCTTGAGTTTCGGCTATCAGTTTTTGCAGAGCTTACTGCCCCGCGCACTCGGGCGCCGGATCGTACATAACTTCCTGTACGTTTTTACTTTGTTCCTGCGTATCTTGCCTGACTTCGTCAAGAGCAAAGGGTTTGGAGCACCCGTCCCCGTCGAAGGCATGAAGAATCTTGAAATTTTTAATGATCGTGAGTTCGCGCGTGGAGAAACGCCGTCTGCTAATACGCACGCTTCCGCCAGAGGTCTGGCGAGAGTTGCTGCTATGCTTGCGGCGGGCGGTACCTATGATGGTAAGACCTATCTGAGTCAGCAGGGCTGGACCGCTATGCATGATAATTCTGTTGAGGCAGAGATGAGTGGGATTCTTCGTACAAGGTTCACGCAAGGTGGCGTTGACAGGTACCAGCCTGTTCTCGATGGCAACCGGTTTGACACGGCTTTAAATAGTGGGCGCGAGGGTTTCTACGGTTGGATGGGTTTAGGGGGTTCGATTTTCCAGTGGCACCCTGAGTTGCAAATAGGTTTTGGTTTTGTGCCCACTGCATTGCATTCGCTGGATATATTGAATGAAAGGGGTAAGAATTTCCAGCGCGCGGTGCTGGCCTGTGTGCGAGAGAGCGAGAATTAGGGGTCGAAGCTTGTAACTGTTTTTACTCCTCGTGCTCCCTGTACCCCCTTTAAATTCCGCTAAGGCGATTTTTCAGCAGTGACGAGTATGTAGCGAATAAGGTTTCGCGAGTAGGCCCAGTTCAAAAATTTGGCAGTTACGCGGTACTTCATTTTTTGCCAGTGGGCATTTTCTTTGCCTAATTGTTGCTGAGCTTTATAGAAGCCCACGAGTACCTCTTCACTGATATCCCTTGTTATGACTTGACTAAAGCCGGCAGCGGCCAGTTGGCTTCGGTAGAGGATTTCGGACACGGCATTGCTGGCCGGAATGCGAGATGCGAGCAGCATAAGCTTTAATAGGTTTTTTTTCACTTTTCCCATATCACCAGCGAAAACCATGTCTGTTAACGCTACCTTCCCCCCGGATGAAAGCGCCCTAAATGAACGGTGAAAAAACTCCGTTCTCTTCGTAAAGTGATACGCACAGTCGAGCGCGATAATTCTGTCGATCGATTGCTGACATGACGCTTGCCATACAGAGCTAGAAGCAACGCTCGCAGTTTGCAGCGCAGTCGCGTCGAAACCTGCTTCTTCGACGCGCCTTTTGGCGAGCGTGGTTTGGCTCTTCGAGAGGTTTACACCGCTTAGGCTTTTGACCTGATAGTGCTGCAACCACAGCAGCAGCTGGTCTCCGCAGCCAAAGCCGGCATCGAAGACCTTGTGCGACGAATTGAGTTCGGCAGCGTCTCCGAGAAGCATCGCCAGTGCGCGGCAAGCCTGCGAGTAGTTTGCTCCAGCATGCCAGTAACCCAGGTTGCCCCAGGCTTCGCCGTCCTGGTTAAGTCCGATTTCAGCTAGATCATGAAACTCCGCCATGGCCTAGCCGTCGGCGGCCCATGGCGCTTCCACACCGAGCTGCCTGGCAACGTTGACTGAGGAATCGACTGCGCCATCGAGCAGCGGAATCTTATCGGCCATATATGAGCCGCAGAACCAGAGCCGATTGTTTTGCTGAGCCTGATGCTCTCGCAATTGGCTGACGGCGGCACGGCTATCGAGGGTGACCACCGGGCGTGTGAACTCAACGCGGGCAAGCTCGCTGCCGGCTCTAAGCTCGCGCAGGGGATTCCAGGTTTGAAAAACGCTCTCTTGTCCACGGTATCGCTCGAATGCCTTACTCAAATCCACCGACACTTCAGCGCGTTCAGCGTCTGGAGGGACACAGTAACTGACGGGCGATGCGGGTGCTCTGGTCGTCGGTAAGATAGATTTATCGGTATGCACACTCATGATCGAGCGTTCGAAGGGTACCCGCTCCAGCAGCTTTTTTTGTTGATCAAATCCTGATAGCAGTGCAGCTGCTTGCTGCGCCTGCGAAGCAATGATCACGTGATCGAATAACGCCGACTCATTGTCGGCGGTGGTGACTCGTATCGACTGGTCTATCGGTTCAACCGATTGAATCGGTGAGTTAGTACGTAGCTCGGCATTCGAGAGAAGTCTTGGTACGATATCGTCGACACCTTTGGCCGCATTGAGAATGCCCCACTCCGCGATGCCGCATGTTAGATACTCGAGCATCATGTCGGCAGGGTAGTTGAGAACGCTTTGATAGTCGCAGGTACAGGTTACCGACATGATCGGCAAAAGAATTTGCCTGACCAACTGCTCATTGATGCGCTGTTGCGACAAATACTCGCCGAATGTATGACTGCTCAATGCTCTTTGCTCTGCGAGATCTGATCTGGCGCGCTTGAGGAATCGATGATTCTCAATCCCAAGCCGCCAGCTTTCGGGGTTGCGCAGGCTATTGCCTTTCAAAATCATCCGCGATCTGCCGAGGAAATGCCGGTTGCCGTAGTGAAGATAAACTTCACCGTCGGTGTTTGCGAACTGCCCAGCGTGATCGCTAGTTTGGATATCGACGCCAACCAGACGATACAGGGCCATTAAATTGTCGTAGTAGCCCTCACAGAAAATTCGCAGGGGCACATCGATGCGGTAACTCTGGCCCTCGTGCTCATAGCTAAACGTGTGTACGCCCATCCCCGCGCGTGGCGCTGACTCAAAGACGGTGATGTCAAAGTGATCCTTGAGCAACCAGCATGCCGACAGGCCGGCGATTCCGGTACCGATAATGGCGAGACGAGACTGGTTCTGAGTCAAGGCGAGAGTCCGACAATTTGGGCGAGATTGCGAAACAGTGGATTATACAGTCAGCAATAATACGATTAGCGAATACGCCGCGAAAAGTGCTGACCAAAGTTTAAAAAATCTGGGAAGTAGGATAACTAGCAGCATTAAAAGAATACCTATTGAAGGTATCGTCAACGAAGCCAGTATAGAGTGGTGATACATATAAATATTGACGTAAGGCCCCACCAGAAAATACATCAACATTGACAGGGCAGAGAGGCGGCCAAGGCTTTGGCTTTCCTGCAACATGTCCAGATTATTACCCTCGGGCGATGGGAGTGCCATTTCAGCGGCACCATAGATGCAGGAGGAGCCAAACACCAGCACGATGAAATCCAGAAACTTCCAGCTTTCAATGTCCCTTAAGCCCCAGCCTACCCACCAAAGCTGAAGAATATATAGCAAAATGCTGAAGGCCCAGAGCATAGACGCCCAGTGAAAGTTCACGCGTTCGTAAGCGCGCGTCAGCACGGCCATCGTGTTGAGAAGTCTGGTGATGGCAAGGCCAAGAATGATCGAAACGGCAATAAAGATATATTCGTGCTGGGTCATAGGGTACCGAGCGGGTTTGTTTGTGGCCTGAATGATTTCTGGTGAGCGCGAGGGACGATAGCAGAGAAAGCCCGGCGGGTATAGTTGGGTGAGGTGCAGGCCCGCCGCTAATGCGCGTGACGCCCGGGCAGTTTCGAGCTGTGCCTGCGACTATCGGTTCGGGAGTTCTAGCGAGGCAACGTTACGCTCGTCCAGAGCTGCGTTTGGCAAATAAAGCCAATACAACCCTTGACTTGAAGGTCGCCATTCTCCAGGCGCATTAGGCGAGAAGAGTAGGTTTTATCGGCTTTCGGGCTATATATCTTGCCCTTGCGCCAGTCTTTTTTGCTGCGTTCGAATTCCCAGAGCATGGTCATACCCATGATCGGTTCGCCGCTCGCCTTGCTTGTGATAGTCTCGGGTGTCTCGCCCTCCGCGAGCGAGGCCGGATCAATCCACACGACTGTTCCACACGGGCTGCCGTTTCCGCAATCCGATATTTTGATGTGCGAATCGCCGTCTTCGGTGAGAAATGTACCAAAAACATCGTGCGATCCCTCGGAAGCTGCAGTTGTTGTCGATAAAAGGGCGGTAGCTAAATACAGAGTTAGGTTTTTCATTTTAAGCGCCTGCATCTTTATGTTTTGTTTACGCTCGCCAATGCGAAGTCGATGATTTCTTTGGCGGTAGTGATATTGGATGTATCCGATAGCATGTCGCCGTGCGCGCCCGAGTGATGGCCGCGCCCCTGCAGGCTAAGGACACTGTGACCGGGCTGATCGAGTTTAATTTCGGTAGAGTAAAGCAAGGAAGGTTGTCCGGACGACCCGCTGCCGCTGTAGATAGGGTCGTCTGGGAAGCGATCTTTGGAGTAAAACTCATTGAAATCGTAGGAGCGATTGACCTCCAGCCAAAGCCGGTAGCGCTTGTCGCCTTCGAGTTTGCCAAGGGCAAATTTTATTTCGTGGTCGCCAAGGGGTGTTGCCGCACTGACCCCGTCGAAAGTGGAGGATTGGTGATCGGGGATGCGCAGGCCATCGCTGCCTACAATTCCGCTCCTTTTACCCCACACAGGAAGACCTTCCGGTCGTCGAATGACCGTCTTGTCGAATGGATTGACGTTCCGAAAGTTCGACTTGGCGATGCGGCTGGTGAGATAGAGCGTTTCTATATACTGACCATCCATCGTTTCGACCCAGACAGCTATTTGTGGTACCGACGAGTAAGTAAAACCAAGCACCGCCTGCTGTGGTTCAGAGGTATAGTGAGCTCCGGCTTTTACGAACAGCGATAGGCTGGTATTTTCTTCTTGTACGTCGGACATATGCATGCTGATGATCTGGTACTCGTTCTCGCGCACGGTATTCGCGGCTCGAAATTCTTCACCAAACTCAATGAGTGAAATAATCGGTGCTCGCTCCGTGACTAGCCCGTAAGAGATTGGCAGTATGAGAGCAAGTGTTCCGAAAAACACCCATTTGCCCTTTGAGCTGCTGAAATAGCGCGCATAGGCGCTCCAGTTGTTTTTGATATGCAGGAAAAACGCCGGCAGTAAAAGAGCCGCTGACCAGGTGTGTAATGAGGCCTGAAATCGATCGTAGGGAGTTAAATAGAGTAGGAGTCCCGTCGCGACAAGTGTGATAAACGCAGTCGATAGACATAGTGTTATAACAGCGCGGGTACTGATTTTGTTTACGACAGACATGATGTTCTCCTCACTTGTTCTACTCATGTGGACGCCGAAAACTGGGCGTCAATCATTAGGTCGATAGTTGCGTAGATGCGCTGCCAGCCCTCATCACTATCAATAGGTACGCCAACAAAGCGCTTTATTTTTCGGCCGCGCAGTGCAAGGTAGTGAATGGCTGCCGACAGAATTGCGAGTAGGGAAGCGATATCCTCATTGCCCAACCTAAGGTCACTGAGCCTCGCGGCAATCTCCAGTCCGGTTCGCTCCCTGACATCCTCAAACGGTATGGTGAGCTCGTTGCGCTCGATCACCTCCCAGGCCAGTATTTCCTGAGTCAGAGGCCTGTTCCGGATAGAGTCGGCGTAATTGCGCAGCAAGGTTTTTAGCACCCTCGACTGCTCCTGGTCGGTAATGGAAGAGAGCTGCGAGGGCGGTAGTAATTCGTCGATCGAAGGCCAGAAGTCAGCGGAGGCAGCGACGGCTTCGATAAGCTGACTTAGCCCACCGAAATAGCGGTAGATCAGGACCTTGTCTACGTCTGCCTGTCGCGCAACGGCGTTAATTCCCAGCGCTTTAAACCCGCCCTCGGCCAGCAGCTGCGCTGTTGCAGTAACCAAGTGGCGCTCTGTGGCTTCTCGACTTCTTTTTCGTGCCATGCGAATTGCTCAAATACGTACATATATGTCACTGTATGGTGACAATATAAGTCACTTATCGGTGACATGCAAGTCCCAAGCTGGTTTTTTTTTAAAAAAGATAATCAAGATTCAGGGGAGTGCCTGACCCAGCCAGATAGGTTGGGTGGTGACCTGAAGTGTGAGCTTGACGTTCGAGGCGGAGGTGGAGTGGCCTGTCACTAGCTAATTGTGCCGGTGACTCGGACTCTTTTCGACTCTTTGGGTTGGGACGCTTTCATGGCCTTTTGCTGACGCTCTATCCGGAGGTCAATAGTGTTCTTCATTGCGATCAATAAGCCCGTGAGGATAAAGGCGCCTGGCGGTAGGATCGCAAGTAGAAACTGTGGGTAGTTCTCGGCGACTTGCCAGTGCCAGTTTGCAGCAATGGGGCCAAACAGTAAATCCATGTTCGCGAATAAGCCGCCTGTGCCGAGAAGCTCGCGCATAGCCCCCAGCAGAAACAAAACGACAAGAAAGCCCACTCCCATAATAAATCCATCGTAGGCGGAAACGAACACTGGGTTCTTGCAGGCGAAGCCGTCGGCGCGGCCCAGAATCACGCAGTTGGTGGTGATAAGCGGCAGAAATATACCGAGAATTTCATAGAGTTGATAGGTGTATGCCTGCATGAGAAGTTCAGTACAGGTCACGGCTGCGGCAATGATCATGACAAACGTCGGCAATCGGATCTCTGCAGGTGTCACGTGGCGAATCATCGAAACAGTGGTATTCGATGCCAGCAGCACGAATATTGTCGCCAGTCCAAGTCCAATCGAATTGACGACAGTGTTCGTGACACCAAGCAATGGGCACAGTCCGAGTAATTGCACCAGCGCTGGGTTATTCTTCCAGAGTCCGTTGCTTGTAAGTTCGCCGTAACTTGCCATAAAAATCAAATAAAGGGGTCAGAACCCTTTTTTCCGGTTGTTGATGAATACTTGGGTAAGTGACATCAATCCTGCGTAAAGTGACAAAAAGGGTTCTGACCCCTTTTATTCGGTTTCGAATTGCTTTAACAGCCGCTTGCGGTTGGCTTCATGGTACTCCAGCGTGCGCGCCACTGCGAGCACGACGGCGCGCGGGGTAATCGTGGCGCCGGTAAAGCCATCGAATTCGCCGCCATCTTTCTTTACGGTCCAGCGTGCTTTCTCGGGGTTGCCAAGGCTTTTTCCGTCGAAATCCAGAATCCAGTCTGATTTTCGCGTCTCGATACCATCACCAAGCCCGGGGGTTTCTTTATGCTGAAGAACGCGAACCCCCGCTAATTTGCCGTCCATGCCTACGCCTACGATCATCGCGATATCGCCGCTGTATCCGTCCCGCGCGACAACTGGATAAATCAGGGTTTGGGCACTACCGCCTTTTTTGGCAAGGAACAGCTTGCCCGCCTCGCGCAGTCCGAGTTCGGCATCGTTAAATGCTATGTTGTCTTGCAATAGGTCGTTGTCGTGCTGGTTTGCGGGTACGATTTCGAGTAACGCCCGTAACTGTGCCTTGCGCTGCTGTTCAGCAATAGGCTCTTTGGTCTGCAGCTGCGTGAGGGCAATAAAAAACGTTGCCAGCAGCGCAAAGCCCGCCAGCTTCCAGCCGTTGGCCGCAATTGAGGACAGCATAGAGACCGGGCTCGCACCCTCGCTATTCTGTTCTGGTTTGGACTCGTCTGCCATAGCGCTTGAATTCTTGTACTAGTGTCCGTAGGTGCGAGGCTGCGTGTAATGATCTATCAGCGGTGCAGCGAAGTTTAGCAATAGAACTGCGAACGCGACGGCATCGGGATAGTTGCCCCACTTCCGAATAATAAAAATCAACGCGCCGATCAGTGCGCCAAAAATAATGCGCCCTCTGTTTGAAACTGCAGACGATACGGGGTCGGTGAGGATAAACCAGGCGCCCAGCATGGTGCCGCCACTGAAGAGATGAAAGAGTGGAGAGCCAGCGCTATTGGAAGATCCGCCGTCATAAAAAATTGCAGAAAGCAGAAACAGGGAAAGCAGCATACTTACCGGAGCATGCCAGGTGTAAATTCTTCGCCACAGTAAAAATAGTCCGCCGAGCAAAAAAGCTGCGTTGACGGTTTCCCAGCCGACGCCCCCCCAGTTGCCGAATACGCTGTAGGTCTCTTTAAGGTCTGACATCATCAGGCTGGTATTCTGACGCATGATGTCGAGCGGGGTGGCCGCAGTAAAGCCGTCGACAGTTGACGGGTAACTCTCGAGGCTTAAAGCAACTGCGAAGGTGTCGAGCAAGTTGAGCGAAGTTTCAGCGTTTGGCGCGGCCCAGCGCGTCATTTCAACCGGGAAGGAGATAAGCAGCACCACGTAGCCGACCATCGCTGGATTGAAAGGGTTATAGCCAAGTCCGCCGTAAAGCTGTTTCGCGACAACAATTGAAAAAAATATGCCGACTGCAATTAGCCACCATGAAGAGTAGGGGGGCAAGGCGATGCATAGTAGTACCGCGGTGACCAATGCCGAATTGTCGCGCAGATAAAATCTCGCGGGCATTTTCCGGATCTTGAGAATCGCAGCCTCAAACGCGAGTGCAAACGTGCAACCAATGACGAGGTTGCTCAGCACGCCCCAGCCAAAGAAAGCAATCATCGCGGCAATGCCCGGGAGTGTCGCAAGTATGACCAGCCGCATCACGGATGCGGTATCGTTTTTTCCGTAGGCATGGGGCGAGGTGATTTGCAATAGCGGCATGATTATTCTTCTTCGATGGCTGCAAGCGACTTTTGCGCAAGTGCAATTTTCTCTTCGGCTTTGTCGACGGCTTTCTCAAAGGCCGCGATGTTGGGATCTTGGTCTGCTCTGGCTTTTTCCAGGCGCGTTTTCGCCTTGTCGAGGCGCTGTTCCGCTTTTTGTAGACTCTCGCGTGCCTTATCGGCTTCGCTCAGGGGCGGCGCTTTTGCTGCCGCTGCGCGCTTTGCCAGCGCTCGCGCTATGGGATTTTCAGATTCAGGTGCTTCAATAGCTTTGCCTTCGCTTTTTGTATGCTGCTGTGCAGGTTCCGATTTGGACGGTGCCGCCGATTGGAGCGCCTCCAGCTTCGTCTGTGCTTTTTCGACTGCAGTTCTAAAGGCGTCAATATTCTCATCGCCGTCTGCCTCGGCTTTTTGCAGGCGCTGCTGTGTCTTGATCACTCGCTGCTCGGCCTTTTGTAAGGCTTCTGCGGCTTTCTCTTCGTCACTCATTGAAGCAGTTTTTGCCCGCGCTGCCAGTGCTTTGGCGACCGGATCGTTGGGGTCAGCAGCTTGCGCGTTAGCGGTGTCTGCTTTGAGCGCCGCTTTTTTAGCGTTGGTTCGCGCAACTGCAGCGGCTATCGCGGCCGCCTTGGCATCCTGACCTGAATCTTCCGCAGCGCCGGGTGTTTTTTTCGCCGCTGCAGAGCGCGCTTTCGCTTTTTCCTGCCGGGCTTTTCGCGCCGCGATTTTTTCTGCTTCCAGCCTTTCGAGTCTGGCTTGCCTGGCATCAAAGCGCACTTTGCTCGCTTCAGCTTTTTTTAAATCCTGATCACGCTGACGGATTTCACCCTTTGATGCCCGGTAATACTGGACTAGCGGTATATGGCTGGGGCACACGTATGAGCAAGCGCCGCACTCAATGCAGTCGGCGATATTATGCTGAACCAGTTTGTCGAGTTCCTTGCCTTGCGCAAACCAGAATAGCTGCTGGGGTAGCAGCGAAGCCGGGCAGGCTTCCGCACACATGCCGCAGCGTATGCAGGCCTGCGCCGGTGGTGGTGTTGGTAATTCTCTTTCGGTTGGAGCCAGAATGCAGTTCGTGGTTTTTATTACTGGCGCTGCGCTGCTGCTCAGCGCGAAGCCCATCATCGGTCCGCCCATGATCAAGCGGTTATTCGCCCTCGCATCGAAGCCGAATTGTTCAAGGAGG